>JAEZES010000245.1 GCA_023432995.1 Pseudomonadota bacterium
CTTCCGCATCGGCCTGGCGGCGCACGACCTCGCCGGGGCACTCGGCGCGCCCAAAGTCGTGCTGAGCCGGGCGCGGCGCGGGCCCGACGGGCCGGCGATCGCCAGCCGCTTCTGGCTGCGCGCCGAGGCGCTGCTCGGCGAGCTGGCGCGGGATCACCGAGAAACGGAGGTCCCGTCGCTGGTTCGGGCACTCAATGAACCGCCGGAGGTTCCGCCACACCCGCGGCCGGAGCCGCGCCCGTCGGCGGAGCAGCGCAGGGTGCGGATCAGCGTCACCGCGCTCGACCGGCTGCGCTCCGACCCGTACCAGTTCTACGCCTCGGCGATCCTGCGGCTGAAGGAACTCGAGCCGCTCGACGCCGAGATGTCCCCGGCCATGCGCGGCGAACTGGCGCATGCAATTCTCGAGACCTGGCACAAGACCGGCAGGCCGCTGGGTGAGATCGTGGCCGAGGCGCTGGAGAGGATGAACGCACACCCGCTCGTGCGCGCGTTGTGGCGGCCGCGGCTGCTCAAGGCGCTCGAATGGGCCGAGAGCCGGATCGGTGACGATCCCGGACGCGTGCCCACGGTGATCGAGGAATGGGGGCGGATGGAGGTCCGCGGGGTAGAGATCTTCGGCAAGGCCGACCGGATCGACCGGCTGCCCGACGGCACGCTGGCGATCGTCGATTACAAGACCGGGGCGCCGCCATCGGCGCGAGAGGTCGAGAACGGGTTTGCGCTGCAGCTCGGCACACTCGGGCTGATGGCGCGGGCCGGGGCGTTCCAGAAGGCGGCCGGCGAGCCGGTGCGGTTCGAATACTGGTCGCTCGGCAGCAGCAAGACAAGCGAGACCGGGTTCGGCCACGTCGCGACGCCGGTGCTTGAGGGCAGCAAGCGCAGCGGCATCCCGCTCGAGGAGTTCCTCCCGCGGGCCGAATATTTCCTCAACGACGCACTCGACCGCTGGATACTCGGAGACGAGCCGTTCACCGCGCGGCTCAATCCCGACGCACCGGGGTACTCGACCTACGACCAGCTCATGCGGCTCGACGAATGGATGGGGCGCGAATCATGAGCCGGGTGTTCCCGCTGCAGGCCAACCAGGCCAAGGCGGTCGTGCCGAGCGACAGCGTGTGGCTGTCGGCTTCGGCCGGGACCGGCAAGACGCAGGTGCTTTCGGCACGCGTGCTGCGGCTGCTGCTGACACCCGGCGTGCGGCCCGAGAACCTGCTGTGCCTGACCTTCACCAAGGCTGGCGCGGCCGAGATGGCCGAGCGGGTCAACGCGGTGCTGGCGCGGTGGGTGCGGCTCGAGCCGACGAAGCTGTACTCGGAGCTCGAGCACATCGGCGCAAAGCCGACGCCGGACGTCCAGGCGCGCGCGCGGACGCTGTTCGCGAGCGTGCTCGACTGCCCGGGCGGGGGGCTCCGGATCGACACGATCCACGCCTTCGCCCAGTGGCTGCTGTCGGCCTTTCCCGAGGAAGCGGGGCTCGTGCCGGGCACGCGGGCGATGGAGGACCGCGATCGCGAGTTGCTCGCGCACCGGGTGCTGTCGGACCTGCTGGTCGACTGGGAAACTCGCGGGGAGCACGAGCCGATCGAGGCGCTCGAGGGGCTGAGCCTGAGGATGGGGCCTGACAAGGCGCGCGCCTGGCTGATGCGCTGCGCCGAGGCGCGCGACGTCTGGCTCGGGCCCGGCGGCTGGCAAGAGCCGATGCGCGAGCGGGTCGAGCGGCTGCTCGGGCTCGAGGCCGGCTCGGGGCCCGAAACGGGCGCGGCGCTGTGCGCCGACGAGGTCTTCGACTGCGCCGCGCTGCGCCGCTGCCTCGAGATCAACCGGGCGTGGGGCACGGCCTCGGCGGGCAAGGCGATCGACGCGATCGAATCCTGGCTGGGGGGCGACGGTGCGGTCAGGATGGAGGCCTGCGACGAGCTGGCGCGGGCGCTGCTGACCCAGAACGGCGAGCCGAAGTGGCTGAAGAACCTTGAGAAGCTCGACATGAACTACCGGGGCATGGTCGAGCGGGTGCGCGATTGCCTCGAAGCCGTGCGCCGCCAGCGGTCCCTGCTGGCGCAGGTCGAAGTGGTGACCCCGGCATTGACCGTCGGCCGCCGCTTCGCGCTCGCGTGGGACGAGGCAAAGGCGCGCGAGGGGCTGGTCGATTTCGACGACCTGATCCGCCGGGCGGCGGCACTGCTCGCCAGTCCCGGACTCGGTGAATGGATCCGCTACAAGCTCGACCGGCAGATCGACCACGTGCTGGTCGACGAGGCGCAGGACACCAACAAGGCGCAGTGGGACATCATCAAGGCGCTGACCGACGACTTTTTCAGCGGCGAGGGCCAGCGCGACGGCAAGCTGCGCACGGTGTTCGTGGTCGGCGACTACAAGCAGGCGATCTTCCGCTTCCAGGGTACGAGCCCCGAGAACTTCTCCGCCGCCAAGGCCGAGTTCGCCCGGGCCATCGAAGCCTGGGCCGCGGGCGCCAACGCGCTGAGGTTGCCGCGCGAGGCGCGGCCGCTGCAGGATCTCGGGCTCGAGCGGTCCTATCGCACGGCGAAGCCGGTGCTGGAGTTCGTCGACCGGGCGATCGCCGCGGTCGGGCCCGAGAATTTCGGGCTCGACAAGGCGCCCGACGAGCACGTCGGCGACGACCGGCCCGGCCTCGTGACGCTGTGGAACCCGGTGACCGCGCGGCCCGACGACGAGGAGGACGAGGACGGGCCGGAGACCTGGCTCTCGGCGCCCGAACGGCGGATGGCGGATCGGATCGCGGCGCAGATCCGGGCGCTGGTCGGCCGGTTTCCGCTCGCCAAGGGCGAGGCGCGGTTGGCCGGGCCGGGCGACATCATGGTGCTGGTGCGCAAGCGCCGCGAGCTTGCCGGGCTGATCGTCGCGCGACTGCACGCGGCCGGAATCCCGGTCGCCGGCGTCGACCGCCTGCGGCTCGGCGCACCGCTGGCGGTGAAGGACCTGATGGCCGCGCTGCGCTTCGCCGCGCAGCCGCTCGACGACCTCAGCCTTGCCAGCCTGCTCGTCTCACCGCTCGTGGGATGGAGTCAGGAGGAGCTGCTGGCGCATGGCTATCGCGACAAGGGCGCGCCGCTGTGGGACCACCTGCACCGTTCGGGCCATCCGCACATCGCGATGCTGCTCGAACTGTTGCGCCGGGCCGATTTCGAGCCGCCGCAGGCGCTGCTGCACTGGCTGCTGGTCGGGCCGTGGGACGGACGGCGCAAGCTCGTCGCCCGGCTCGGGCGCGAGGCCAACGACCCGATCGACGAGCTGCTCAACGCCGCGCTCGCCTATGCCTCCGCGCACACGCCGAGCCTGCAGGGCTTCATCCAGTGGTTCGACGCGGGCGAGGGCGAGCTCAAGCGCGAGCCGGGCGCGAGCGAGGGTCTCGTCCGAGTGATGACGGTTCACGGCGCGAAGGGCCTGCAAGCACCGATCGTCATCCTCGCCGACGCCACCGGCAACCCCGACAGCTCGCCGACCCGCGGGGTTACGCTGACCGAGGAGAGCTCGGGCCTGGCGATTCCGATTCCGGACTTGCGCAGCGCGGAAAGGGTTGGACGTGTCGCCGAGGCCGAGGAGAAGGCCAGACGCGAGGAGCGCGAGGAGCACTGGCGGCTGCTCTACGTCGCCATGACGCGGGCCGAGGAAGCGCTGTTCATCGGCGGCGCGCTTGGCAAGCGTGAGACCGAGCCCGCGCCGGACAGCTGGTACGCCCGACTCGCGCCGCTGATGTCAGCCGAGCCGTTGGCGGACCCGATCTGGGGCGCGCGGGTCGAGTGGGGAAGTCGGGCTGCGGCCCCGCCCGGCCGGGGCCGGCCGGAGCCGTCCGCACCCGCCGACCTGCCGGACTGGGTGCTGCGCCCGATCGGGCCCGAGCCGCGGCCGCCGCGGCCGCTGGCGCCGTCTTCGGTGGGCGAGGAGCAGGGGGCGGAGCCGCCGTTGCCGTCGGAAGCGCTGGCGCTGGCGGCGCGGCGCGGGGTGCTGATGCACCGGCTGCTCGAGCGCCTCCCCGACATCGCACCTGCCGAGCGCGAGGCCAGGGCGCGAGCCTGGCTCGAGCGGAACGCCGGCGATCTGGCCGAGGATGAGCGGGCCGACATCCTCGACCGAGCGGCCGCGGTGATCGGCGAGCCGCACTGGGCCGAGCTGTTCGGTCCATCGGCGCTGGCCGAAGTGCCGCTCGCGGCGACGGTCGGGGGGCAGGTCATCGCCGGCACTGCCGACCGGCTTCTGGTCGAGCGCGACCGCGTGCTGGTGGCAGACTTCAAGACCGCGCGCCGCCCGCCGGCCTCGCTCGACGAAGTGCCGCCGGCGACGATCCGGCAGATGGCCGCTTATGCCGCCGCGCTCGAGGCGATCTATCCGGGACGGCGCGTCGAGGCGGCGGTGCTCTACACGCAGACGCCGCAGTTGATTGCGCTGCCGGCGGACTTGCTCGAAGCGCACAAACCCGGCTTGATTGCCGGCGAGGAAAGCTTGGGCGGGTGAGCCGTTGCCTGCGCGCCAACCGCGCCTAGATTTCCGGGACACGAGATCAGGAGCATTGCCATGGCCACCAAGACCGTCACCGACGCCAGCTTCCAGGCCGACGTTCTCGATTCCAGCACCCCGGTGCTGGTCGATTTCTGGGCGGACTGGTGCGGGCCGTGCAAGCAGATCGCGCCGGCGCTCGAGGAGATCAGCGACGAGCTGGCGGGACGGGTGACAATCGCCAAGATGGACATCATGGAGAACCCCGAGGTCCCGGGCCGGATCGGTGTGCAGTCGATCCCGCTGATGGTGCTGTACAAGGACGGCAAGCCCGTTGCGCAGAAGCTCGGTGCCGCACCGAAGAGCCAGCTCAAGGGCTGGATCGAAAGCGTCATCTGACCGGCCGCAGCCCGCTCTGAAAAGAGGGACAGTCCCTCTTTTCAGGCGAGCGCGTCGAGCCGCTCCGGTTGGGTCACTCAGCACCGACTCTAGCGCCAGTAGTCATGCCGCAGCGAGCCGTCGAAAACCGACCCTTCGACAGGCAGCACCGTTTGAAAGCTCTTGCCCGAATCACAGGGGCACCGGTCGTTGCGCCCGAGCTTTTCGACCAGTTCCTTGTCGCCGTGCACGAAGCGCAAACCGCGCTTCACGTTGGTTTCCGAAGGATAGCCCTTGCGGCGCTTACTGGTGCGCTCGAAAGCAGGGCAGGTCGAAGCTGTCGATGGACTTGCGGGCCATGGTGACCTCCTCTGGCTGGTTGGGGTCGCGCCGCTAGCAGTGTTGCAGCCGCTCCGCCAGAGCGTCCCACAACCCCGGGCTGGCCGCACCGAGCAGCCCTTTGCGCTGCCACTCGTCGACCCGATAGGGGGAGCCGTCACAGCGCGCCGCCTTGCCGCCGGCCTCGTTCAGCCACAGCACGCCCGCCGCGTGGTCCCACGCCAGCGTGCGCTCGAAGATCGATACGTCGTTCACCCCGAGCGCCATCCGTGGATACTGCTCGGCGGCGCAGTACGGGATGTCGACCTGGCGATAGTCGGCCAGCGCCGCCTTGACCGCCTCGCGCCGCGCCGGGTCCATGAAGATCAGCGAGATCGCCGCAACCGGCGGCGTTTCTCCGGTCGGCCGGGCGGCGATCCGCTCGCCGTCGACGAACGCGCCCTGGCCGCGCTCGGCGGTGCACAGGCGGCCGCTCAGGCAGTCGTAGATCCACCCGGTGTGCGCCTCACCGCCCGAGGCCAGGGCGAGCAGGATGCCGAAGGGCGGCCAGCCGGCGGCGAAGTTGCGCGTCCCGTCGAGCGGGTCGACGATCCAGCAGTCGCTCGCCAGCCGGTCCTGCACCGAGGCGTCGGCGAAGGCCGCTTCCTCGCCGACCACCGGCAGGTCGGCGATCCGTGTCAGGCCTTCGCAGAGCAGGGCTTCGGCGTCGTGGTCAGCTACGGTGACCACGTCGTCGGCAAGCTTGGCGGTGATCTCGTGCTCGGCGAGCTGCTGGTAACGCGGCAGGATCGCCCTGGCCGTGACCTCGCGCAACAGGGCGTGGACGGCCCGGTGCAGCGTTTCGTTCATCCGTGCCGGCCGCGCCCGAACCGCGGCAGCGTGTCGGCCGCCTCGGCCCAGCCGATCCGGCTGTCGTAGTAGATGTGGAACTCGGGCAGGATCGCCTCGGGCCTGTCGAGCGTGGCCAGGCTGAAATCGTGCGTTTCGCCGTCGAGCTCGCGAAACAGCAGCGGCGTCCCGCAGCGGCCGCAGAACCAGCGCTCTGCGTTCTCGCTCGAAGGATACCGGCGGATCGCTTCCGCCCCGCCCTCGATCACGAAGTCGGCCGATGGCACGCTGGCGAAGACCATCGCCGGGCTGCCCGAGTTGAGCTGGCAGGTCCGGCAATGGCACCAGCCGGCATCGACCGGCGCGCTGGCGAGACGGTAGCGCACGGTGCCGCACAGGCATCCGCCGGTGAGATCAGCTGCGGTAGTCGGCATTGATCGCGATGTAGCCGTGGGTCAGGTCGCAGGTCCACACGGTTGCCCGGCCGTCGCCGAGCCCGAGGTCGATTTCGATGTCGATCTCGCGCCCCTTGAGGTGCGCGACGACGGGCGCCTCGTCGTAGTCGGGGAGCGGCAGGCCCTCGCGCGCGGCCCACACGCCGCCGCAGCCGATCGACAGCCGGTCGCGGTAGGCCCGCGCCCCGGCCTTGGCGCCCGCCCACACCACCCCGCCCCACTTGGGGGGCAA
>JAEZES010000265.1 GCA_023432995.1 Pseudomonadota bacterium
CGACGGCCCGGCCGCGGCCGAGGCCTTCGCGCGCGCCGATCCGTACGTGCGCCACGGCCTCGTCACCGGCTGGCGCGTGCGCGAGTGGATCACCGTCGTCGGTCCGGCAGCGGCCAGACCGGTCTGACCCGCGCCGGCACTCCATCCGCCGAGCTTCGACAGCGCGGCCCGGCTCTGCTATGGTGAATGCGAAGGGGACGGCTGCCGCCGAGCGGCAGCGCTGCGCAGAGGAGAATGCCATGAGATTCGCCCGACGCACCTTGATCCTGGCGGTCGCCTGCGGGCTGCCCGCCTCGGCCGCCGCGCATCACGGCTGGGCCTGGACCCAGGACCAGGAGAGCCGTCTCAGCGGCACGATCCAGTCGATCAGCTTCGGCAACCCGCACATGCACCTGCAGCTGCGCAACGACCAGGGCACCTGGGAGGTCGACCTGTCGCCGCCGATCGTCGCGCAGGGCTCGGGCTTCGGGCCGGGCGCGGCCAAGGCCGGCGACCGCGTGGTCATCACCGGCCACCGCGCGCGCGATGCCGGCACGCTCGCCTTCAAGGGCGAGACGATCACCGTCAACGGCCGGACCTACGACGTCTATCCGCAGCGCGAGAAGACGCTCCGCCCGTCCGGCTGACCGAGCATCCCGCTCAGCCCATGCCCTGCCACTGGCGGATCGCCTCGATCGGCCAAAACAGCATGACCACGTTGAGCGTCAGGTTGTCGCGGATGGTCCACAGCGTCAGCAGCTCGAGGCCGAGCGCCAGCGCCACGCTGGCCCGCGCGGGCAGGCGCGCGGCGGCGAGGAAGCCGGCGACCATCCAGCCGATGTCGGCCGCCGAGTTGACGATCGAATCGCCGCTGTAACCCCAACTGACAGTCACCGCGCGGTAGCGGTCGATCACCATCGGCGTGTTTTCGGCGACTTCCCATGCCGCTTCGACCAGCACGGCGATCGGCAGCGCCCAGCGCGCCGGCCGGCCGCCGAACAGCTTCCACCGGCGCCACAGCAGCCAGGCGAGGCCGTACATGATCAGCCCGTGGGTGAAATGGCTCGGCGAGTACCAGTCGGTCAGGTGCTGGCTGTTGCCGTTCGACTGAACCACCCCGTGCCACAGCTTGACCTCGCCGCAAGTGCAGATCGGCGGGCGGTCCATCGCGAACAGCGCCGCCACCGCCAGCGCGACGATCAGCCAGGTCGCCAGCCAGGCCCGGCCATGCGGCAAGAGCTTGTTCCTCACGGCCGCTTGTCTCCCGTCAGTGTTCGATTGACAAGCGGCGCCGCCTAGCCGGGCGGGTTGGCCAGGTACCAGTTGACGAACTCGCCGGTCACGTTCTGCGCGCCCGCCGCGGCCAGCGCGGCGAGATCGGGCGCGCGGGCCATCTTCAGCTCGGCGCAGCCGCGCTGCGCGGCGAAGGCCTGCGCCCGTTCGCTGACGCGCGCCTGCACCGGGCCGACCAGCGCGCGCTGCTGCGCTGCGTAGTCGGCCTTGAGCTGGTCCTGTTTCGCCTCGAGGTCGGTCTGCAGCCGCCGCAGTTCCTCGGCGTCCGGATCGGGCGCGATGGCTGGCAGCGGCGCGCTGGCCTCGTCCTCGAGCCCGCCCGGTTCCGCGACCGGCGCCTCAGCGGCCCGGCGCTGCTCGATCCGCGCGATCTGCGCCTTGATCTCGTTGATCGCCTCGACCTGCGGCCGCAGCCGAGTGTCGATTTCGCGGATCGCCGCGCCGATCTCGCCAATCCCGGCCGGCGGATCGTCCATCAGCCGGGCGACTTCGACGTAGCAGCCGGGCGCGGGCGCCTCCTGCGCCGCCCCCGCCAGCGGCAACGCAGCCAGCACGAGGCCGGCGGCGAGCAAGCTCCTGTCCATAGCGCTCTCCCTGACGGCATTCTCTGCCCGTTTCCCGCGATTGACAAGCGCGCCCGGCGACCTGAACCTGCGCGCGGGGTCGGAGGGGGAATTGTCGATGCGAAGCCTGTTGCTGGCCCTTTCGGCCGTGATGTGGGTGGCCCAACCGGCGCTCGCGCAGCCCGCGCCCGCCGCCGAGGCCGCCGCCGACCCGCACGAGCGCGTCTACGATACCTTGCTCGCGCTCAGCGACGACGGGCCGATGGTCGAGGCGGTGCTCGACTGGATGGTCGCGCAGATTCGCGGCGACCCGAACGTCGCCCGTCTGGCGGCGGACTACCCGAGCCTGCTGGGCGACGTGCGCAACGCCGCGCGGCCGATCATCGTCGACTACAGCCAGCGGGTGAAGCGCGACTACCGCCCGCGCATGGTCGCGCTGCTGCGCGCCGAGCTGAGCGCCGCCGACGCAGCCGAAATCGCCGAGTTCTACGCCTCGCCGATCGGCCGCCGGATCGTCGCGGGGGTCTCCGCCAACTACCGGCCCGACACGGTCCTCGGGACCATCGACGACGATCGCGCGGTGACCGCGGCCGACGTCTCGCGCGATCTCGGCAACGCCACGCAGGCGACGCTGCAGGGGCTGTCGCCGGCGGAGACCGAGGAGCTTTACCGCGAGATCGCCGCGCGTCCGGCGATGACCCGACTCGCGCCGGTCGTTCCCAAGCTCGCCGCGCTGCGCGCGCAGATGGAAGAAGAACCGATGACGGCCGAGGAAGAAGCGGCGATCGGGGTCGCGTTGCGCAAGGTGTTCGCCAAGCTCGAGGTCGAGCGCAAGGGCGGCTAGCGTCCACCCTGCGCCCGAGACCGCCATTGCCCTGCCGCGCCGAGCCGCTAAGGCTCGCCGGATGACCGGGCGCGGGTGCGACATCGCCATCGTGGGCGGCGGACTCGCCGGCGGGCTGATCGCGCTGGCGCTGGCACGGCTGCGGCCCGAGGTCTGCGTGCAGCTGCTCGAGGCCGGTCCGGCGCCCGGCGGCAATCATCGCTGGAGCTGGTTCGCGAGCGACCTCGACCCCGCCGGCGAAGCGCTGCTCGAACCACTGCCGGTCTCGCGCTGGGACGGCGGGTACGACGTGCGCTTCGCGCGGTTCACGCGGACGCTGGCGACGCCGTACCGCTCGCTGGCCTCGGCCGAATTTGCGGCTGCGCTCGACCGCGAGCTGGCGCCGGCAACGATCCGCACGCGCGCGCCGGTCGCCACGCTCGACCGGGCGGGCGTGACCCTGACCTCGGGCGAACGGCTTGCGGCCCGCGCAGTGATCGATTGCCGCGGCCTCGCGGGATCGCCGCACCTCGCCGGCGGGTGGCAGGTGTTCATGGGCCGGCATTTGCGCACCGATGCCCCGCACGGGCTCGAACGGCCGGTGATCATGGATGCCACCGTCGACCAGCTCGGCGGCTATCGCTTCGTCTACCTGCTGCCGCTCGGCCCGAACGACCTCTTCATCGAGGACACCTACTATCAGGACCGCCCCGAACTCGAGCGTGCAACGCTGGCGGCGCGGCTCGACGCCTATTGCCGCCCGCACGGCTGGAGCGGACGGGTGGTCGGCGAGGAAACCGGCTGCCTGCCGGTGATCACCGGCGGCGACTTCGCCGCCTTTCAGCGGGCGCACCGCACCGAGGGTGTCGCCGTGGCCGGCTCGCGCGGCGGCTTCGTCCATCCGCTGACCAGCTACACGCTGCCGTTCGCGGTCGAGACCGCGCTGCTGGTCGCGGCCGAAGCCTCGTCGCCCGGCGACCGGCTGGCGGCCTTGCTCGAGGAGCGCGCCCGCCGCCACTGGCGCTCGACGCGATTCTATCGCCGGCTCGGGGCGATGCTGTTCGGCGCCGCTGCGCCGGCCCATCGCTGGCGGGTGTTCGCGCGGTTCTACCGGCTCGACCGGCCGCTGATCGAGCGGTTCTACGCCGGCCGTTCGACTCTCGCCGACCGCGCGCGCGTGCTGTGCGGCCG
>JAEZES010000267.1 GCA_023432995.1 Pseudomonadota bacterium
CCGCCGGGTCCGGCGACTTCCCACAAGGCCGGCGTTCCCTCGCGCTCGGCGGTTCCGCAGCCGGCCAGCGCCAGCGCCGCGGCCAGCGCGAGCAGCCGGCGTTTCACTGCCAGATGCGCTCGACCTCGAGCCCGCGTGCGGCGAGCTGCGCCTGCACGCTGTCGGCCCCGGCAAGGTGCCCGGCGCCGACCGCGACGAACACCGTGCCCGGCTGCTGCAGCCGCTGCTCGATCCAGCCCGCCCACTGGGCGTTGCGCTGGGTCAGCAGCCGCTCGTAGAGCACCGGGTCGTCGAGCTCGGCGTTGAGCAGCTCGGCGAGCGCGTCGGCGTCGCCCTCGATCCACTCGGCGACCATGGCGTCGAGCGAGGTCTTGGCCTCGGGCATCGCTTCGACCGTGCGGTCGAGGAAGGTCAGCTGCGCTTCGATCGGCATCCCGTCGAACAGCTCGATCTGCTGCCCGACCGTCTCGAGCGCGCCACGCTGCTTGCCGGCGGCGCGCGCGGTCAGCGCCATCTCGACCCCGCTTTCGGCCTGGTAGCCCTGCCGCAGCAGCGGCAGCAGCGACAGCGTCAGCGCCGCCAGCCACGGTTCCATCGGGTCGAGCGCGGCCACCGGCAGGCCGAGCGAGACCAGCGCGGCCTCGAACTGCCTGCGGTCGTCCTCGGCCATCATCGCGCGCAGCGATTCGCCCGGGCCGAGCAGACCGGCGCGCTGCATCGCCTCCGACGAAGCGGTCTGGTCGGAGACGTCGACTTCGGTGACGAGCTCGCTCGCCTCGGTGAACGCTCGCTCGATCCGGCCGTCGAACCACGGCTTGCCCTGCGGCAGCGCGTGGACCGTGCCGAACAGGTAGATCGTCGTGTCCTCGTCGCCGACCCGCCACAGCGCCGGGCCGGGCGCCGCGCCCGCGGGCGGCGTCTGGGCCTGCGCGGCGACCCCGCCGAAGCCGAGCGAGAGGGCAGTGGCGGCGGCAATCAGGCGCTTGAACTTCATCGGTGGTCCCCTCGAATCGAGGGCCATGTAGGCGTTCGGCGGGAGCGGCGCCAGAACCCGCCGGGCGCCGACGACGCCAGACGGGCGACAATGGCCCCGCCAGCTGCTGAGGACTGGGCTAGTTCAGGCGCTCGCTGGTCAGCCCCCGGCGGGCCAGCATCGTGTGCACCGAGTTGGGCCCCGCCAGGTGCGCCGCGCCGACCGCGACCAGCACCGTCCCGGGCTGCGCCAGCCGGCGCTCGAGCCACACCGCCCAGGCGCGGTTGCGCCGGTCGAGCAGCGTCTTGTCCATCGCCCGGCCGAACGTCGTGTCGCCGAACGTCTCCGGCCCGAGCTCGACCTCGTGGCCCTGCGCCCAGCGATGCTCCATCTCGAGCGCCGAAGCCCCCTTGGCCGGGGCCAGCAGGTAGGTCCGCGGGTCGTTGCGCCCGAGCCGCGTGAGCTCGCGGTCGAGCTCCTTGATCAGCACCGCCTCGTCGAGGTCGAGCAGCGACAGGAACACCTCGGTGCCGTTCTCGATCGCGCCGATCGGCTTGCCGGCGGCGCGGAAGTCGGCCTCAAGCACGGTTTCGACGCCGTAGCGCCGGATGGATCCCGATTCCTGCTGCGAGGCGCTCAGGCCGATGCCGAACAGCGCCAGCAGCGGCGGCAGCCGGTCGAACGTCTCCGCATCGATCCCGAGGCTCTGCCCGAGGGCGAGCCACTTCGGGCCGTTTTCCGGCGACAGCCGCTCGCTGACGCGCTGCCGCTTGGCGAGCGATTTCATCAGTCGCGACAGCCGCGGATCGTCGGTCGGCGGCTCGTCGTCGGTCGACTCGACGATCAGTTCGTCGGCATCGGCGACGATCGCGTCGATCCGCGGGCTGCGCCAGCGGAACCCGGCGGGCAGCACGTGGACCGTCCCGAGCAGGTAGATCCGCGTGTCCTCGTCCTGCAGCAGCCACACGGCCGGATCGGGGGCGTAGTCCTGCACGATCTCCGCGCGCGGGACGGGCGCGGGCACGATCACCGCGTCGCCGCGGTTGATGTCGGCGGCGTTGTCCTGCGCCCACGCGGCCGCCGGGCAGCCGAGCCCGGCTAGCGCCAGCAGCGCGGCGAGCATGGCCTTCGGTCGGATCGGGCTGGCCCTCATGCGTCCACTCCGAAGCAAGGCGCGCCGCTTGTCAAGCGGCGGCCGGTCCGCCGCGCTGTCGGCAATTGACCGCCAGCGGCCCATCGGCCATGCGCGCCGCGATGGCCCGCGACCCGTCCCGCAGCTTCCAGGACATGATCCTGACGCTCCACGATTACTGGAGCGCGAACGGCTGCCTGATCCTGCAGCCCTACGACATGCGCATGGGGGCCGGCACCTTCCACACCGCGACCACGCTGCGCGCGCTCGGCCCCGAGCCGTGGAACGCCGCCTTCGTCCAGCCCTGCCGCCGCCCGACCGACGGCCGCTACGGCGAAAACCCCAACCGGCTGCAGCACTATTACCAGTACCAGGTGATCCTCAAGCCGAGCCCGCCCGACCTGCAGGAACTCTACCTCCGGAGCCTCGAGCTGATCGGCATCGATCCGCGCCTGCACGACATCCGCTTCGTCGAGGACGACTGGGAATCGCCCACGCTCGGCGCCTGGGGCCTCGGCTGGGAAGTGTGGTGCGACGGGATGGAGGTGACCCAGTTCACCTACTTCCAGCAGATGGGCGGGTTCGACTGCAAGCCGGTCTCGGGCGAGCTGACTTACGGGCTCGAGCGGCTGGCGATGTACATCCAGGGCAAGGACAACGTGTTCGAGCTCGACTTCAACGGCCAGGGCGTGACCTACGGCGACGTGTTCCTCGAGAACGAGCGGCAGATGTCGAAGTGGAACTTCGAGGTCGCCGACACCGCGGCGCTGTTCGACCTGTTTGCCAGGGCCGAAGCCGAGTGCCGCAACTGTCTGGCCAACGACATCCCGATCGCCGCCTACGAGCAGGCGGTCGAAGCGAGCCATCTGTTCAACCTGCTGCAGGCCCGCGGCGTCATCTCGGTCCAGGAACGCGCCAGCTACATGGCCCGCGTCCGCGAGCTCGCCCGCGGCTCGTGCGAAGCCTACATGGCCAAGGAAGCCGACCGCTGGGCCGCCGAATACGCGGGGTGGACGGCATGAGCGCCGCAGCAAGCAAGATCCTCCCCGTCGCGAAGCGATGGGGAGGGGGACCACCCGCAGGGTGGTGGAGGGGCGGGGGCGGGCCGCCCC
>JAEZES010000164.1 GCA_023432995.1 Pseudomonadota bacterium
CCTCAGCGGCGACCGGTGTCGATTTCAAGTACCTGCTCGCCCAGGCCAAGATCGAGTCCGCGCTCGATCCGGGCGCGCGCGCCCGCACCTCCAGCGCCGCGGGGCTCTATCAGTTTACCGCCGGGACCTGGCTGGAGACGCTCGACCGCCACGCCGCGCGGCACGGCATGGACTGGGCCGGCGAGGTGATCGCCCGCAGCGGGGGGCGGGCGACGATCGGCGATCCGGCGATGCGCGACCAGGTGATGTCGCTGCGCTTCGATCCCGAGGCCGCCGCGCTGATGGCTGCCGAGCTGGCGCGCGACAACGCCGGCGAGCTGCGCGGAACCCTCGGCCGCGAGCCCGACGCGGCCGAACTCTACCTGGCTCACTTTCTCGGCGCGGGCGGGGCACGCACGTTTCTTGCGGCTTTGCACGACGATCCGGTCCAGGCCGCCGCACCGCTGCTGCCCCAGGCGGCGGGCGCCAACCGCGGTATCTTCTATGATGGCGGTCGCGCTCGCACCGTCGGCGAGGTGATGGATCTGATCCGGGCCAAGATGGCCTCGGCGACCGAGGGAGGCACCTCGGACTGGGATTATCCGGGACCAGCGGCACCGTTCGCAGCCTCCCATCGGCCGGCCCCGCAGACCCCGGATGCCCCTCCCCGTCGTCCGTCGATGGCCCAGACGCTCGCGGCGACGTTCGGCGCGCCCGGGCAGCTCCAGGGTGCGACGGGTGAGCGGGTCGGGCGCGCCTACGCCGCGTTTAAGGCGTTCGACCTGTGAGCGGCCTGCGTTCGATCCTGTCGCCGTCGCTCGCGCTTCCCGCGGGCATCCTGACGGTGATCGTGCTCATGGTCGTGCCGATCCCGGCGGCGATGCTCGACGTGTTCTTCGTCCTCAACATCGCCCTTTCAGTGGCGATCCTGATGGCGGCCATGAACTCCGAGAAGCCGCTCGACTTCTCCTCGTTCCCCTCGGTCCTGCTGTTCGCGACGCTGCTGCGGCTAGCTCTCAACGTCGCCTCGACCCGCGTCGTGCTGCTCCACGGCCACGAGGGCGAGGCCGCGGCCGGCAAGGTCATCGAAGCGTTCGGCGCCTTCCTCGTCGGCGGCAACTTCGCGGTCGGCCTGTTCGTGTTCATGATCCTGATGATCATCAACCTGGTGGTCGTGACCAAGGGTGCCGGCCGCGTGTCGGAAGTGTCCGCGCGCTTCACGCTCGACGCGTTGCCCGGCAAGCAGATGGCGATCGACGCCGACCTCGCCGCC
Organism: Pseudomonadota bacterium; assembly: GCA_023432995.1. Classification (GTDB taxonomy): domain Bacteria; phylum Pseudomonadota; class Alphaproteobacteria; order Sphingomonadales; family Sphingomonadaceae; genus Croceibacterium_A. The sequence continues at coordinate 1,253 of JAEZES010000164.1, forward strand.
GGGCTGATGACGGCCGACGAGGCCAAGGCGCGCCGGCGCGAAGTGGCCACCGAGGCGGACTTCTACGGCTCGATGGATGGCGCCAGCAAGTTCGTGAAGGGCGATGCGATCGCCGCGCTGCTGATCCTGTTCGTCAACATCGTTGCCGGTCTCGTGCTCGGTCTCGTCAGCCACGGGCTGTCGCTGGCCGACGCCGGCTCGCGTTACGTCACGCTTGCGGTCGGCGACGCGCTGGTCGCGTCGGTTCCCGCGCTGCTGCTGTCGATTGCCGCCGCGGTGATCGTCACCCGCGTCGCCGACAACCGCGACCTTACCGGGCAGATCGGCGGTCAGCTGTCGGATCCGCGCATCTGGCTGCCGGTCGGCTTCATTCTCGCCGCGATGGGGCTGATCCCGGCGATGCCGCAGAGCATCTTCCTGCCGCTGGCCGCCGGCGCGTTCTGGCTCTGGCATCGCCTCGGCCGCCGGGCGCGGGCCACGGCCGTGGTCGAGCCCGAAGAGAAGCCAGATCCGTCGAAGATATCGATCACGGACGTCTCGGAACAGTCTCTGGTCACGCTCGAGCTCGGCTACGGGCTGGTCCATCTGGCCGACGAGCGCAAGGGCGCTCCGCTGGTGACGCGGCTCACCGGCTTGCGCCGGCAGCTATGCCAGTCGTTCGGCTTCGTCATACCGCGCTTCCGGATTCGCGATTCCTTCGATCTCGCGCCCGATCAGTACCGCGTCCTGCTCGGCGGCGCGCCGCTCGGCTCGGCGCAGCTGCGGCCCGATCGCGTGCTGGCGATCGACACCGGCGAGGCGAGCGGCGGCGAGAGTCTGCGCGGCGAGGAGACCCGCGATCCCAGCTTCGGCTGCCCTGCGCTGTGGATCGACCCGGCGCAGCGCGACATCGCCGTCGCCGAAGGCTACCTCGTGGTCGACGCCGAAAGCGTCATCGCGACGCACGTCAGTCAGCTGCTTTCGGCGCGGCCGCAGGACCTGCTCGGTCCCGACCAGGTCCGCGAGCTGCTCGACACGGTGCGCGAGCGCAACGGCCAGCTGGTCGACACGATCACCCCGCAGCCGCTTTCGCTGGCGGCGATCACGCGCCTGATGCGCGCTCTGCTCGCGGACGGCATCTCGCTGGCGCATCCGCTGCCGGTCCTCGCCAGCCTGTCGCAGGCGGCACAGCAGACGACCGAGCACGACCGGCTGGTCGACATCGTGCGCGCCGATCTCGGCGAAATGATCGTCGGGCGAATCTGCCCGCCCGACCAGCGCCTGCCGGTCATCACCCTCGCCGCCGAGCTCGAGGAGATGGTCGTCGGCGGCATGCAGGATCCGACCACCGGGCAGGTGATCATCGAGCCCGACCTGGCCCGCTCGCTCGGCGAGCGGATCGCCGCCATCCTCGCGGCTCGGCAGCCGGGCGAGGGTGCTCCCGCGCTCGTCGTCCAGCCGCGCGCGCGCCGCCCGATGAGCGCGCTGCTTCGCCTGCGTGCGCCCGGGTGCCTGGTCATTTCCATCAACGAGCTGCCGGTCGCCCAGCCGATCGAGGTGATCGCGGTCATCGGCGGCGACGAGCAACTGCCTCCCGCGGCCGGCGAGCCGCCGCAGGCGGCGTCGCAAGAATTCGAGAGGGAGGCCCTGGCCGCATGAAGCACGACTATTCGCAATTCTCGGCCGCGAGAGCCTACCGCGGCGAGGTCGCCGACCGCGTGTCGCGCTTCGTCCCGATGGTGCGCAAGCTGGCCTGGCACCTCGCCGGCAGCGCCGGCCCGTCGTTCGACGTCGAGGACCTGATGCAGGCCGGCCTCGTGGCGCTGACCGAGTGTGCGCAGCGGCACGAGGGGCCGAACGAAGATGGCTTCGCGGCTTACGCCAAGCTGCGCGTTCGCGGGGCCATGGTCGACCTCCTGCGGAGTTCGTCGCCCGAAGCGCGCGGTGCCCGCGAGAAGCGCCGCCGGATCGAGAAGGCCGAGAACGAGCTTCGTGCCCGCCTTGGCCGGGCGGCGAGTCCGCCGGAGGTCGCCGCGGCCCTGGGCCTGTCGGTGCCCGAACTGGAAAAGCTGCGAACGGAGTGCGCAGCGGTCCACGTCGATTCGATGGAGGAATGCTATTCGGACAGTTCGCTGCAGTTTGCCGCGAGCGAGGACACCGCCGAGGGACAGCTCGTCGAGCAGGAGGAGCGCGCCCGGCTGGCACAGGAGATCGGCAATCTCCCCGAACGGCTGCAACTGGTCGTGCAACTCTATTTCGTCGAGGAGCTGAACCTGGCGGAGATTGCCGAGATTCTCGGAGTGAGCGTTCCGCGCATTCACCAGCTCAAGGCCACCGCGCTGGAGAAGCTGCGGTTCTCGCTGGCCGATTGACCGGGATCCGGGAGCGGCGCCGCCGGCCTCGCTAGGGGCCCGCGACGACCGGGTTCGTCAGCGTTCCCAGGGTTCCGATGTTGACTTCGACGAGGTCGCCCGGCTGCAGGTAGACCGGCGGCGTGCGCCCGTCGCCGACCCCTCCGGGCGTGCCGGTCACGATCACGTCGCCCGGCGCCAGCGGGGTGAAAGCGGACAGGTACGCGATCAAGGCGGCCAGGTCGAAGATCAGGTCGGCGATCGCCTGGTCCTGCATCGTCGCACCGTTGAGCCTGGTCTGCACTTGCAGCGAACCGAGATCGTCGATTTCGTCAGGCGTCACCAGGGCCGGGCCGAACCCGCCCGTCCCCGGAAAGTTCTTTCCCGGCGTGAACTGGCTGCTGTGCCGCTGCCAGTCGCGGACCGAGGCGTCGTTGAAGATCGAATAGCCTGCAACATGGTCCGTGGCCTGCTCGCGGCCGATCAAACGGCCGCCGCTGCCGATGATCACCGCGAGTTCGCCCTCGTAGTCGAGACGGTCCGAGCCGGCCGGCTTCACCAGCGGCTTCCCGTCGGCCACCAGCGTGTCGGGCCAGCGGGTGAAGACGGTGGGGTAGGCCGGCGGCTTGTTGCCCATCTCGAGAACATGCGAGGCGTAGTTGAGCCCGATGCAGAAGATCTTCGCGGGGTCGGGGATCACCGGCAGCAGTTCGACCGACGCGAGCGGCCGCAGTGGGCCAGCTGCGCTCAAATCCCGGCCGTCTCCAAGCGCCTCACGCAGGCTGCCGCCGTGCGCGCCGCCGAGGTCGTAAACCTGGTCGTCGGCGAGCCGCCCGAAACTGGCGATCCCGGTGTCGCGGCGAAAGCTCACCAGACGCATGCAGGCACCTCCCTGGCCGACCTCGTTGCTGGCCGAGTTGGTTCGGCGCTAACGCGACCGGGCCGACCGTCGCATGACGGCCGACCCGGAGCAAGATATCGGAAGGGTGCCGGTGCGACGCCGGCGCGTTGGCGTCAGGCTGCCGAAAGCGCGTCGGCCTGGCCTTCGATCTGCCGGCGCTTGGCGGAGCGCATGGCGCCGCCGAGCCCGAAGAAACCGACCAGCAGCATGGCCCAGGTCGACGGCTCGGGAACGCCCGGAGGCGGGCGGGTGAAGGTCAGGTACTCGAGCTTGAAGCCGTCGGCCGCCTTCTTCTGCTTGTAGTACGAGCCCTCGCTCGGGTTGTTGAACGAGGCGCCGATCAGCCACATGTTCCCGGTATAGTCGTTGGGATTGATGTCGCGGGTGTTGCTGCCCGTGCTGCCATAATTGTTGCTGTAGAGATTGAGCGGCGAAAGCACCGAGCTCAACTGGCCGTCCCAGCCTGGCAGCGTGCCGAAGTCGAGGCCGCTGAGAGTGTAGCCGATGGTCGCATCGGTGTCGCTGATGCCGTCCCAACCGGTGTTGAACCGCGCGAGGTCCAGTTCGACCACTTCGTCGAACTGGAACAGGAGAAAGTCGAGGTAGCCGCTGTTGTCCACAGTGTGAGTGTTGTCGTTCCGACCGTTCCTGACCCCGAGGCCGCCCGACCAGACACCCAGCTGCGCCTCGTGGATCCTGCCGTCGTCGCCGATCGACCAGGCCGATGCGCGGACGTTCACGCCGTTGATCGAGAACAGCAGGCTCGTGCCCGCCGGGCGGTCGCCGCTGCTGTAGAAAGGCGTGTGTTGGGTGTCGAGGTACAGGGTGTCCGCGGCGAGCGCCGGGGTGGCGAGTCCGCTGACGGCGGCAGCGGCGATGATCGAAAGAATCTTGCGCACGAATCTATTCCCTCACTATTCGCTAAGAACGCTAAGCAGAGAAAATTACGATTGCAACGCGCAAACTGGCTCGGGACCCGCTCGAGGCCATGCATGTCCCAAAACGGGAAGCTTTCTCTACCGCTCGGGGGTCTCGCGAGCGCGGGCTATGCTTGGCTGTTGTGCGGGGAGCGGCGCCGCTGCCCTGATAACTTAGCGAAGTTACCGATTCGAGGCTAAAGGAGACTCATTTCTTAGTCCCCCGAGCTAGCACGGTATGCGGTCGTAAACAGTTATTTACCCTTAGTGCGCATTGCCGTCGCTGAGAGGTATCAACACGGCATGAGACTTGAAGCGGTTCTCGAACAGCAAGACGGTGCCGTCGACACGCGCGCGACCTCGCGCCGTTCGCTCAAATTAGCGATCCGTTCGCAACTGCCGGCCGCCGGCGAACTGCAGGTGGTGATTCACAACATCTCGCGAACCGGTCTCCTCATCGAAGCCGCTGAGGCGAGCCTGGCGGTGGGGGACGAACTGGTCCTCGAGGTTCCCGAAGCCGGGCCCGTCGCCAGCACGGTCGTCTGGGAAAGCGGACGGTTTTTCGGCTGCAAGTTCCGCAACGCCATTTCGCAGGCAGCCGTCAGCAGCGCTCTCCTTCGGGCCGAACCGAGGACTGCGCCGTCCAATGACACGAGCGCTCCGGGCCTCGGCGCGGATCTCGCGCCCCAGGCGAAGCTCGGACCGGAACTGAACTTCTCGGTCGCGCTCGGCCTGGCGCTGCTGTTGTGGGGCGCGATTCTCGGCGGGGCCTATCTGATCCTCGGCTGACGCGCTCTCGCCGGCATGGTCGACGGAGCCGAGCGCTCCGAACGACCTGTTCCACATTGGGAGCGTGGCAATCTCGGCGCCAACCGGCTCAGCGAACTTCGCTAACCTGAAGTCGTGAACATCCTGGCATCGATTCGCAGCGCTAAGTCAGCCCCTTACCCGGGGTGGTTGGTCCACGAAGGCGTGGCCATGCCGGTAGCTCCCTCGAGCCAACCGGGCGTCGCCTTCCGCAACGGCTGGCGGGTGCCGCCGGGTCATTATCCGGCCTCACACTGGCGCGAGTTCGGCCGGGACTTCTGGTGCCACACCGACGGCCCGCTCGACATCGTCGCGTTCCTGCCATCGTATCATTCGCCGGTCGCGGCCCGCTGGCGCGCTGCGGTATGCAGCCTGATCAGCGAACGCCTCGGTTACGACAGCGGCGATCCGATCAGCGAACGGCTGGCGGACGACATCATCGCGCTGTTGAGCACGAGGGCGGGCGATCCATTCGCCGCGCGCATGGACCTGCCGGACGTGTTCGCCTGCGATAGGTAGAGCTACGCATTGGCTGCGAGTTAACGACTAATTAACCCACCTCCGGCACGACCGCGTCACTACGTGAGGAGGCGGCGGATGGCCGTTGCGGCCCAATTCGATATCCTGCCCGAAGGCAAGAACAAGCGCGGAACGACCCGCCACCAGATGAGGCTTCGCGTTCGTGGCGCCCCCGGCTCGGGCGAGGCGACCGACGTGCTCATTCACAATCTCTCGGCCACCGGGATGTTGCTCGAAAGCTCGGCCGAGCTGAAAGTGGGCGACGAGATCAACGTCGAGCTGCCCGAAGCCGAGTCAAGCCTGGCCAAGGTCATGTGGACCAGCGGGCAGTTCTTCGGCTGCGCGTTCGATCGCCCGCTGTCTGCGGCGGCGGTCAGCGCCGCGCAATTGCGCAGCGAGCCGGCAATAGAGACGTCCCAGACGGGAGAGGCCGTCGGCTTCGAAGGGTCCGGGGCGGAAGAGACCTTCGGCGCCCGACTGCAACGGCTTCGTCGCGAACGCGGCCTGACGCTGGTCGAATTCGCTCGCAGGGCCAAGGTCAGCCGCCCGACCGTCTGGTCGTGGGAGGCCGACCGCAGCACTCCGCGGCGCTCCAAGACCAAGATCCTGCTCGAAGTGCTCGGCGTTGCCGAAGAGGAGCTCTTCGGAACCTCCGGCACGGCGCAAACGCCGCGGCCCCAGGGCGAAGGGTCCGGCCAGGCCCTCCGGCGCGCGATCGGCGAGGCCAAGGTGCGGGTCGCCGAGCTCGCCGGGACCAGTCCGGAAAAGGTTCGGCTCATCATCGAAATCTAGCGACAGAGCCGAGTTCGGCTCGGTTCTGCGCGCGCCTCGAGTTGTGAACGCGAACTCGGCTTACGGTGTCGGCAGCGGTTCCGCGTCTCTCGCCAGGCTGAAGCGGTTTTCGTCGACGATGAGCCCGCCGGCCGGACGATCGACGACGAGTTCCCGCGCCTTCTGGTCTTCGCTCAGCAGCAGGATCGGGTCGGGCAGCCCGCTCCGAGGCAGCGATACCGAGGATGGCGCCGGGCTCAGCTCGATCGCGGCCAGGCTGTTCGGATCCAGGTCGATCTCTGTCGCCGAAGCGTCGGCCAGCGAGGTCGCCAGCTCGCCGGCATAGCGCTGCGTGAACGCCTGGCGGCGTCCCCACAGGCCAGGCCAGCGATAGAAGATGTGGGCGCCGACGGCGGCGATCTTGTCGAGCCGGGGTGCCCAGTAAGGGACGACCCAGTTGGCATGGTAGTGAGTCGCCATGCCCACGGTCGCCTCGACCGAACCGGCGAGCGCGGCGGCGGCGATCGAGCGTGCGCGATCCCACCCGGCGCGGCTGGGCGACCTCGCCAGGCTGCCGTCGCACGTAAAGGTGAACTGGCACCCGGTCTGCCGTTCCGAACCCTGGTAAACCACGTCGCACACGCTGGCGGGGAAGGCCGGGTGCCGCACGCGATTGAGAACGACCTGCGCCACGGCGCGCTGGCCCTGTTCGCCTTCGCCCGCGGCCTCGTAATAGACGGCCGCGGTCAGGCAATCGAGCGCCGCCTTGTAAGCCAGCGGGTCCGACAGCGCCTCGGCCGCGCCGAACGCCCCCGCGCGCTCGATTCCGTTGGCCGCGAACGGCAACGCCTCGTTCGCGGCGACGGCCTGCTCGGGAGTCAGCGCCCTGATCAGTTGCGGCTCGGGCTCGGGCAAGGCGGGCATGCCGTTCCCCGAGAGCCTGCCAAGCGAAGACGTCAGCTCGCTAGCGCTTCGCCACGAGACATCGCTGAACGCTCCCAGCATCACCACGGGAAGGGCGGAAAGTACCGCCAGGGCCACCCATTTCAGAGTGGTAGAGATCATGGTGCGCCTAGCTCCGGGGGGTCGCTCGGTCATCGCGCCCTGAACATGGCGGTAAACACAGAAGTGTTAAAGGGCATTTGGTATGATGCTTCGGTTCGGTACAGTCGTACAGAACGAGGCGGCTCACGATTGTGGGTGCACGGGATTGTGCTAGGTATTGCCGATGGATGCGATAGCCTTACGGTCTACCCCCGCCGAAGAACACGGCCCGGGTGAGACAGAGTCGAGCGCCGCGTTGCCCCGGGCGACGCGCCGCAGCCCGTTGGATCTGGCCGGGCTGGCGGTGCTCCTGCTCGGGCTCGTGACGATCGCAATCCCGACGCTGGTATTCGTCGCGCAGGAAAGCTGGAGCAAGGAGCAGGGCTCGCACGGCCCGATCGTGCTCTTCACCGGCCTCTGGTTGCTGTGGCGCCAGTGGGGCGACGCGCGCCAAGTGGTGTCGCGTCCGAAAGGGGCCCTTGTTGCCGTGCTCCTCGCCGGCACTCTGGCGTTCTACGCGTTCGCGCGGATCACCCAGATCGTCGAGCTCGAGGGCTACGCGATGTACGGGTGTGTCCTGGCCGTGATCTACAGCCTGGTCGGCCTGCAGGCGATGAAGCGGATGTGGTTCCCGCTGTTCTATATCGCGTTCATCTTCCCCCCGCCCGAATCGCTCGTCGATGCGGTGACCCTGCCGATGAAGGTGGAACTGTCGAAGGCCGCCGTGGCGTTCCTCGACCTGCTCGGCTATCCGATCGGCGGTGAAGGGGTGATGATCTACATCGGGCAGTACGAGCTGCTGGTGGCGGCCGCCTGCTCGGGCCTCAACTCGATCATTTCGCTGTCGGCGATCTCCCTGTTCTACATCTACATCCGCCACCAGGCCGACTGGCGCTACGCCGCGTTCCTGGTGCTGCTGATCGTGCCGGTGGCGCTGCTGGCGAACTTCGTCCGCGTGCTGATCCTGATCCTTCTGACCTACCATCTGGGAGAGGCGGCGGCGCAGGGCTTCCTGCACAACTTCGCCGGCGTGTTCATGTTCGCGGTGGCACTGATCGCGATCTACCTGGCGGACGAGGCAATCAGGCCCATATGGCTGCGGTTCACTCGCAGCCGGCCGGAAGGAACCGTGGCAAATGTTTGAAACCAAAAAGGCGACCAGCGCGGATGCGTCGTTGCTTTCGCGGCGGAACTTCTTCATCGGGGCGGCCATGCTGGCGACCTCCGGACTCGCGTTTGCCCGCCAGCCGACCGTGCACAACCCGGTCGTCAAGCGTGAGGTGTTCGAGGGCTGGGTGCCGCAGCAGTTCGGCCAGTGGTCGATGGTCGCGAGCAGCGGTGTCGTCCTGCCGTCGCCCGACGCCCTGAGCGATCGACTCTACGACAATCTTGTCACCCGGGTTTACGGCTCTCCCGACGCCGCCGTCATGATGCTGCTCGCCTACAACAACCAGCAGGACGGCGTGCTCCAAGTCCACCGGCCCGAGATCTGCTATCCGGTCGGTGGCTACAAGCTGACCGAAACGGAGCAGATTTCGGTTGCCGCGCTCGGCAAGCAGGTTCCGTCCAACGTCTTCACGGCCACGGGCTCGGATCGCGTCGAGCAGGTCGTCTATTTCACGCGGCTGGGGAGTTCCTATCCGCGCACGTGGGCCGAGCAGCGCTTCGCGGTGGTCGAGGAGAACCTCGCGGGCCGCATTCCTGACGGGATCATGCTGCGGGCCTCGGTCCTGAGCGAGAACCGCGCGGCCGCGCTCGACATGCTGCGCAATTTCATCGGGGGCTTCTCGGCGGCCGCAGCGCCATCGCTGCAGCGCTTGCTGGTGGTCTGACACTGAGACATCGAGACGGGAGATTTTCTAGATGAGAAAGCTTGGGCTCTTGGCGGGCTGCCTCATTGGGTCGGTTCTGCTTTCCGGTTGCCAGAAGGAGGCGACGGGGCAGGTAGCCGCGGTCGTCAATGGCGAGGAAATAACGCTGCAGGAAATCAACACCGAACTCGGCCAGGCCCAGCTCCCGGACGGCGTCAACAAGGAGCAGGTGCAGCAGGCCGCCCTGCAGCGAATCGTTGAACGGCGCCTGCTGGCCCAGGCGGCGCGGGAGGATGGCCTCGACAAGACGCCCGAGTTCCTCATCCGGCGTCGGCAGCTCGAGGACGCGCTGCTCGTCCAGCTTCTCGGCCAGCGGCTCGGCCGCACGACCTCGGTCCCGGAAGGGAGCGCCGTCGACAACTTCATGCGCGAAAATCCCGCGGTCTTCAGCGGACGGTCGATCCTGACGGTCGACCGGATCCAGTTCCCGATGCCGTCGGACCCCAGCAAGCTGCGAGCGCTCGAGAGCGACCATTCGATGGAGGCGGTCGCGGCCTCGCTCGATCGGATGGGGATCAAGTTCAACCGCGGCACCGCACAGATGGATTCGGCCAGGCTTGGCCAGGAGCGGCTCAACCGTATTCGCGCCCTGCCGCCGGGTGAGCCGTTCGTGGTCCCCGAAGGTGGCTTGGTCACGGTCGCGGTGGTGACCGGCGAGACGCCGCAGCCGGTCCAAAGCGACCAGGGCAGGCCGGTCGCGGTGCAGATGATGCGCAACCAGTCTCTGGCGGAGGCGATGCGTTCCCGGCTCGAGGCGGAAAAGGCCGAAGCCGAGATCGAGTACCAGCCCGGCTTTGCTCCGCCCGCACCGTCGGCGTCCGGCACGCCGGCCGCCTCGGCGAGCCCGGCAACGCCCAGCAAGTGACTGTAGGAAACCGACCGACGTCCCGCCCGGCCGCTGCCGGCGGGACGATCGGGTGGTCGCGCCTGCACCTGTCGTGAACCGCTTCGCGCTTGTGCGTTGATCGTGCCTGAACGTCTGCCGATGAGACTGCTTTTCGCGCTCCCCGGTTTTCACCGCTACGACCGCGGGGCCGAGGTCGCGTTGCTCTCGGTAGCCCGCGAACTCGCCGTGAGCGGCCATGACGTGACGGTAGCGGGCTCGGGCCCTGAACGTGGCGACATCCGCTATCGCTATCTTCGGGTGCCGTCGGTTCGGCGCGAGCGCTTCGAGCGGTTTCCGACTCTTCCGCCTCTGCGATCGGAAACGGCGTGGGAAGATGCGACCTTTGCGTTCAACCTCATTCGGCTGGTGCCGCTGCGAGAATTCGACGCGACGGTCACCTGCTCGTTCCCATTCACCCACTGGGCCCTACGGCGACATCGGGCGCACGGTCCGGCGCACGTCTTCGTGACCCAGAACGGCGATTGGCCCGCCGTCAGCGAGGAAGCCGAATTCCGGACCTTCTCGTGCGACGGGCTTGTCTGCACCAATCCGGACTATGCTGCCCGCAACCGCCAGCGCTGGGCCTGTGCGCTGATTCCGAACGGGGTGGATCTCGAGCGCTTTCGGCCGGGTCAGGCCGAACGTCAGACGTTCGGCCTGCCCGCAGACAAGCCCGTGATCCTGATGGTCAGCGCGCTCATCGAGAGCAAGCGGGTGCTCGATGGCATCCGCGCGGTTGCTGCACTGGAGGACGCAATCCTCGTCGTCGCCGGCGACGGGCCCCTGCGCGACGAGGTCACGCGCCTCGCCGAGGAACTGCTGCCGCAACGGTTCAAGAGAGTATCGCTGGCGGCGGCCGAAATGCCCGGCCTGTACCGATCGGCAGACGTCTTTCTGCACCTGTCCGTCGTCGAGTCATTCGGCAACGTCTTCCTCGAATCGTGGGCTTGCGGCTTGCCCGTCGTCGCTCACGACAGCGATCGCCTGCGCTGGATCCTGGGCGACCAGCACCACTTGTGCGACACCACTGACCCGCATCAGCTGAACGTCGCACTGCGCGCAGCGTTGGCGGACCGGACAAGGGCCTCGCTGGCCGGAGTCGAGCGCTATTCGTGGGTCAACATCGCGCGGGAATACGCGGCTTTCCTCGAGGAGGTCGTCGCGCAGCGGCGCCGGTCGTAGTTCGAAAGCTGGCGGAAATACCCGATCGTCTGCTCAAGGCCTTCGCGCAGCGCCACCCGCGGCGCCCAATCGAGTTCGCGCCTGGCAAGGCTGATGTCAGGGCGTCGCTGCGTCGGATCGTCGGACGGCAACGGATGCTGCACCAGCTTCGAACGCGATCCGGTCATCTCGATCACCAGTTCGGCCAGTTCACGGATCGTGAACTCGACCGGATTGCCGATGTTGACCGGGCCGGTGAACTCGGGGCGGCTGTCCATCAGCTTGATCATCCCGTCGATCAGGTCGTCGACGTAGCAGAAGCTGCGCGTCTGGCTGCCGTCACCATAGATCGTGATGTCGTCGCCACGCAGCGCCTGCATGATGAAGTTCGAAACCACGCGGCCGTCCCCCGGATGCATCCGCGGCCCGTAGGTGTTGAAGATTCGCATGACCTTGATGCCGACACCGTGCTGGCGATGGTAATCGAAGAACAGCGTTTCGGCGCACCGCTTGCCTTCGTCGTAGCACGAGCGGACACCGATCGGATTGACGTTGCCCCAGTAGCTCTCGGTCTGCGGATGCTGGAGGGGATCGCCATAGAATTCGCTGGTCGAAGCTTGCAGCACGCGGCATCCAAGGCGTTTGGCGAGGCCGAGCATGTTGATCGCGCCCGAGACCGACACCTTCGTCGTCTGCACCGGATCGTGCTGGTAATGGATCGGGGAGGCCGGGCAGGCTAGGTTGTAGATCGCATCCACCTCGACAAACAGCGGAAAGCAAACGTCGTGGCGCATGAACTCGAAGCGCGGATGGCTGAGGAGGTGGCTGATGTTCGCCTTGGAGCCGGTGAACAGGTTGTCGACGCACAACACTTCATCCCCCGCCGCGATCAAGCGGTCGATCAGATGCGAGCCGAGGAAGCCGGCCCCGCCAGTAACCAGCACGCGACGCTGGGAGAAGTATCTGCGGGCCATGGATTACCTTTCGACAGACAGCCGTGGGGGTAATCCGGGCTCGGGATCAGACAAGGGGTTAGCCTTGGCGTATCCAAAATGGGGACACTTGGCGCGGGGTCGTGGCTTGCAGGACGATTGTCCGCCAAGGGCTCTCCGATGCTGACCCTTCTCGTCTGGACATGTGTCGTCGGTCCGGCGCTGGCGCTGTTCTATTTCTCGGCCGAGGTTCTCCTCGGGCTGCGGGCCCTGCCGAGGCGGACCAACGAGAACGGGGAGCTCGACCTCGCCGTGATCATTCCCGCGCACAACGAGGCGTTGATGATCGCCGACACGGTGCGGGCGTTACGGCAGCACGTCGCGCCGACGACGCGCGTCCTCATCGTCGCCGACAACTGTACCGACGAGACCGCCGAGCTTGCGCGCGGCGCCGGCGCCACGGTCATCGAGCGCACCGACGCGACGCGGCGGGGCAAAGGCTTTGCGCTCGCTTTCGCACGGGACTTCCTGGCGTCCGCGCCACCGCAGGCGGTCTTCGTGCTCGACGCCGATTGCCGCGTGAGCCGCGGGCAGGTCGAGGCGATGGCCGGCCACGCTGCGACGATCGGGGAGCCCGTCCAGTCGATCAACCTGCTGACGGCCCCTGCCGACGCTTCACCCATGGTGCAGCTGTCGAACTTCGCCATGGTCGTGAAGAACCTGGTCCGGGCCCGGGGACTTTACAGGCTGGGTGGCGGTATCACGCTCTTCGGCACCGGCATGGCGTTCCCTTGGCCGGTCTTCGCCGATGCCAAGCTAGCGACCTCCGAACCGGTCGAGGATCTTCGGCTGGCGCTGGTGCTGGCTCAGGAAGGGGTCAAGGTGCACCTGTGGGAGGGATTGTCCGTGACCAGCGCTGCCGCAGGCATCGAGGACAGTCTCGACCAGCGTCGCCGCTGGGAGCACGGATTCCTCAGCAACGCGGCACGCTACGGAGTGCCATCGCTCCTCGAGGGAGCGAGGAGGGGCTCGGCGCACCTCCTGATGCTGGGTGCGCATCTGCTGGTCCCGCCGCTAGCGTTGCTGTTCATCGTGTCAGCGCTGGCGCTGGTGCCCGCGGTCCTGCTGGCGCTGCTGGCGAACCAGCCCGGCCCGCTGGCGGTGCTCGGCTCGGCGCTGGCCCTCGCCGTGGTCGTTACCGGCGTCGCCTGGTATCGCGAAGGTCGGTCGACGTTGACGGCCCAGGCACTTGCCCGCGCTCCGCTCTACGTGTTGTGGAAGATTCCGCTGTACCTTGGGTTCATCGCGGCGCGGCAGACCGAATGGAACAGGACGCGGCGACTCAACGAGAAGAACTGACCCGCCAGCGCCACCAGATCAGGAAGATCTGCGGCCCTTCGACCAGGTAGCGTCGCCATAGCCGGGCGGGTTCGCTGGCGAGGCGAAACAGCCACTCGAGCCCGACCCGCTGCATCCAACGCGGGGCGCGGGTCTTGGCGCCGGTCAAGAACTCGAGCGAGGCACCGATACAGAGCCCTACGCCGTGTGCGATGCCGCGCTCCTTGATGCGCGCGCACACGATCTCGCTTTGGGGCGCTCCGATGGCGAGGAAGAAGATCCCGGCGGGGCAGCTTTCGACGAACTCGACGATGGCTTGCTGGGCAGCGGGATTCTTGAGGACACCCTGCGGAGGCGCGTGCCAATGCCAGGCGACCCCCGGGTAGATCGTTTGCAGGTCGCGCATCAGCGCTTCGTCTCCGCCGATCACGGCGGCGCTTTGCAGCTCATGGGGAGAGCCAAGGAGGCGGGCGGTAAGGTCGCTTCCCGTAACCAGGTCGAGCCTGACGCCGGAGAGGTTCGCCAGTCCCCGGACGATACGGCTGTCGCACAGGCACAGCGCGGCGTCTTCATACGATGCCCACAATCGCCGATTGTCCGGTTGGCGGTGCAGCCGCACCAGGTGGTCGACATTGGGCGTAACGACGTAGCCAAAACGCTCGCCGCGGGCCAACGCGTGCACCGCGGCGAGCGTCTGCGCCTGGTCGAGCAGATCGAACCGCAAGCCGAGAAACGAGGTCGCGCGATGCGGCGCGGGAGAGCGATTCATCGTTCGACGAGCCTGCCGAACAGGCCGTTGGGCGGCGCCGTACCCGGCGCCGGATCGACCCCGAACATCGTGCGTGCACTGGCGAGCCCTTGCGTCGCTTCCTCGCTGCAGCCGCCGTCGAAGCGCCGGCACAAGTCGCCGTACAGCTGCCAGCCGCTGATCAGCGCCGGCGCATACCGCGTCAGGCGCCGGGCCATGGCGATCGCCTCGCGCGATCGTCCCTCGGAAATGAGCCATCGCGCGTAAGCCGCGGTCAATTCGCTGCTCTGCTTGTTGGCTTCCAAGGCCTGCACGTAGACCCGATTGACCCCGCTCTTGCGCTCGAACGCCCGGTAGGCGGCGGCGCTGGCCAACCAGGCGCCAGCCTGGGTCGGGCATTCAGCCGAGGCCAGCTGGCCGTAGCGCACCGCGTCGGCCGCTTCGCGCCGCCTCGCGGTGGCCTCGCTCGCCGCGATGAGCGCGTCGCAGTCGGTCGTGTCCTGCCGGAGCACCGTCCTCGCCAGTTCGAGCCCCTCGTCGACCTGTCCTGTCAGGATCAGGTAGCGGGCCCTGAGTCCCGCGTCGGCGTTTGCCGGCAGCGTCGCCAGGGTCGTGCGGGCCTGCTCGGCCCGATCTTGCCGGATGAGGAAGCGGCCGAGGGCTTCTCGGGCCTCGAGAGTACCGTTGCTGTTGATCCGCTCGAGCAGCGCCTGGGCGACGTCTTGCGATCCGTATTCCTGCCACAAGGCAAGTGCGGTTTCGGCGAGCGGTCGTTTGACGTCAGGAGCGGTCAGCACGCCCGCCACGAGTTCGTGGGCCTGTCGCCGCTCTCCGATCTTGAAGCGGAAGTTGGCCTCGTCGATCTTGAGCGGCAGGTCATCCGGACGCAGCGTGCCCAGGTGGGTAAATTCCTTTCCAAGTTCAACGGGTTGGCGAAGCGCTCGGTAGATTTCCAGCCTGGTCAGGGCGGCCGGCACGGAATCCTCCGCGGCGCCCGATATCCCGCCGAGCACGTCGAGCGCTTCGTCCGGCCGGCGCGACATGTACAGCGCCCTCGACTTGAGAATGATTCCGCCTTCGTGCCCCGGCGAAAGCGAGAGAATTTTATCCCCATATTCAATCGCTTCAGGATAGTCGCGCCTGATGATCGAGTGAATGCCGCGGAGCAGCAAGGCGTCGAGATTGTCGGGTGCCAGGGTGAGAACCCGCTCGGTGGCGTCGAGCGACTCCCGCAGATTTCCCGTCGACAGGCCCAGTTGCGCGACGTTCAGCAACGCTTCGCCATTGGTTGCGTCGAGACCCAAGGCGTCGTTGTACGCGTTGAAGGCGGCCCCTGGCGATCCTGCCGCCAGTTCGATGCGGCCGCGCAAGAGGTGGAATTCGACGACGTCGTCGCGATCCTCGATTGCCGCGGCAATCGCCTCGCGCGCGGCACGCAGATCGTTGCGAGCCAGCGCCTGCTGGGCAATGACGGCGTTCCCGGCTGCCTCCTCGCTCCGGTCGGAGCAGGCGGTAAGGGCAAGAACACAACAGATAAGAAGAAAGTTGCACCAGATCGGGATTGGCGGTGCACTATGTTGGCCAATCTGCATGTGGGCCCTTATAGAGATCGGGCGACCAGCGTCGAGAAGCTGTGGAGGAACGAATGCGGAGCGCGAGCTTGTGGGCGATGTTGCTGTTTGCGTTGATGGTGCCGACGGCCGTGCTCGGGCAGGCGCCGACGCCGGCGGCGCAGGCTCCGCAGTACCGGATCAATGCCGGGGACGAACTCGAGGTCTACGTCTGGGGCGAAGAGCGGCTGCAGCGCGGCGTCAAGGTGCTCCCCGACGGGACCATCGCTTTTCCGCTCGTCGGCCAGATCGTGGCCCAGGGGATGCTGCCGCGCGAGCTGGAGCAGGCGATCAGCGAGCGCCTGCGGGGGCAGTATCGCGGCGAGGTGCCGCAGGTCACCGTGTCGATCGTCGCTGCGAGCGGCATGCAGTTCTCGGTAATGGGCCGCGTGAATGCGCCTGGCGCA
>JAEZES010000289.1 GCA_023432995.1 Pseudomonadota bacterium
GCCGAGCGCCGCGCCGGCCAGGAGGCCGCGCCGGGAGACCGCCAGCCGGGTCAGCGCCGTGCCCTCACTGCCGGTCGAGCCACTCGCCGAGGCGGGCGGCGATCGCCGCGAACGGTTCGCTCTCGGGCCGATCGGAGACGGCCGGCGGCTGCCCGGCATCGCTCGCGATGCGGATCGCCATGGCCAGCGGGATGCGGCCGAGGAACGTTTCGCCGAGCGCCCGCGCCGCCGCCTCGGCGCCGCCGGCGCCGAACGGATCGCTCGGCTGCCCGCAGTGCGGGCACAGGTAGCCGGCCATGTTCTCGACGATGCCGACGATCGGAATGTCGACCTGGCGGAACAGGTCGAGCGCGCGCGTGGCGTCGATCAGCGCCAGGTCCTGCGGGGTCGAGACGACGATCGCTCCGGCGGGCTTGAACTTCTGCAGCATCGTCAGTTGCACGTCGCCGGTACCCGGCGGCAGGTCGACCAGCAGCACTTCCACGTCGCCCCACTGCGCATCCATCAGCTGGCCGAGCGCGCTGCCCGTCATCGGTCCGCGCCAGGCGATCGCCTTCCCCGGAGGAACCAGCTGACCCATCGACAGCAGCTTGACCCCGTGCGGGCTGTCGACCGGGATAAGCTGCTGGCCCTCCGCCGTCGGCCGGGCGTTCATCGCATCGAGCAGCATCGGTTGCGATGGCCCGTAGATGTCCGCGTCGACGACGCCGACCTTGCGCCCGGCGCGGGCCAGCGCGACCGCCAGGTTGGCCGTCAGGGTCGACTTGCCGACCCCGCCCTTGCCCGAACCGATCGCGATGACCTGCCGGCGGACCTTGTCGGCCATCAGCGCGACCCGCACTTCGGCCACCCCCTCGATCGCGCCGACGACCTGCTCGAGCTCACGTTGCAGCTCGGCCGCCGCGGCGCGCGACAGCCCGCCGGCGTCGGCGACCAGGGTCGCCACGCCGTCGTTCAGGCGGACCGAGCGGATGCGGGGGGCAAGGTGCGGCGGCAGCCGCTGTTCTATCTCGGCGGACGAAGTCATCGGGCGCCTGCTAGCGCGTCAGACCCGATGGTGCAGCGAAAATGTCCCCGCGCCACTGTTTTTTGCGAAGCGGGCCCCTATAACAGGCCGCTATGGAACGATTGGGCGGGATGATCGAAAGGATCGCACTGGCGATGGCCGGCAAACGCAGCCCCTGGGGCAAGCCGACCGGCGACCGGGATGGCTCTGGCGACGGACCGGGCGACGAGGGCGGGGAGACTCCGCCGAGCGGCGATGATGCGCCTCGGGGGCCCCGCAACCCGTGGCTGCCGGGCGGCGGCAACGAGGAGCGGCCGCGCCGCTCGGCCAACATCGAGGACATCTTCAAGCATCGCGGCCCCGAAGGCCCGCGGCGCACCAAGGGCGGCGGCCCCGGCGGGCCCAATTTCCGGCTCCCCCAGCGCCCCGGCGGCGGCAGCTGGTGGCCGGTGGTCGCCGGCGCCCTCGTGCTGCTGTGGCTCGGTGCGACGAGCATCCACCAGGTCGGGCCGAAAGAGCAGGGGATCGTGACGACCTTCGGCAAGTACTCGAGGACGCTCCAGCCGGGCCTCAACTTCACGTTCCCCTGGCCGCTGCAGAACGTCGACGTGATGGACGTGACCTCGATCCGCTCGGCCAAGGTGCCCGACGGCACGGCGGAAAAGCTGATCCTCACGGGGGATCAGAACCTGGTCGATCTCAGCTACCTGATCCGCTGGAATATCAAGGATTTGCAGCTGTTCAAGTTCCAGCTGGCCGATCCCGAGGACACGATCCGCGAGGTGGCCGAGGCGGCCATGCGCGCCTCGGTGGCGGAACACGACCTCGACCGCGTCCTGTCGGGCGCCGGCCGGGCCGACATCGAGCAGCGCGTGCGCAGCCGGATGCAGGCGATCCTCGACGCCTACCGCTCGGGCGTGGCGATCCAGGGCATCGAGATCGACAAGACCGATCCGCCCGAAAGGGTGGTCGAGGCGTTCAAGGACGTCTCGGCGGCGCAGCAGGACGCCGACGCCGACATCAACCGCGCCGAAGCCTATGCCCAGCAAGTGCTGGCCCGGGCGCAGGGCGACGCCGGCGCGTTCAACCGCATTTACGAGGAGTACCGCCTGGCCCCCGAAGTGACCCGGCGCCGGCTGTACTACGAAACCATGGAAAGCGTGCTCGGCAAGACCGACAAGACCGTGGTCGAGGCCGACGGCGTGACGCCTTACCTGCCGCTGCCGGAAGTCCAGCGGCGCCAGCAGGCCGCGCCGCGACAGGGTGGCGAGCAATGACGGAACTGTGGGAGAGCCACCGGCTCAGCATCATCGCGGTGGTCGTGCTGGTGATCGCCGCCTTGAGCAGCTTCGTCGTCGTGCCCGAGACGCACCAGGCCGTGATCGTCCGGACCGGCGAGCCGGTCCGCGTGGCCAACCGGTTCAAGCCCAACCAGCCCTATGGCGAGACCGGCGCCGGCATCGTCCCGCGGGTGCCGTTCCTCGAAGTCGTGCAGATGGTCGACAAGCGCATTCTCGATCTCGACATGGAGCGGCAGCAGGTCCTCTCGAACGACCAGCAGCGGCTCCAGGTCGATGCCTACGCGCGCTTCCGGATCATCGACCCGGTGGCCATGGTCAGGAACGCCGGCACCGAGGAGAACCTCAAGACCCAGCTCGCGCCGATCCTCAACTCGGTGCTGCGGCAGGAGCTCGGCCGGCGCAGCTTCACCGCGCTGCTGACCGCTGAGCGCGGGAGCGCGATGGAGAACATCCGCGCCGCGCTCGACCGCCAGGCGCGGCAGTACGGCGCGCAGGTCATCGACGTGCGCATCAAGCGTACCGACCTCCCCGAAGGCACGCCGCTCGATGCCGCGATCACGCGGATGCAGACCGACCGCCAGCAGGAAGCCGCGACCATTCGTGCCGGCGGCCAGCGCGATGCGCAGATCATCCGCGCCCAGGCCGACGCCGAGGCGGCGCGCACTTATGCGGAAGCCTACGGGAAGGATCCGGAGTTCTATGACTTCTACCGGGCGATGGAGAGCTATCGTCGGACCTTCGAAAGCGGTGAAGGTGCGAGCTCGATCATCCTGTCGCCCGACAACGCTTACCTTCGGCAATTCCGCGGCGGCAATCGCTGAGGCGTTCAAACGGCATTCAGACCCGCGCGCTTGAATTGGCCGCGGGACTGAGAACTTAGGCGCCGCAAGGCGCGAGGATGAAGGAATTGAAGGACGTGAAGCCCGTGCGCTACTCCTATGGCATCACCGCGGCCCTGCTGGCAGGCGGGGCGGCCCTATCCGTGATCACGGGCGTCCCTGCGGGTGCGCAGGTCGCCCAGAACGACGAACGACAGATCAGCGGCATCGTCCCCCGTTCGGGCGCGCCGGCGAGCTTTGCCGACCTCACCGAGCAGCTCGCTCCGGCGGTGGTCAACATCTCGACCCGCCAGCAGATCACCGTCAACACCAACCCGTTCGCCGGCACCCCGTTTGCCGACCTGTTCGGCAACCGCAACGGCGGTCAGCCGACGACGCGCGAAGCCCAGTCGCTCGGGTCGGGCTTCATCATCTCGCCCGATGGTTACGTGGTGACCAACAATCACGTGATCCAGCCCGACGGGCGCGCGGAGCTGCGCGAAGTCACCGTGACGATGCCAGACGGCACCGAATATCCGGCCGAAGTGGTCGGGCGCGACGCCGCGTCGGACCTCGCGGTGCTCAAGATCACCCGCAGCCAACCGTTCCCGTTCGTCGAATTCGGCAATTCGCAGGATGCGCGCGTCGGCGACTGGGTGGTCGCGATCGGCAACCCGTTCGGGCTCGGCGGCACGGTCACCAGCGGGATCGTCTCGGCGGTGCACCGCGCGACCGGTGCGGGCGCCTACGACCGCTACATCCAGACCGACGCGAGCATCAACCGGGGCAATTCGGGCGGCCCGCTGTTCGACATGCAGGGCAACGTCATCGGCATCAACAACGCGATCTTCTCGCCGTCGGGCGGAAGCGTCGGCATCGGCTTCGCGATTCCGGCCGAGACGGCCAGGCCGATCGTCGAGAAGCTGATCGCCGGCGAGGAAATCCTCCGCGGCTATCTCGGCGTGCGCATCCAGCCGATGAACGACGATCTCGCCGACGCGCTCGGCATCGCCGCCAATCGCGGCGAGTTCATCCAGTCGGTCCAGCCCGGGGAGCCCGCCGAGGTCGCCGGGCTGCAGGCGGGCGACGTGGTGCTCAAGGTCGACGGCAAGGACGTGACCCCGGACCAGACGCTGTCGTTCATCGTCGCCAACATCGCGCCCGGCCGCCGGGTCAATGTCGAGATCATCCGCGACGGCGAGCGGCGCACGCTGCCGGTCACCGTCGGGCGCCGGCCGAGCGAGGAAGAACTCGCGGCACAGCTGGTCGACCCGGAAAGCGGCGTTCCCGGGCAGCGGCCGGGCCAGGACAGCCAGGGAACCCTGCCGCAGTCGCTCGGCATCCAGGCCGTGCCCCTGACTCCGCAGATCGGCGCCCAGCTCGGCGTCGGTGCCGAGACGCAGGGGCTCGTCGTGACCGACGTCGACCCGAATTCCGATGCCGGAACCAAGGGCCTGACTCCCGGAACGATCATTCTCAGCGCGAACGGCCGGATCGTGTCGAGCGTTTCCGAGCTCGAGGAGGTCGTCGCCGGGGCGAGGTCCGCCGGGCGCGAGGCGGTGCTGCTGCGGGTGCGGCCGCGCAACGGCCAGCCGGTCTCGGTCCCAATCCGCATCCGCTGACCCGGCCGGAGCCGGCCGCAGCCGGCTCCTACTGCCCGTCTCCTTCGGCGCGCCCAGGCGCGCGGTCGAGAAACTCGTCGCTTGCCGCCTGCGGGGCCGGGCGATTGGGCGGCGGCGCCGGCGCACGGGCCTCGGG
>JAEZES010000140.1 GCA_023432995.1 Pseudomonadota bacterium
CCGCCCAGCACCTTGATGCACTGGACGCGCTTCGCGCCGCTGTTGTCCGCGACGTCGAGATTGGACTGCATCTGGATCATCGATCCGGTTCCTTCTCAATGGCTTGCCGGAACGAGTCCGGCAGTTCCAAAATCCTTCAGTTGCCCGCCGCTTCGACCTCGAGGTCGGCTTCGAGCGCGACGCCCTTGCCGGCCTGGACGCGGTCGAGCACGCGCCACGTCTTGGTCTTGGAGATCGGACGCGTCTCCTCGATGCGGACGGTGTCGCCGGGCTTGAACTCGTTGCCTTCGTCGTGAGCGTGGTACTTCTTCGAGCGGCGGATGATCTTCCCGTACAGCGGGTGCTTCACCTTGCGCTCGACCAGCACGGTCACGGTCTTGTCGGTCTTGTCGGAAACAACGGTCCCGACGAGGATGCGCTTGGGCATCTGTGCCTCCTTAAGCCGAAGCCGCAGCGCGGGCGCGCTCGGTCTGCAGCGTCTTGATCTGCGCGATCGCCCGGCGGACTTCCTTGATCCGCGCGGGGCGCTCGAGCTGGTTGGTCGCGGCCTGGAAGCGCAGGTTGAACTGCTCGCGCTTCAGCTCGACGAGCTGGTCGTTGAGCTGGTCGTCGGTCTTGGTGCGCAGGTCGTTGAACACCTTGTTCCCACCGCTCGCGGCCTTGGCGGCCGCCTTCGGGCTCTTCTTGGTCTGAGCCATCACTCGCCTCCGAGATGCGAGGTGTCGCCGAGACGGGCGACGACCTTCGTCTTGATCGGCAGCTTCATCGCCGCGCGGCTGAACGCCTCGGCCGCAAGCGGGCCCGGCACGCCGTCGAGCTCGAACAGGATCCGTCCCGGCTTCACCCGGGCAGCCCAGTACTCGACCGCGCCCTTGCCCTTGCCCTGGCGGACCTCGGCCGGCTTCTTCGACACCGGTACGTCGGGGAACACGCGGATCCACAGGCGCCCCTGGCGCTTGATGTGGCGCGTGATCGCGCGACGCGCGGCCTCGATCTGCCGGGCGGTGATCCGCTCGGGCTCGAGCGCCTTGAGGCCGTAGGCGCCGAAATTCAGCGCCGTGCCGCCCTTGGCGTCGCCGCTGATGCGGCCCTTGAAGGCTTTGCGGAACTTGGTCTTCTTCGGTTGCAGCATCGTTCGTTACCTCAGCGAGCCGGGCGGACGCCGGACGTCTGCGCGTCCATCATCAGCCGGTCCTGCGCCATCGGATCGTGGGCGAAGATCTCGCCTTTGAAGATCCAGCACTTGATGCCGATGATACCGTAGGCGGTGAGCGCCTCGGCCTCGGCGTAGTCGACGTTCGCGCGCAGCGTGTGCAGCGGCACGCGGCCCGCGCGGTACCACTCGACGCGGGCGATCTCGGCCCCGCCGAGGCGGCCGCCGCAGACGATCTTGATGCCCTCGGCCCCGAGCCGCAGCGCCGACTGAACGGCGCGCTTCATCGCCCGGCGGAACGCCACGCGGCGCACCAGCTGGTCGGCGACGCCCTGGGCGACGAGCTTGGCGTCGATCTCGGGCTTGCGGATCTCGACGATGTTGAGCTTGACCTCGCTGTCGGTCATCGAGGCCAGCTTGGAGCGCAGCTTCTCGATGTCCGCGCCCTTCTTGCCGATGATCACGCCGGGGCGCGCGGCATAGATCGAGATGCGGCACAGCTTGGCCGGACGCTCGATCACCACCTTCGAGATCGCCGCCTGCGGCAGGTTCTCGATGATGTACTTGCGCAGCTCGATGTCTTCCTTGAGCAGCTTGCCGTAGTCGCGCCCCTCGGCGTACCAGCGGCTGTCCCAGGTCCGGTTGATCTGCAGCCGGAGGCCGATCGGATTAGATTTCTGACCCATCGATCAGGCCTCCTCGACTTCGCGAACGACGATGCGCAGCCGGCTGAACGGCTTGAGAATGCGCGTGGACTTGCCACGGCCGCGCGTCGCGAAACGCTTCATGGTGATGGACTTGCCGACCGAGGCCTCGCTCACGACCAGCGCGTCGACGTCGAGGTCGTGGTTGTTCTCGGCGTTGGCGATCGCGCTCGCGAGCACCTTGCGAGCGTCGCGGGCCATCGCCTTCTTCGAGAAGGCGAGGATGTTCATCGCCTCTTCGGCCTTCTTGCCGCGGATCAGGCCGGCCACGAGGTTGAGCTTCTGCGCCGACCCACGGATCGTGGTGCCGACCGCCAGCGCCTCGTTGTCGCCGACGCGACGGGGAGATTTTGGCTTGCCCATTAGCGCTTGCCCTTCTTGTCGGCGGCATGGCCGGGGAAGTTGCGCGTGGGCGCGAACTCGCCGAGCTTGTGGCCGACCATGTCCTCGTTGACGGACACCGGAATGAACTTCTGGCCGTTGTAGACGTTGAACGTCAGGCCGACGAACTGCGGCAGGATCGTGCTGCGGCGCGACCAGGTCTTGATCGGCGCACGGCCACCCTGCTCCTGCGCGGTCTCTGCCTTCTTCAGCAGATGCAGGTCGACGAACGGACCTTTCCAGACGGAACGAGCCATTACCGGTTACCTCTTCTTCTTCGCGTGACGCGAACGGATGATCATCTTGTCCGTCTGCTTGTTGTTGCGCGTGCGGGCCCCCTTGGTCGGCTTGCCCCACGGGGTCACCGGATGACGGCCGCCCGAGGTCCGGCCTTCACCACCGCCGTGCGGGTGATCGACCGGGTTCTTGGCGACGCCGCGGGTCAGCGGGCGCTTGCCCATCCAGCGCTTGCGGCCGGCCTTGGCGAAGTTCTGGTTCTGGTTGTCGGGGTTCGACACCGAACCGACCGTGCCCATGCAGTCGGCGCGCAGGTAGCGCTGCTCGCCGGAGTTGAGACGGACGATGACCATGCCGCGGTCGCGGCCGACGACCTGCACGTAGGTGCCGGCCGAACGGGCGATCTGGCCGCCCTTGCCCGGCTTCATCTCGACGTTGTGGCAGATCGTGCCGACCGGCATCTGGCCGAGCAGCATCGCGTTGCCGACCTTGGTATCGACCCGCTCGCCGGCGATCACCTGGTCGCCGGGCGCAATGCGGTTCGGCGCGAGGATATAGGCGAGCTCGCCGTCCTCGTACTTGATCAGCGCGATGAACGCGGTGCGGTTCGGGTCGTACTCGATCCGCTCGACGGTCGCGGGCACGTCCCACTTGCGGCGCTTGAAGTCGATGTAGCGGTACTTCTGCTTGTGACCGCCGGCGATGCCGCGGCTGGTCACATGGCCCTTGTTGTTGCGGCCGCCGGTCTTGCGCTTGCCTTCGGTCAGCGCCTTGACCGGCTTGCCCTTGTAGAGCGCCGAGCGGTCGACGAGGATCAGCCCACGCCGGGCGGGGCTCGTCGGATTGTAGTTCTTGAGTGCCATCGGTTTAGCCCCGTGCGCCTTCGGTGACGTCGATCGACTGGCCTTCGGCCAGCGTCACGATCGCCTTCTTGCTGTCGCTGCGCTTGTAGGGACGGCCCTTCCAGCGCTTGGTCTTGCCCTTCTGGACGATCGTGTTCACGCCGGTGACCTTCACGTCCCACAGCGCCTCGACCGCTTCCTTGATTTGCGGCTTGGTGGCGTCGTTGGCGACCTTGAACACGACGCCGTTGTTCTCCGACAGCAGCGTCGACTTCTCGGTGATGTGGGGAGCGAGGATCACGTCGTAGTGACGCGCATCCGCCTGCTGCTTCTTAGCCATTGAAGCGCGCCTCCAGCTTTTCGACCGCCGCCTTGGTCAGGACCAGCGTGTCATGCTTCAGAATGTCGTAGACGTTGGCGCCGACGGCCGGGAGCACGTTGACGCCCGGCAGGTTGCCCGCCGCGCGCTTGAAGCCCGCGTCGACCGCTTCGCCGTCGATCACCAGCACCTTGCCGTTCCAGCCCGCCTTGTCGAACACGCCCTTGAGCGCCTTGGTCTTGGCGTCCTTGAGCTCGAGGCTGTCGACCACGACCAGGCCGTCCTTGGCCTTGGCCGAGAGCGCCATCTTGAGGCCGAGCGCGCGGACCTTCTTGTTCAACGACTGCTCGAACTCGCGAGCGCGGGCGCCGTGCGCCTTGCCGCCGCCGATGAAGATCGGAGCGCGCCGGTCGCCGTGGCGAGCCGTGCCGCCGCCCTTCTGGCGGCCCCACTTCTTGCCGGTGCGGGCGACGTCCGAGCGTTCGCGGGTCGCGCGGGCGGTGCCGCGGCGGTTCTCGAGCTGCCAGGTGACGACGCGGTGCAGAATGTCGGCGCGCGGCTCGACGCCGAACACGGCGTCGTTGAGCTCGATGTCGCCGGCTGCTTTGCCGTCGAGTTTCTGGACCTTCACCTTCACGGATCAGCCCTCCTTGTTCTCGTCGGCTTCGGGCGCGCCGCCCTCTGCCTCGTTGGTCTCTTCACCCACGGCGGGGGTGGTGTCGTCGCCGGCACCGGCCTGCTGCTCGTGGAGCAGCTTCTCCTGCTGCTCGAGCGAGACCTCGGGCTGAACCTCGTGCTCGGCGGCCGCTTCGACCATGCCCGCGGGAGCCTCCTCGTGCTCGGGCGCCGTGCCCTTCTTCTCGAGGATCGCTCCCGGGAACGGCGCACCGTCGGGGAGCGGCAGCTTGACGGCGTCGCGCACCAGCAGCCAGGCGTTCTTGGACCCCGGAACCGAGCCGCGGACGAAGATCAGGCCACGGGTGGCGTCGGTGCGGACGACCTCGAGGTTCTGCTGGGTGCGCTGGCGATCGCCCATGTGGCCGGCCATCTTCTTGTTCTTGAAGACCTTGCCCGGATCCTGGCGGTTGCCGGTCGAGCCGTGGGCACGGTGGCTGACCGAGACGCCGTGGCTCGCGCGCATGCCGCCGAAGCCCCAGCGCTTCATCGCACCGGCAAAGCCCTTGCCCTGCGTGTGGCCGGTGATGTCGACCTTCTGGCCGGCGACGAAGTGCTCGGCGCTGATCGTCGAGCCGACCGGAAGCAGCGCTTCCTCGCTCTCGACGCGGAACTCGGCGACCTTCTTCTTCAGCGGCACCTGCGCCTTGGCGAAGTGCTCGCGCTGCGGCTTGGCGACGTTCTTCTGCTTGGCCTCGCCGCTGCCGACCTGCAGCGCGACGTAGCCGTCACGCTCGGCGGTGCGGTGCGAGACCACCTGGCAATCTTCCAGCGCCAGGACCGTGACTGGCACATGGCGGCCGTCTTCCTGGAACAGGCGGGTCATCCCGACTTTCTTTGCGATCACGCCCGTGCGCATGATCAGACTCCTTCAACAGAGGCCTGCCGGACCATCCGGCAGGCTTGTCAGCCCGATGTGTCATGCGTCGCCCCGTCCGGGCTGAGTTGCCCTCGCGAACGCGAAGGCGAGACGGGGGACGCGGGCCCGGCGCAGCGCCGGCGGTATCCCAAGTATGGAAAACCGAGGTTTTCCTTTCGCAGTCCCCGGATCTGATCCGGGGACCGGGTGCCGCAACGTTCAGCCTGGCTGAATCAGACCCCGGCCTTCGCCGGGGCTTGCGGTAAGCCGGCTTACGCCAGCTTGATCTCGACGTTCACGCCCGCGGCCAGATCGAGCTTCATCAGCGCGTCGACCGTCTGGGCGTTCGGCTGCACGATGTCGAGCAGCCGCTTGTAGGTGCGCACCTCGAACTGCTCGCGCGACTTCTTGTCGATGTGCGGGCCGCGGTTCACGGTGAACTTCTCAATGCGCGTCGGCTGCGGAATGGGGCCCCGGATGAGCGCGCCGGTGCGGCGGGCGGTATCCGCGATCTCGCCGGTCGCCTGGTCGAGCACTCGGTGATCGAAGGCCTTCAGGCGAATGCGGATGTTCTGAGCTTCCATGTCCTACTACCGATGTCAAAGAGCCACGCCGAACTTTCGGTCCGGCAAAAAACAAGAGACCGCCCCGCCTCACCAGCTTGCTGGGAAGGGGCGGCCCCCGAGAATTCCGGCCGGGCGAATCCGTCAGGACCCGCCCGGCGCGGCGCCTATATTACTTCGTGATCTTGCTGACAACCCCCGAACCGACGGTGCGGCCGCCTTCGCGAATGGCGAAGCGGAGACCCTCGTCCATCGCGATCGGCGCGATCAGCTTGACGCCGATCGTCACGTTGTCGCCCGGCATGACCATCTCGGTGCCCTCGGGGAGGATGACCTCGCCGGTGACGTCGGTGGTGCGGAAGTAGAACTGCGGGCGGTAGTTGGCGAAGAACGGCGTGTGACGACCGCCTTCGTCCTTCGACAGCACGTAGACCTCAGCGCTGAACTCGGTGTGCGGGTTGACCGAGCCCGGCTTGGCCAGAACCTGACCGCGCTCGACGTCGTCGCGACCGGTGCCGCGCAGCAGCGCACCGATGTTGTCGCCGGCCTCGCCGCTGTCGAGCAGCTTGCGGAACATCTCGACGCCGGTGACGACGGTCTTCTGCGTCGGACGGATGCCGACGATCTCGACTTCGTCGCCGACCTTGACCACGCCGGTCTCGATACGGCCGGTCACGACGGTGCCGCGGCCGGAGATCGAGAACACGTCCTCGATCGGCATCAGGAACGGCTTGTCGACCGGACGGTCGGGCTGCGGAATGTACTCGTCGACCGCATCCATCAGCGCGATGATCGAATTCTCGCCGATCTCCGGATCGCGACCTTCGAGCGCGGCCAGCGCCGAGCCCTTGACGATCGGAATATTGTCGCCGTCGAAGTCGTAGCTCGAGAGGAGCTCGCGCACTTCGAGCTCGACCAGCTCGAGGATTTCCTCGTCGTCGACCTGGTCGACCTTGTTCATGTACACGACCAGCGCCGGCACGCCGACCTGGCGCGCGAGCAGGATGTGCTCGCGGGTCTGCGGCATCGGGCCGTCGGCGGCGTTCACCACCAGGATCGCGCCGTCCATCTGCGCCGCGCCCGTAATCATGTTCTTCACGTAGTCGGCGTGGCCCGGGCAGTCGACGTGCGCATAGTGGCGCTTGTCGGTCTCGTACTCGACGTGCGCGGTCGAGATGGTGATGCCGCGCTCGCGCTCCTCAGGCGCCTTGTCGATGTTGGCGAAATCGACCGCGGTGC
>JAEZES010000132.1 GCA_023432995.1 Pseudomonadota bacterium
CGGGCGCGGCCGCGGGCCGGGGGGCGGCGGGCCCACTTGCGGGGGGCGCCGCGCGCCGCGAGAGCCGCTGCCGCGACCAGGATTGCCACGACCAGCGCGCTCGCGCCCCACGCCGACAACAGCGGCGTCAAGGCGATGATCGATCCTACGGTAAGCCCGACGAGGGCGAGCAAGCCGAGGAGCGCGGCGATCGCTCCAAGCACGGCTGCCGACTTCGCCCGGTCCGCGACGAAGGCGGCGCGCGTCTTCTGGAAACCCAATTCGGCTTCCAGGTATGTCTTGCCGTCCTCGATCAGTGCTTCGACGTCGTCGAGCAGCGAGCGCGGCTCGGCGTCTTCTGCCTCCGGGCTTTCGGCCGGCGGCGCACTATCGGGCGGCGTGGGCATGTCGGCATCGTCCCGCACTCGCGGGGCGATACCGGCATCCGCCGGTGGTGTCACCGCCGAAAGAGGCGGGCGAGCAGGAACCCCGCGAGCGCGGCCAAGCCGACGGCCGCCGCGGGACTCTTGCGGACGAATTCGCGCGCGTCTTCGCCGAGCTGCTCGACGCTCTTCTGCTCGAGCTTGGCGGCGGTGTCCTGCAGCGACTGTGAGGCGCTGCGGGCGTAGTCGCCGTACTGCGGACCGAGCCGCTCGTCGATGGTCCCGGCGTTTTCGCCGACCAGCTTGCCGAGGCCGGACAGCGCCTCGCTCGCCTTGGCCTTGCCTTCCTGCGCCAGTTCGGCGGCCTTGGTCTTGGCTTCGCGGGTCCAGTCATCGCTGCGCTCGCGGGCTTGCAAGCCGTAGCCGCTGGCGCGTTCGCGGGCCTCGGCGCCGAGCAGAGCGGCGCCGGCGCGCGCTTCCTCGAGCGCGGCGTTGAAGCGCGACTTGGCTTCCTCGCGGCGGCTCGGCGGGGTCGACACTTCGCCCGGTGTCTTCGGCACGACGGCCCCGACGTTGCTGGACTTGGCCGCGGTCTTGCGCGGCTTGGCGGTCTTGGGTCCTGACTCGGCCATGATATCCCTTTCCGTTAGCCCAATCGCACTCCGGGCCGACCCTCGCTGGTCTCGAACTGAACGCGGCTTGCACCGCGTGGTTCCGCCGCATAGGAGGCCCCGGCACCCTCGATATCGGAGGTGTCTTAGCATTTTACAACACTCGTCCGGGAGCGCCAACCGCATGACCGCGATCATCGAAATTCACGGCCGCGAAATACTCGACAGCCGCGGCAATCCGACGGTCGAGGTCGACGTGTGGCTGGAAGACGGCAGCATGGGGCGGGCGGCAGTGCCCTCGGGCGCCTCGACCGGCGCTCACGAAGCGGTCGAGCTGCGCGACGGCGACAAGACGCGCTATCGAGGCAGGGGAGTCCAGCAGGCGGTCGCCGCGGTTAACGGCGAGCTTGCCGAAGCGCTGGTCGGTGTCGATGCGGAGGATCAGCGCGATATCGATCACGCGATGCTCGCGCTCGACAGCACGCCGAACAAGGCCCGCCTTGGCGCCAACGCGATCCTCGGTGTGAGCCTGGCGGCGGCAAAGGCGGCGGCGGCGGCGCGCGGCATGCCGCTGTGGGCCTATGTCGGCGGCGTCTCGGCGCACGTCCTGCCGGTGCCGATGATGAACATCATCAACGGCGGCGAGCACGCCGACAACCCGATCGACTTCCAGGAATTCATGATCATGCCCGTCGGCGCGCCGACGCTCGCCGAAGCGGTCCGCTGGGGCTCGGAGGTGTTCCACACGCTCAAGAAGGGCCTGCACCAGAAGGGTCTCGCGACCGCGGTCGGAGACGAGGGCGGCTTCGCGCCGAACCTCGCCAGCACGCGCGACGCGCTCGACTTCATCATGGCCTCGATCGAGCAGGCCGGCTTCAACCCCGGCGAGGACGTCGCGCTCGCGCTCGACTGCGCCGCGACCGAGTTCTTCAGGGACGGCAAGTACGAGATAAGCGGGGAAGGGCTGTCGCTCTCGCCCGCGCAGATGGCCGACTACCTCGCCGACCTCGTCTCGGCCTATCCGATCCGCTCGATCGAGGACGGCATGAGCGAGGACGACTTCGAGGGCTGGAAGGCGGTCACCGACGCGATCGGCGGCAAGATCCAGCTCGTCGGCGACGACCTGTTCGTGACCAACCCCGAGCGGCTGCGCATGGGCATCGGCAAGGGCCTGGCCAACTCGCTGCTGGTCAAGGTCAACCAGATCGGCACGCTGACGGAGACCCTGCAGGCCGTCGATATCGCCCACCGCGCCGGCTACACCGCGGTCATGAGCCACCGCTCGGGCGAGACCGAGGACTCGACGATCGCCGACCTCGCCGTCGCGACCAACTGCGGCCAGATCAAGACCGGCTCGCTGGCGCGCTCGGACCGGCTGGCGAAGTACAACCAGCTCATCCGCATCGAGGAAGAGCTGGCGGACGCGGCCGCCTATGCCGGGGCAGGGTGCTTCGGACGGCTCGCGGGCTAGCTATCGCGAAGCGATGGTTGCCGAGGCCCGAAAGCGGATGGCGAGTTGAAGCCCGGAGCCATCCCATGCCTGGCTTCGGCGTTGATGTCGGCTCCTGCAGGCGCGAACCTGCAATATGTCGTCGACTACGCTCGCGTAGCGGACGGGACGCTCGAGGTCTCTTTGCAGCTTCCCCCTTCCGGGCGGCAACCATTACGCCTGGCCGCACGTTCGTTACCGACGGCGCAGCCGGACCAGATAGGCGAGGTTCGCTGTGACGGCGTGACTGTCGCCAAGTCCGCCGAGGGCTGGACGTTGCCAGTCGGATGCGAGACCGCCAGCTGGGTCGTCTCGGTTGCAGATCCGTCCGGCATTCCGGCCAGTGAGCAGCGGAGCATCTGGCTCAAGTCGGGCTGGGGTATCGTCACAGATCCTTCCGCGATCCTTCGCCTGGAGGGCTTCGGGGGCAAGGCGCAACTCCGGTTCATCGGCCCTCGAGGTGTCGGTGCGGATGCGCACTTGCCGCCGCTGAACAGCGCTCCCGGCATCTATGTAATTGGCGAACCGCCAATGTGGGTCGGCAACGATGGGCGTCAGGCCTTGGTCTATGCGGGTGACGATCTCGGCCAGGTCGATCCCTCCGCGCATCTGGCAGGCCTTGCCTATCTCCGCGGCGTGATCGGGCCCGATCACCTGCGGCAGATCCCCGTGCTTACGGTCGTCCTGCTAGGCATCGAGCGCAGCGCGGGAAGTGTCGGTGGCGCGGCGGGGCACCAAGCCGTTGTCGTCAACTACATTCTGCCTGATGCGCATTCGACCGCCGAAGAAGCGCTGATGCCACTGGTGATCGTCCTGCACGAACAGTTCCACCAGCTCGTCAGCGGCAATCTCCCGCTTTGGGCGAGCGAGAGTCTGGCCCAGTACTACGGTCTCAAGACATTGGGACGAATCGGAGTCGACCGGGCGGCCGCCTCTACGCTCAGCCATCGCGAGTTTTCGGCCGGCTCGGCAGGACCGGGCCTGACCGCGGTGCAGGACCAGGTGCAGGCCGGCGACGGTTCGAACTACGCTCTGTTCTACAGCAAGGGCGTCGCGTTCTGGCATCGCGTGGACCTCGCAATCCAGTCCGGCGGCGCCGGTTCGCTCGACGACCTCATGCCCACGCTGGTCGGGGCAGGTTTCGCTCCTGACGGCAGTCTGCCGAAAGCAGCTATCGATCACCTCCCGCCATTGACCCGGGAGCGGATTCGGGGGATCGAGCGCGAATTCCTTTGATCCCGGCATCACGCCCTCGCGATGCTCATGGACGCGTTGAGCCGGTCGGAGGTGACCTCGATGTAAAGCGTGCGTTGCAGCGCGAGGCCATGATGTAAACGCAAGAGCTCGCGCTACATCCGCAGAACCGACCGGGTTCCCGCTTCCGCGGGAATGACGGGGAAGGGAGATGCATCCGCTTTCGGTGGGAAGCGGACATGACTCAATTCATTGACGCGCCCGCCCCAGGGAATTGAAGGCTCGCCAGAAAGGCGTCGTTTTCCTCCTCCGGCCGCTCGAGTGCCCTTTGGTAGAGTGTTTGGAGTCGCGCCTTGTATTCAGGGCGATCTGCCCAAATCCGGGGGTCTGCCTTGATGAGATTCGAGAGAACGTCACCCGGATAATAGCCGCCTTCAAAGAGCGGGTCGGCTTCGAGTTTTGGCCAAACTAGATCGAGGACATAAGGATAGCCGTCCTGCTGAGATACCAGCCGACCGATCTCTTCGTCCGACAAGTTCTTGAGGGGCTTCTTCCACGACCGAATAATCCACTCAACCAGCGGGGTGGGTGCGCCCTCGGGGTCGCCAGCATTACGTCCTGTCAAATCCTCGAGCGATCGGGAGAGGTCAGTCTGTTCGCGCTTCATTGGCCAAGATGAGGGCATTTTGCGAATGTCCGCAATGGGTCGTGGACTCAGGTGATCGACGACGATCCTCGCCAGATGTCGATCCCCGCATCCAGCGCAAGCTCGTCGATCCGCACCAGCTCCTCCTCGCTGAAATCCAGCCCGCGCAGCGCCGCCAGCGAGTCCTCGAGCTGCGCCACCGTCCGCGCGCCGATCAGCGCCGAGGTCACCCGCGGGTCGCGCAGCGCCCAGGCGATCGCCATCTGCGCCAGAGTCTGTTCGCGCTCGCGCGCCAGCGCATCGAGGGCGCGGATCGAGGCGCGCGTCTCTTCGGTCAGCGCCGCCTTGGGGAAATAGCGCCCGCGCACCGCGCGCGCGTCGTCGGGGATCCCGCCGAGGTACTTGCTCGTCAGCATGCCCTGGGCGAGCGGCGAGAAGGCGATGCAGCCGACGCCGAGCTCGGCGAGCGTGGCGAGCAGCCCGCGCTCGATCCACCGATTGAGCATCGAGTACGACGGCTGGTGGATCAGCAGCGGCACGCCTTCGCTCGCGAGCATCGCGTGGGCCTCGCGGGTCAATTGCGGCGAGTAGGACGAGATGCCGACGTAGAGCGCCTTGCCCTGCCGGTGCGCGTGCGCGAGCGCGCCCATCGTTTCCTCAAGCGGGGTGCTCGGATCGACGCAGTGCGAATAGAAGATGTCGACATAGTCGAGCCCCATCCGGCTGAGGCTCTGGTCGAGGCTCGCGAGCAGGTACTTGCGCGATCCGCCCTCGCCGTAGGGCCCCGGCCACATGTCGTAGCCGGCCTTGGTCGAGACGATCAGCTCGTCGCGGAACGGCCCGAAGTCCTCCGCCAGCCAGCGCCCGAAGTTCGCCTCGGCCGAGCCGTACGGCGGGCCGTAGTTGTTGGCGAGGTCGAAGTGCGTCACTCCAAGGTCGAAC
This sequence comes from Pseudomonadota bacterium, assembly GCA_023432995.1. GTDB lineage: Bacteria > Pseudomonadota > Alphaproteobacteria > Sphingomonadales > Sphingomonadaceae > Croceibacterium_A. Next base: position 5,245 of record JAEZES010000132.1, read on the forward strand.
GCCCGCCGCAGGATCGCCCGCCCGGTCTCGAAATCGTCGACGCCGCCGAAGTTCTGCCACAGGCCCAGCGAGATGATCGGCAGGTCGAGTCCGCTCCGCCCGCAGCGGCGATAGGGCATACGGCCGTCATAGCGGGCGGGGTCGGGCGTGTAGGATTCGGCAGCCATTGGCACCTTTCCATGATCCGGGGAGGCCTTCGGCGAAGGCTCTACACGGTTCCAGTCCGGGCCGCGATGTCCGACGAAGTGCGCACCGCGCTGCCGCGATGTCCGACCAAGTGCGCACCGCGCTCGACCGAGGTTCCTTGCCGCATCACGACGGGCCGACTATGCGGTTCCATCCGTAACCAACCCCGCCGACGCATCTCGCGCGCGATGAAGGAAACCCGATGACCTCACGCATCCTGCCCGCCCTGCTGCTGGGCGTCGCAACCGTCACCCTTGGCCCGGTCGCCTGCAACACGGCCGGCGACGACGCCGTACAGGTCACGCCCGGCACCGAGCTCGGGATCGTCAGGGAGTCGATGGACACCTCGGTCAAGCCGGGGGACGACTTCTACGCTTACGCCAACGGCGGCTGGATGGAGGCCAACGAGATTCCGGCCGACCGCTCGAACATCGGCGGCTTCTGGATCGCCGACCAGCAGACCGAGAAGAACCTCGAGGCGCTGATCGCCGATCTCGAGGAGTCGCAGCCCGAAGCCGGCACCGACGCCGCCCGCGTCAAGGCCTACTACGACGCGTTCCTCGACACGGCGACGATCGACAAGCTCGGCATGCAGCCGGTCCAAGCCGACCTGCAGCGGATTGCCGCGATCCGCGACAAGCGCGACCTCGCGCGCGTGCTCGGCAGCAGCGTGCGCGCCGACGTCGACCCGCTCAATGCGACCGACATGACCACCGAGAACCTGTTCGGCGTGTTCGTCACCCAGGCCCTCGCCGAGCAGGAGGTCATGCCCTACCTGCTTCAGGGCGGCCTCGGCATGCCCGAGCGCGAGTACTACCTGTCGTCCGAGCCGGCGATGCGCGCGCATCAGGCGGCGTACCGCAAGTACGTGGCCGACATGCTCGGCGCAGCCGGCATTCCCGACGCTGCCGCCAAGGCGCAGCGGATCTGGGACCTGGAGCTGAAGATCGCCCGGGCCCATGCCACGCGCGAGGAGAGCGACGACTGGTCGAAGGCCAAGGAAATCTGGACCGCCGAGCAGTTCTTGCAGAAGGCACCGGGGCTCGACTGGGCGACGTTCTTCGAGGCTGCGCAGCTCGGCAACCAGCGCAAGTTCAACGCCTTTCACGCCGGCAGCATTCCCAAGCTGGCCGCCCTCGTCGGCTCCGAGCCGCTCGAGAGCTGGAAGGACTGGTTGACCTTTCACCAGATCAACAAGAACGCCGCCGTGCTGCCGAGCCGGATCGACAGCCTGTTCTTCGCCTTCAACGGCACGCAGCTGACCGGGCAGGAGGCCAACCGCCCGCGCGCCAAGCGCGCGATCAGCGCGGTCAACGCGAACCTCGGGGACGCGCTCGGCAGGCTCTACACCGAGCGCTATTTCCCGGCTTCGGCCAAGGCCCAGACCGCCGAGATGGTCGACAACATCAAGGCCGCCTTCGCCCGGCGTATCGACGCGCTCGAGTGGATGGCACCGGCAACCAAGGAAGAGGCCAAGGCCAAGGCCGAAGGCATCGAGGTCGGTGTCGGCTATCCCGACGAGTGGACGGACTATGTCTCGTTGGAGCTGGCGCCGGACACGGCCTACGCCAACAAGCAGGCCGCCGAGCTGCTGCGCTATCGCCAGGAGCTGGCGAAGATCGGCAAGCCGCTCGACCGGCGCGAGTGGTGGATGAACGCGCAATTGGTCAACGCGGTCAACCTGCCGGTGCAGAACGCGATGAACTTCCCGGCGGCGATCCTCCAGCGCCCGTTCTTCGACCCCAAGGCCGACCCGGCGTTCAATTACGGCGCGATCGGCGCGGTGATCGGGCACGAGATCAGCCACAGCTTCGACGACGCCGGTTCGGCGTTCGACCGCAACGGGCTGATGCGCAACTGGTGGACCGATGCCGATCTCGAGGTGTTCAGGCGCAACGGTCAGGCGCTGTCGGATCAGTACGACACCTATGAGGCGCTACCGGGCCTCAACGTCAACGGCAACCTGACGCTCGGCGAGAACATCGCCGATCTTGCCGGACTCGCCGCCGCCTACGACGCCTACCGCGCTTCGCTGAACGGCGAGGAGGCGCCGGTGATCGACGGCTTCACCGGCGACCAGCGGTTCTTCATCGCCTACGCCCAGGCCTGGGCAAGCAAGTATCGCGAAGCCCAGCTGCGCCAGCGGATTGCCACCGACGGCCATGCGCCGGGGCATTTCCGCGCGCTGACCGTGCGCAACCTCGATGCGTGGTACGACGCGTTCGACGTCAAGGAAGGCGACACGCTTTACCTGCCGCCGGAGCAGCGCGTGCGCATCTGGTAGGGCGACCGACGTCCGGGCCGTTCTCCCACAGTGGAGGGCGGCTCAGAAGGGACGCCGGGGCGCTTCGTCCCAGGGCCACCCTAGCTGCCGGCCACGGCTCAGGGCCGGGCCGCGAACAGCGCGTGATGCGTGAGGATGAACAGCGTTCGCCGATCGGGTCCGCCGAACAGGATTTGGAGCGGCCGCTCGGGTACCTCGATGTGCCCGAGCGGGCTGCCGTCGCTGTCGTAGACGAACACCTGGCCGTTCGAGACGTAGACCCGGCCGTTCTGGTCGACCGCCACGCTCTCACCGCCGCGATTGGCGAAGCGCTCGAGCCCGGTCAGCGTGCCGCCGGGGCCGACCGTCGCGCGGTAGGTCACGTTCTCCGACCCGTTGGTCACGAACACCCGCTCGCCCGGCCGCGCGGCGATCAGCCCGTTGGCGTTGAGCGCGCTCGACCAGCGCCAGCCGACATGATCGGGCGGCCCCTGCTGCCAGACACGGAAGGCGGGCAGGGCGATGCTGCCGTCGGGCGAGCGGTACTCTTGCGTCTTGGACGTGCCGACCTCCTGCGCGAACATCTCGGCCAGCGTGGCGAACTCGTAGGTCGCGTGGTCGAGCTGGTCGCGGAATTCGCCGTTGACCCACCAGTTGACCGGCAGGAGCGTCCGCGCGGCCGACCCGGCGCTCACTGGTGTCGGGTCGATCAGCCTCATTTCGTCGGGCGGGCCCGCCGGATCGAACGAGAACACCGCACCCTTCGGCCCGAGCGACGACAGCACCAGCAGGTGACCTGACGAGTCTATCGCCAGGTTGACCGCATCGAGCGGCTGATCGCGCACGATTTCGAGCCCGCGGGCCTCGCTCCAGCGATGAATCCGCTGGAAATGCCGGTCGATGAAATACAGCGCACCCGCTGCATCTACCGCAGCGCCCGAGATCGACCAGAAGCCCTCGGCGAGTGTCTCGACGGGCGCAAGGCTCGCCGTCGGTTGGGGGATCCGGCGATCGGCCGGGCCGATGTCGAGCGTCGCGAACTCGTGTTCCCGCAGCACCTGCCCGCGCGTGACATCCTCGATCGTGTTGTCGAACGGATACTTGCTCGCCCGCAGGAAGGTCCCGCAGCCTTCGGGCTCGCAGCTTGCATAGCCGCTTTCGGCGTTCACGTGGACGTTGCGGAAGCGGATGTCCTCCGAGTTGAACAGCTTCACCGCGCTCCTCGCCGGGTGGTAGCTGCGCGTCACGCGATAGCCGTGGTAGTTGGCGAACAGCAGCTTGCGCGAATTGCGGATCTCGAGGCTGACCGCGTCCGGTCCGTCACCGACCTCCTGCTCGGTCTGCGGCGCGAGGAATTCCCAGTTCTCGACGTTGTCGAGCACGATCTCGTTTCGCGCGTGGTGCTCAACTGACATGTAGTAAACGAAGCCCGGCGTGCTCGTGTTGGTGATGTGCAGGCCCGACTGCGCAAAGGTGTTCGGGCTCCACACGTCGGCGAACGTGCCGCCGCCGCCGTCGGTCACCCAGATGCTCGGGTACTGCGCGTCCATCCGCCCGTCGGCAACCGGGTCGCCGCTGAAGGCGCGGAGCACGCCAAGTCCGCGGCCGTCGACCGTCGGCGTCCCGCCCCCGCCCATGATCTTGACGTCCTCGACCAGGCTCCGCTGGCCCGAGCGCCACAGCAGCGCCGAAGCACGCGGGTTCACGCGCCCGGTGAACAACCCGAGCCCGGAGAGGATGTTGTCGCCGCCCCGCGGGGTCTCCAGGATCGGCCTCACCGGCCCGACTCCGCGGTGGCCCGGGTTGTCGTCGGGGAGGTAGAGCTGGGTGATCGCCGGATGCAGGCCGATGAGTACCGAGTCCGGCCGCAACAAGAGCCGGTCGGTGACCTTGTAGAAGCCGATCGGGAAATAGAGCACGCGGTGCGCGTCGATCGCCCGCTGGATCGCCGCCGTGTCGTCGGTCTCGCCGTCGCCGGTAACGCCGAGCGTCCGTACGTCGACCCAGTCCGCCATCGGCGGGAGCTCGCGGATCGCTGGCGCGCGCCGCGGGGGCAACGCTTCGAGCGGGCGAATGTCTGCTTCGGTCGCGTAGTCACCCATCTGGCCTAGATCGGGGACCGCCAAGCCGTAGGAGAACGAGGCCACCTGGTAGGCTTTCCCGCTGCCCTCGACCGTCCGCCCGCTGTCGCGGAAGCGGGCGAACACCGGCGTATCTGTCGCGAGCGCGTTGTCGAACCCCACCTGGGTGAACACGCTGTCCTCATTCGAGATGACCACCGCCGCGCGGCCGACGCGTTCGAACCGCACGTCCTTGCCCCACAGCGAGTCGCCGTAGCCGCGGTCGATCTCGATCCCGACCGGCGTGTCGCTGATGGCGACGTTGACCAGGGTCAGCCGCGCCTCGTGCTCGCGGATGGCGGCCTCGCGCTGGCCGGTGAAGGTCGCATCGAGCAGCGTGAATGGCCACGCGGGCGAGGTCTTCTCGGTGACGATGCCGTAGCGCCCGCCGACGAAGCGGACGTTGTCCATCACGTTGCCCGCCTGGTAGACGCCGGCGAACCCGTCGCCGATGCGAAACTCCATGTCGCTGAGGAACGCGTGCTGCGCCATGCGGAAGCGCACGCCGGCCGCGGCCGGGTTGCCGGGGCCGATCTCGATGTCGACGTTGCGCATCGACGAATAGAAGCTGCCTGAATTCGCGTCGCGCACGACCTTGTCGCGCGGGACGATCGTCGGGATCGGAACCGGCACCTGCCCGACATTGTACTGGTCGCGTCCGGCAAAGACGATCATCGTCGAGACGCCCTCCCGGAAGCCCGGAGTATTCGGGCCGAGCAGGATCACCGGCCGCGTCGGACCGACGCCGAAGACGCGCACGCCGGTCGGCACCACCAGCGTGCGGGTGATGCGGTAGGTGCCCGAAGGCAGGAACACGAGACCGTGGCCAGTCCGGTCGACCGCCTGGTCGAAGGTCGCCTGCAGGGCGTCCGTGTCATCGGCCTTGCCGTCGCCGACCGCCTCGACGATCACCGCTCGCGGCTCGGACGGAACCACCGGAAAGACGGACTCACCCTGGGCCATGGCCCGGAGCGGAACAATGAATGCGGCGATCGCGAGAACACCGACCCAGATTCGGCGCATGGCCATGCGGACTTCCCCCCAATGACGGTTGATCCTGCCCGCTAACCGCCCCGCGAACCAGAGGGATCTGTCTCTCGTGATCGAACCCCGCCGCGCCGTTCGAAGCAGCGAGTCACCCGCCTTCCGTCGCTACCTCCCTCTCCGCCTCCTCCTCGAGCTGCTCGAGCTTCTCGAGCTTGGCCGTGTTCTTTGGGCTCAGCAGGTATTGCCACACACCCCAGGCGTTGATCAGCAGCAGGATGCCGTTCATCGCCGCGATGGGCAGGGCGTCGCCCGTCAGACCCGAGACGATCCAGGTCACCGAGACCGCGCAAAACAGCACGAAACCCCAGCCGGTCACCTTGCGCCCGAGATCGGCCGCAATCAGCCCGGCGGCGAGCATCGTGCCGAACGCGGCGATCCATTCGAGCGGGCCGTTCATGCCCGCCACAGCGCGCCGGTGACGCTTAGGTTCCGGCCGCGCTCAGCCGTGCGAGCTGGTCGTCGGACAGCTCCAGCTCGAGCGCCTCGAACTGCACGTCGAGCTGCTCGGGCTTGCTCGCGCTGGCGATCGGCGCGGTAATGCCGGGCTGGCGCATGAGCCAAGCCAGCGCGACGGCGCCGAGGCTGGCGCCGGTCTCGGCGGCGACCGCGTCGAGCGTTGGCAGGACCGTCAGGCCATGCTCGAAGAATCGCTCTATGCTCGATCCTCGGTTGTGCCGCGCGAGGTCCTCGCGCGTGCGGTACTTGCCGGTGAGGAAGCCGGCGGCGAGGCCGAACCAGGGGAACATGGCGATGTCCCGCTCGACGCACAGCCGCTGCAGTTCCGGCGGGTAATCCTTGCGCTCGACGAGGTTGTATTCGTTCTGCAGCACGGTGAACGGGGTCAGCCCGCGCGCCGTGGCGATGTCGTGCACTGCCGCGAGCCGCTCGGCGTTGTAGTTCGACGCGCCGATCTCGCGCACCAGGCCCTTGCGAACGAGCGCGTCGAATCCCTCGACGACCTCCTCGAGCGGGGTCCCGGTCTCGTCGCGGTGGGCGTAGTAGAGGTCGACGCAGTCCGTTTGCAGCCGCTCGAGCGACTTCTCGAGTTCCTCGGCCACCTTGGCCGGTGCGAGGTCGCCGGGCTTGCCGAACATGCCGGTCTTGGTCGCGATGCGCATCTCCGCACGCACGCCGCGGCTCGTGAGCCACTTGCCGATCACCGTCTCGCTCTCGCCGCCGACGTGCCCGGGCACCCAGACCGAGTAGCCCTGCGCCGTGTCGATCATCCGTCCGCCGTGCTCGTAGAACCGGTCGAGGATGGCGAAGCTGGTGTTCTCGTCGGCCGTGAAGCCGAACACGTTGCCGCCGAGGACCAGCGGGATTCCAGCAACCGACCAGTGGTTTGTCACGCGAACTTCTCCCGAATTGCGAGCAATGCCAAGGCCGCTTCGGCGGCGCCGGCGCCCTTGTTGAGCTGCTGCGGATCGGCGCGGACGATCGCCTGGGCCTCGCTCTCGACCGTGAGGATGCCGTTGCCCACGGCGATCCCGTCCATCGTCAGCGCCATGATCCCGCGCGCCGATTCCCCGGCAACGATCTCGAAATGGTAGGTCTCGCCGCGGATCACCACGCCGAGCGCGACGAACGCGTCGTATTCGCCGCTCTCGGCCGCGAGCGCGATCGCGCCTGGCACCTCGAGCGCGCCGGGCACGGTCAGCTTGTCGACCGTGTGGCCGGCCCGCTGGAGCGCCGTCTTGGCCCCCTCGATGAGCATGTCGTTCAGGTGTTCGTAGAAGCGGGCTTCGACGATCAGGAAGCGGGCCATCGTTACTCCGGGATCGCGAGGGTCTGGGCGAGCGCGCCGCATTGGTAGCGCGGATCGTGGGTGACCTCCTTAACCGTCCAGGCCGGCGGCACAAGCGCAGCGAGGGCGGCCTCGTCAGCGGCTTCGGCCTCGAGCAGCTCGAGTCCGGCGAGCGGGCCGTCGAACAGGTCGAGGCTCCACTCTTGGTCATCGACCGCAAGGGAAAAGCGGCGCTTGATCAGGACGCGGGCGGGGAGCGCGGCGAACACCGCGTGCTCGGCTTCGGTCAGATAGGCCGTAACGATAAGCCGGGCGCGTGGCTGTGGGGCATCGTATTTCTTGGTCAGCTTGAGGACGGTCCGCGCTCCTCTCGCCATGCGCCGGAGACGCAGGCGCGTGCCCTCGATGTAGCGATCCTCGATCAGGGTGAACGAGAGACCGTCCAGGGGTGGGCGCGCCGACGCGTCGACCAGCCACCGCCGCTCGAACTCGACGCGGGCGTATTTCGGATCGCGCGCCTCGGTATCGAGGCCCCGGTCGGCAATCACGCCGGCTCGATGGGCCGCTCGCCGACGATCGACAGGTCGTAGCCTTCGAGCCCGACCAGCGAGTGCCGCGTGTTGGTCAGCAGGATCATGTCGTGCACCCCGAGTTCGGCGAGGATCTGCGCTCCGACGCCATAGTCGCGCTGTTCGGTCGGCATGTCCTCGTCGCTCGCAGGGCGCTCGCCGGTCAGACCGCGGATCGCGCTGGAGGCATGGTCTGGGCCTGGGCGGTTGATCAGCACGACCACGCCGGCGCCTTCCTCGCCGATGATCCGCATCGCCCCTTCGAGCAGGCCCTGGCGCTCCGTGTCGCGGGCGAAGACATCGTCGAACAGCGACAGCGCGTGCATGCGCACGAGCGTCGGCTTCCCGGGGCCGATATGGCCCTTGACCAGCGCCATCGTCTCGCCGCGGGTGGCCTTGTTGTAGAAGCTGATCGCGCGCCAGTCGCCGCCCCACCTGCTGGCGAAGCGGCCCTCGGCGCGCTTCTCGACCAGGTGGTCGTGGCGGCGGCGGTAGGCGATGAGGTCGCGGATCGTGCCGACCTTGAGACCGTGCAGTCGGGCGAAGCGCAGCAGGTCGTCGAGCCGCGCCATCGAGCCGTCCTCGGCCATGATTTCGCAGATGACGCCCGAGGGATTGAGCCCGGCGAGCCGGGAGATATCGACCGCGGCCTCGGTGTGACCGGCACGGACGAGGACGCCGCCCTCGCGCGCGACCAGCGGAAACACGTGGCCCGGACTGACGATGTCGTCCGGGCCCTTGGAGGCGTCGATCGCGACCGAGATCGTCCGGGCCCGGTCGGCCGCGCTTATCCCGGTCGTGACCCCTTCGCGCGCCTCGATCGAGGTGGTGAAGGCGGTCTCCATCCGGCTTCGGTTGGTGCGGCTCATGGGCTGAAGGCCAAGCGCCTCAACACGTTCGGGCGCGAGCGCGAGGCAGATCAGCCCTCGGCCGTGGGTAGCCATGAAGTTGATCGCGTCGGGCGTCGCCATCTGCGCCGGGATCACCAGATCGCCCTCGTTCTCCCGGTCCTCGTCGTCTACCAGCACGAACATCCGACCGTTGCGCGCCTCATCGATGATCGCTTCGATCGGCACCAGCACCGGCGTGTCGTCGTTGCTCGACAGGAACCGCTCGAGTTTGCCGAGCGTGTCGGCCGTCGGGTTCCAGCTGGGCTCGGTGCATTCGCGCAAGGTGTTGGCGTGAAGGCCTGCCGCACGGGCGAGGCCGGTGCGAGTCATGCGACCTTCGGCAATGAGGTCGCGCACGCGCTGAATCACGGGTGTGCTCATGGACGGATCATATCACATCATAATGTGATGGCAATACAGTTGCGGCACATTATATGATGCTCCGATGGAAATTGTCTTGGGGTTCTCGCGCGAGGTCGGCCGCGGTCCTGCTGCTGCTTGCGCTGCTGCGAGTGGCACCGCATGGAGGTTTCCGTGACGGATTCCGCCCAAACCCGCGACGAATTGCTCCACGACTTCCGCCTGGCGATGCGTCACGTCGCGGCGACTGTCTACGCCGTCACCACCGGCCACGGCGGCAACCGCTTCGGGATCCTCGCGACAGCCGTCAGCTCGCTGAGTTTCGACCCGCCGTCACTGCTCGTCTGCGTCAATCGCTCGGCTTCGCTGCACGGCCCGCTGGCCTCGGCCGAGACCTTCTGCGTCAACGTGCTCGGTCTCGGCAACCGCGACGTCGCCGAGCATTTCATGCACAGCGCGGCCGATCGCTTCGATGTCGGCGAATGGCACGAGGAGCACGGCGTACCGGTCCTGGCGACGGCGCAGTCCAGTTTCGTCTGCCAGCGCCGCCACTGCCACGATTTCGGCACGCATTCGATCTTCATCGGTGAACTGATCGCGGCGAAGCATCGCGCCGACGCCGCGCCGCTGACCTATTACGACCGGCATTACATCGACATCAGCGAAGCGCCCGAGCGCCCCGTCGCTTGAGCTATTCGAACGGCAGGTCTCGGCGCGCGAGCAGGTGGCCGGGCCAGGTCGGCGCAGTACCGGCACCGATATACTCGGCGATTTCGCGCTCGATCAGCCGCGCACGGGCCTCGGCGGACGGGTAGGTGCTGCTGCGCAGGAGCCCTCCGCCGGCTCGCCGGCCGAGGCTCGAGCGCCAGAAGCGCGGCGCGATGGTCGGATCGTAGCCGGCGTTGGCAAGGAGGTGCGCGGCGACCAGGTCGGCCTCGACCTCGACCTGGCGGTTCAGCCGCTGGTTGCGACCGAATTCGCCGAAGAATCCCTTCTCCACTCCGGCGCCGGACAGGCGTCGACGATGCTCAAGCACGAGGTGGCCCATCTCGTGGGCGAAGATCACGGCGAGTTCGTCATCGCTCGCTTCCGCGGCGAGACCGTAATTGATCTGGATGACCCGGCCGTCGGAACGCGCGTTGAGCCCGCTCACCGAGCGAATCTCGACCAGGGCGCGGCAGCCGGTGGGCGCTTCGAGGGCGAAGGTGCGCTCCACGCCGTCTCGCGCAAGCGTCAGGTTCACCGGCACGCCGTCGGGCTGTTCGGCGAGCAGCGCGAAGGCCGCGTCGCGTAACGGCGCATCGCCCTCGGCGACGAGCTCGTCGGTGCGCGTGTCGCCGATCGCGACGATGGCATCGCCCGCGGCCACCTGGCCCGCGGCCGCCGAACCGGGAACGAGCGCCCCTACGGCAATCCGACCGTTGGCGAACGCATCGCCGGCCACCGACGCGCGATATTGATCGCGGCTGTGGAGAACCAGGCCGGTGAGTGGCATGTGTTGCCGGCAAAGCGCGCTGTTGGCGGCCAGCATGCGCTCGGCCACCGTCGCGAGCCGAACATCCTGTACCAGCAGTGCAGTCATCGCGTCGTTCGACTCCGCCGTCGACTGTTGCGAAAAAACCATAGCCGCGACGGCGATTGCGAACTTTAAGGAACCGTTCATGGGGGCAGTGGATTAAGCCGCCGACGGTGTTAAGAAAACCTCAAACTTTGCAAGTCACTAGCGCTCCACAGCAAAGCGGAATTGAGGGTTGGCATCGTGCAGTTCGGGTTGTATGGCCGTTCGCGATTGCAGCGCGGCGCGACAATCCGGATTGAGGCAATGGCCGGGGTTGACGCTTTGAAATGCCGTGATATTTGAGCGGCGATTGGTAAACGGAAGGGCACTAAATGGTTATTCGTAAAGCGCTTGTCGCTCTCGCATCTGCGGGGCTGGTGTTCGGTTCGACGGCCGCTGCCGCCGCGCCGGTGGCCGTTGACGGTGTCCGTGACGCCTCGCCGGTCGGTGAAGCCGAGAACCTCGGTTTCGCGTGGATCGTCGGCCTTCTGATCCTGATCGGCGTGATCGGCGTGATCGCTGCCGACGGTAACGAGGATCTCCCGACCAGCCCGTAATCGGCTGATTTTTCGGAACGAGATTAAGGGCGGCGAGTTTGACTCGTCGCCCTTTTTCGTACCTTTAGGACCCTCGACTGCTAAATCGCGGTGCAAGACTGCAAGAGTCGGCACCGCGATCACGCCAGTAGCTTCGAGTCGATCTCCGATATCTTGCGCACCCCGAGCATCGCCATCGTTCTGGCGGTCTCTGCTGCGAGCAGGGCGAGCGCTCGCGAGACCCCTGGCCCGCCGGTCGCGGCAAGGCCGTAGAGCGGGGCCCGGCCGACAAGCACGGCATCGGCACCGAGCGCGAGCGCCTTGACGACGTCGCTGCCCCGGCGAACACCGCTGTCGAGGAAGATCGTCATTCGGCCACCGACCGCCGACACGATTGACGGCAAGGCATCCAGCGTCGCCATCGAGCCGTCTAGGGCGCGGCCGCCGTGATTGGAGACAACCACACCGTCCGCGCCGAGCGACAGCGCCCGTTCGGCATCTTCCGGGTGCAGCACCCCCTTGAGCACCAGTCGGCCGGGCCAGCGGTCGCGCAGGATCTTGAGCGCATCCCAGTCCAGGTCATCCTGCTTGAACAGCGCGCCGGGCGGCGCGCCCTTGGTCACCTTCGAACGCAGGCGGTCGGGCAAGTTCGCCTGGCTTGGGACGCCGCCGTCCAGGGCGTAGCGGCCAAGGACGCCGGCCAGCCACCGCGGGTGCGTCAGCACATCGATGACATTGCGTGCGTTGAGCCGGAACGGCGTGCCGAACCCGTTGCGATGGATATATTCGCGATTGGGCGGCACCGGCATGTCGAGCGTGATGAACAGCGCCTCGCAGCCGAGCTGGTGCGCGCGGTCGACGACCGCGTGCGACAGCGACCGGTCCTCCCAATAGTAGAGCTGGAACCACAGCCGGCCGCCGGCTCGCGCGATTTGCTCGAGATCCATCGTGCTTGCGCTCGAGATGGTGAACGGGATCCCGGCCGCGGCAGCGGCTCGGGCGAGTTCGAGATCACCCTTGTACCACAACAGGCCGGCCGCGCCGGTTGGAGCCAGCGCCAGCGGCACAGGACTCGGCTTGCCAAATATCTGCGCGGTCGTATCGACGTGCTGGACGCCGCGCAGCACGCGCGGTCGGAACGTCATTCGCTCGAACGCCGCCCGGTTGCGGGCCATTCCGAGTTCGTCCTCGGTGCCGCGCTCGGCGTATTCCCAGATCCCGTGCGGCAGGCGACGCCGCGCACGCTCGCGCAGATCGGCAATGTTCCAGCAGGCGAGATCTGCCGCCAAGTCAGCCGCGTCCGAGGAACGGGAGGTCGATTTGCACGACCATGCCTTCGTAGAAGTTGAGATGATCGGGGATGTCGCACATGTGCACGATGACTTCGGCGATGTCCTCGGGCGAGGCGGCGAAGTTCTCGGGCAGTTTGACCGCGCCGGGGGCGATTTCGGTGGCGACGATCCCGGGATGGAAGATCGACGCGGCGATGTTGAACTCGCGTCCATCGATAGCCAGCGATCGGGTCAGCCCGTCGAGCCCCCACTTGCTCGCTGCGTAGGCCGGGCTGTTCTGCCGCGGCACGCGGGCCGAGATCGAACCTATGTTGATGATGCGTCCGCGCCCCTTGCCCTTCATCACCCGGAACGCCGCGCGGCTGCACAGGAAAGCGGAGGTCAGGTTGGTGCCGATGACCTGCTGCCAGAGATCGAGCGGCATCTCGGTTATTGCCGTACTGTCGGCAATTCCCGCGTTGTTGATGAGCACATCGACCGTGCCGAAGCGTGCGACCGCCCGATCGAACAGGTTCTCGACAGCCGCTTCGTCGGTCACGTCGGTGGCGACGGCGAGCGCCTCGCCGCCCGAGGCCTCGATCCGTGCGACGAGTTGCTCGAGCCGATCGACCCGCCGCGCGGCCAGAACGACCTTGGCGCCTTTATCGGCAAAGGCGACGGCGCAGGCCTGGCCAATGCCCGAACTTGCCCCGGTGACGACCACCACGCGGCCCTGCAATATGCTCACGGACATCCCCTCGCTGCTCGAATTCGGACAGCGGCTTAACTAACGAAGGGCGGATGCGAAACTGCAATTGCGGTGTGCACGACACCGGCAGGCCGGTTTCCAATCCCGCGGCGGGGAATTACCTAGCCGGCGCATGACGAATCCGCCGACTGCCTTTGGCCGCTGGCTGGCCGATGCGCCGCGGACCTGGCCCGACGCCGCGATCGAATCGGCGCATCGCCAATTCATCGACACCATCGCGGTGACGATTCCGGGAGCGCTCGAACCCGCCGCGCGGCTCGTCTTCGAGACCGTTGCCGGATGGGGCGACGGCCCGGCGACCGTCGTCGGCCGCGGCGTCAAACTGGCCGCGCCATGGGTCGCTTTGGTCAACGGGACCGCGGCGCACGCGCTCGATTTCGACGACAACTTCGATCCCGCAAAGGCGCACGCGAGCGCGGTCCTGGTTCCGGCAATCCTTGCGCTCGGCGAGCAGGAAGGCGCTTCGGGCCTGGACTGCCTCGATGCTTACATCGCCGGGCTGCAAGTGCTCGGCAGGGTGGGGCAGGGGATAAACCCCGTCCATCGCAACCGAGGGTGGCACGCGACGGGGACGATCGGAGCGATCGGCGCAGCCGCGGCTTGTGTCCGGTTGCTGCGGCTCGACGCGGGGCGCGCGGCTCGCGCGCTGTCGATCGCCACGAGCACGGCGGGCGGGTTCATGTCGCAGTTCGGCACGATGACCAAGCCGCTCCATGCCGGACTCGCGGCTAAAGCGGGCGTGCTGGCGGCGAGCCTGGCGCGCAGCGGACTGACCGCGGGCCTCGCGACGTTCGACGGGCCGACGGGACTCAACCGCTTGATGGTCGGCCCCGATTATGAGCATTTGCGCGATACCCTGACGCACGTCGAGCACGGCCAGACCCTGCGTTTCGAGACCTCCAACGTGGGCGACCCGCTGCTGATCCTGTCGAACGGATTTCGCGTGAAGCGTTTCCCCAACTGCGGCAGCGCGCATCGCGCGATGGACGGGCTGCTGGCATTGCGCGAGGAGCATGGGTTCGCCGCGGACGACGTCCTGGCAGTGGACGTTCACGCCCCCGCCTCGCACCTCGCGAACCTCATGTACACGGCGCCCGAGGATCCGCTCCAGGCCAGATTTTCGCTTGAGTACGGGCTCGCCTGCGTGCTGCTCGATGGAGCCTGTACCCTTGCGGATTTCTCGTCGGAGCGCATCGCGCGACCCGGTGCCCGCGCGCTCTATTCGCGTGTTCACCGACATCCCGTCGCTGCAGCGGAAGGCGAGTTCCCGACGGAGGTTGCCGTCACCCTGCGCGATGGCAAGGTCGTGCGCACGGCCGTCGCCATGCCGCGCGGCAGCCTCGCGGCGCCGTTCTCGACCGAGGAGTACTGGGCCAAGTTCGAAGCCTGTGCGGCCCCGGTGATGGGTGGTCGGATGCAACGGACGAGATCGGCATTGAACAATCTGCCGTTCCTGCCAAGGGTCGCGGAGTTGATGTCGTCCGTCGGGGAGTCCTTTCCCCATGGAAACGACGGGAGTTCACGGGGCGGGGAGCGATGACTGAGCGCGGCTATACAGCGCTGGTGCTCGCGGCGAGTCGAGGAAGTCTCGATCCGCTCGCCCAGGCCGGCGGGGTCTCGCACAAGAGTTTCATCGATATCGCCGGGACGCCGATGCTCGAGCGAGTCGTGCGCTCTCTCGTCGAAAGCGGCCGGGTGCAACGCCTGATCGTGTCGATCGAGCGGGACAGCATAGACGAGGCGCGGAGGATACTGGCCGGGGTCCCCGGCGCCGCGGGGATCGAGTACGTGCCTTCGCGCGAAAACATCGGCACGAGCGTGATCGCCGCGGCCAGCGATCCGGCGCGCCTGCCGATGATCATCACCACCGGCGACAACGCGCTCCACACCCCCGAACTGATCCGCAGCTTCTGCGCGTCTCTCGACGGGTTGACCGCTGACGGTGCCCTCGGATTGACCCGGGCCGAGCTGATCCTGGAGAAATACCCCGGCGGGCAACGCGCCTTCCACCGCTTCGCGGACGGGGCGTTTTCGAGCTGCAATCTCTACGCGTTCCTGCATCCGGCCGCCGTCGGGGCGGCGCGCATCTTCAACAGCGGCGGACAGTTCGGCAAGAAGCCCAAGCGCCTGATCGGCGCGTTCGGATTGCTGGCCTTCATGCTCTACAAGAGCCGCTGGCTGCGGCTCGAAACGTTCCTCCGGCTCCTGTCGCGCGGTCTGGGAATCAGCGTAGCGCCCATCGACATCCCGTTCGCCGAAGGGCCGATCGATGTCGACCGGATGGAGGACTGGCAACTTGCCGAAGAGATCATCGCGCTGCGCGAAGCGGCCTGAATCACATCGGGCGCGCCGTGCTGCCTCCGGACAGGGCGGCCGTCAGTCAGCTCTCGGCTATGCAGTCCGCCGTGACATCGAAAGTGTCGTCCGATTCCGCGATCGCGTCGTCGGCTTCCATGGCGCCCTGGCTGGCGCAGATTCCTTCGTCGAACGCTTCGTCGACGGGTCCGGCGGCGGAGCCGATGGCGAACGCCAGCAGCGCAGGAAGGGCAAGGGCGCACAGGCTGAGCAGCGACTGCATGATCACCGCGTGCCACCTGTCGTAGAAGTCGGACTGGCCGAGCGCATCGGCGAGGCTGAACAATGCGGCCGCGATGGCCAGATAGATCAGGAGTTCGCCAGGCGTGGCGCCCGTCCAGCCTAGGTGCAGCGGGAACACGACGGCGGCACAGACAAAGACCG
Source organism: Pseudomonadota bacterium (assembly GCA_023432995.1). Lineage (GTDB taxonomy): Bacteria > Pseudomonadota > Alphaproteobacteria > Sphingomonadales > Sphingomonadaceae > Croceibacterium_A. Next base: position 21,297 of record JAEZES010000132.1, read on the forward strand.
GCACGCCGAAGGAAAGGGAGGGTTCACGGAAAAGCCAGCGCTGCAACATGTCTCGACGGATTTGCCTTGGTTGAGGCCGGATAGCACCCGCAGCGAGGTGACTCCACCGTCCAGGACCCGACAGATCACATCCTCGGCCTACGGGGGCGGGAGCGCTTCAGAAAGGAGGATGGTGGACGCACTCGGGCTCGAACCTAGGACCCTCTGATTAAGAGTTTGATTTTAAACAATTTGGTTAGTTCGTCCACTGCTGTCCGAAATGCTCCAACGGTCCAGCTGATGAAACTCATCGCCGGCTTGGACGCGCTGCAGATGCGGGCGAAGAATCTCGGGGTCATGGGCACCAAGGCGCGATCGGTGGTGAAGGCCGCCAGCCCTTCCGGCATCGCCGCAGTCGTGGCGCAGCAGTTCGCGCTGGCCGACTGGATCGCGAGCGCGGGCCTCTTGCCGATCCTCGAGCCGGCATACGATATTGGCC
>JAEZES010000135.1 GCA_023432995.1 Pseudomonadota bacterium
GGATGGAATGCGCTGCAAATCCTCCCCCGTTTACGGGGGAGGTGGCCGCGCAGCGGCCGGAGGGGGCCCGTGCAATGAAAATCTACGCCGCCGACAAATCCGAGCTGATGCAGGTCACCAAGGTCGAGCGCCAGGGCGACAACCTCGTGCTCAAGGGCAAGGTGTTCGGCACGATGCCGATGGCCGCGACGCTGACGCCCGAGGAAGCGCGCAACTTCCGCAAGCTGCTGACGCCGAAGCTCGCCTGGTTCCTCATCACGCTGCCGTTTCGCAAGGGAGGGAAATGATGCGCCACCTGGGCAAGACGATGATCGTGACCGGCGCCGCCGGCGCGATCGGCTTCGCCACCGCCGAGATCCTCTGCCGCGAAGGCGCGCGGGTGATGCTGGTCGACATCGCCGGCGAGCGGCTCGAATCGTGCACCGAGGCGCTGCGCGCGGCCGGCCACGACGCGGTCGGCTACGTCGCCGACTGCGCCGACGAGGCCGCGGTCGCGGGTTACGTCCACGCGGCGATGGGCACGTTCGGCCGCATCGACGGGTTCTTCAACAACGCCGGGATCGAGGGCAGCCTCGCCCCGACTCACGCCTACGACATCGCCGAATTCGACAACATCATCCGCGTCAACTTGCGCTCGATGTTCCTCGGCCTGCGCTTCGTCATCCCGCACATGGTCGCCGCCGGCAAGGGCGCGGTGGTCAATACCGCCTCGATCGGCTCCGAGCGCGGGCTCGCCGGCGCCTGCGCTTACAACGCGGCCAAGCATGGCGTCGTCGGCCTGACCCGCACCGCGGCGAGCGAAGTCGCGCAGAAGGGCGTGCGGGTAAACTGCGTCGAGCCCGGCGTGATCGAGACCCCGCTGCTCGTCGGCATGCTCGAGCAGATGTTCGATGGCGACGTCCAGGCGGGGATGGACAAGCTCGGCCAGGTCGCCACGCTCAACCGCGTCGGCCAGCCGCGCGAGGTCGGCGACGTCGTCAGCTTCCTGCTGTCGGACGAGGCGAGCTACGTCAACGGCGCCCGCTGGGAGATCGACGGCGGCGCGCTGGCGACGATCAGGAACGACGTCTAGGGAACGCCGGGCCCGTTCCGGCAGTTGCCCGGGCATGGTCCACGAACCCACCGCCGCGGAAATCCGCGCCTACGCCGAGCGCCACCAGCTGACCGACGACCAGGCCCGCCGGCTGCTGTCCGAGCACGGAAACGACGAGACGAGCCTGTCGGAAGCGCTGCGGAGCCTGAAGCACTTCCTCAAGTCGCCGACTTAGCGCTCAGCGATCGCCGCGGTCGCCGTGGCCGGGCTTCGATTTGCCCTTGGCCTCGCGCTTCCGGTCCTGCGCCAGCGAGCGGCCGACGTCGACGACTTCGTCGAAGCGGCCTTTGTCGTCGCGGCGCACGTAGCGCTTGTCGGTCCCGGTATCGATCAGTTCGCGCTTGCCACCAGCCATGTCAGGTCTCCTTCGCAGCCTTAACCTTCGGGACTCGCGATGGTTTCCGCTTGGGCTCGGCCAGCTCGACCCACACCGGCGCGTGGTCGCTGGTCTTGTCCCACCCGCGCACTTCGACGTCGACCTGGGCGTCGACCAGCCGCTTCGCCAGCGACGGGCTGAGCAGGAAATGGTCGATCCTCAGGCCCGCGTTGCGCGCGAACGCGTTCCGGAAGTAGTCCCAGAAGGTGTAGATCGTCGCCTCGCCGTGGATCTGGCGCAGCGCATCGGTCCACCCTTGCCCGACCAGCCGGAACCACGCGGCGCGGACCTCGGGCGCGAACAGCGCGTCGTCGACCCAACGCTCGGGCTTGTAGACGTCGCGCTCGGTCGGCATGACGTTGAAGTCGCCCGCGAGCATCACCGGCAGCCCGCTCGCGAGCAGGCCTTCGGCATGCTCAATCAGTCGCTCGAACCAGCGCAGCTTGTAGTCGAACTTCGGCCCCGGCCGCGGGTTGCCGTTGGGCAGGTAGAGGCCGCCGATCAGCACGCCGTTGACCGCGGCCTCGATGTAGCGGCTGTGCGAGTCGTCGGGATCGCCGGGAAGCCCGCGGCGGGTCTCGTGGATCTCGCCGACGCGGCTGAGGATGGCGACGCCGTTCCAGCTCTTCTGCCCGTGCCAGACGGCATCGTAGCCGAGCTCGCGGATCGCCCGCTCGGGGAACTTCTCGTCGGGCGCCTTGAGCTCCTGCAGGCACACCACCTCGGGCCGGCGAAGCTCGAGCCAGCGCAGCAGCACCGGCAGCCGCCCGTTGACCCCGTTGACGTTGTAGGTCGCGATCTTCACCGCCGTTCAACGCTCGCCGGCCCGCGAGTGTCCGGCAAGGTGGAAACCGCGCGCGGCGTTCCCATGTTGTCCGTCGGAAAGGACAGCGGCATGGCAGGCGGCTGGACGCGCGACGGCGCGGTGCAGGAGCAGATCGACGACACCGTCAAGGACGCGGTCTCGGCCGCGCGGGCGAACATGCCCGCCGGCGAGGGCGCGTCGTTCTGCGACGAGTGCGGCGAGCCGATCCCCGAGGCCAGACGGGCGGCGCTGCCCGGCGTGCGCACCTGCGTGCCGTGCCAGACGGCGCGCGACGCGCGACGCGTGCCGGGCGGCATCAACCGCCGCGGTAGCAAGGACAGCCAGCTGCGCTAGGCCGCGCTCAGCGCTCCGACACCCCGATCACGTTGCCCTCCGGGTCGGCGAAGTCCCAGCCGCCCCAAGGCCGGTGCAGGATCGTGACTCCCGCGGCGTTGAGCCGGTCGAGCTCGACGTCGGCGTTCTCGACCTCGAGGATCAGCTTGCAGCTCTGCGTTTCGCGCGGCGTCGGGTCTGGGCGCACGCCGAGGTGCGCCGGAATTGCGTGGAGCGCGAAGCGCGTCTCGCCGGTGTCGAACTCGACCCAGTCCTCGCGGCGCGTGTCCTCGATCGGGCGGAAGCCGATCACGTCGCGGTAGAACGCGGTCTGCGCTTCGAGGTCGGCGGCGAACAGCATGGCCCCCGACAGCCGCATCACGCGCTCCTTTCCGGATCGAGCCCGGCGTCGGCCTCGACCACTTTGGCCATCTCGGTGAAGTCGGCGTCGTCGCCGTAAGTCGCCAGCACGCGCTCGAGCAGTGCGGCGAGGCGCTCGCCGGTTGGCAGCGGCACGCCGATCGCCTGCGCTTCCTCGAGCGCGAGCCGCGTATCCTTGAGGCTCAGCTGGGCCGAAAACCCGAAGTCGAACGTGCGCGGGAGCACCGCGCGCGGCCACTTGTCGCGCGTCGCCGAGTTGGCGCCGGTGCCGGCGTTGAGCACCTCGATCATCCGCGCCGGGTCGAGCCCGGCCTTGATCGCCAGTGTCATCGCCTCGGCGGTGGTGGCGATCGCCGACAGGCTGAGCAGGTTGTTGGCGAGCTTGGCCACCTGCCCCGCGCCCGGCGTCTCGCCCATGAAGAACGGGTTGCCGATGCGGTCGAGGATCGGCCGCACTTCGTCGTAGAACGCCGCCGGTCCGCCGACCATGATCGCCAGCGAGCCGAGCTCGGCGCCGCGGATTCCGCCCGATACCGGCGCGTCGAAGCTGGCGATGCCGCGCGGGGTCAGCAGCGCGTGCAGCTCCTGCGCCAGCCGCGGACCCGAGGTCGACAGGTCGCAGACGATCCGCGGCGTCCCGCCCGCGAGCACCTCGTCGGCCGCCGCGCGCACGATCGGCGGCGTCGGCAGGCTCAACAGGACGATGTCGCAGCCCGCGCCGAGGGCGGCCGCCGAGCCCGCGGGTTCGGCGCCCTTCGCCACCAGCGCCTCGACGGCGGCCGGCGCGATGTCGTGCACCAGCAAGCGGTCGACGTGGCCTATCAGCCGCGAGGCCATCGGTGCGCCCATCCGCCCGAGGCCGAGGAATCCGATCGTGGTCATGGCTCCCTGGCGATAGGCACGATCGGCGGCAGGTCAACGCGGGCAATGTCGTTTTCGGCCGGGAAGCAGGCCAGCACCAGCGGGTCGTGCCCGGGAATCACCCGGTCGAGCGAGCCGCCGGCGAGGTCCAGCACGCGCTGCTGCGCGCGCAGGTAGGCTTGCTCGTCGACGAAGATCGGGAAGGGAATGCGCCGCGTCAGGTTGGCGTAGAGATGCGCCGCGTCGCTCGCCAGCACGACCGTGCCGCGCCGGGTCTCGCAGCACACCGCCATCAGCCCCGCGGTATGGCCGTCGCACAGCCGCAGCGCGATGCCGGGCGCGAACTCGGCGTCCCCGTCGTGAAACACGACCCGGTCGGCGTAGAGCTTGCGCACGAGTTGCGCGACCGGCTCGCCGTCGAACGGCGCACGCACGCCGTGGTCGCAGACGTGGCGGCCGGTGGCGAAGGCCATCTCGGCGTCCTGCACGTGAAACCGTGCGTTGGGGAACGTACTCAGCGATCCCGCGTGGTCGTAGTGCAGGTGGGTCAGGATCACGTCCTCGACCGAGAGGTGGTCGATCTCCGCGGCGCGCAGGCCGTCGTTGACCGAGCGCGTGATGACCCGACCGCGCGCCGCGGCGGCGTCCTCGCCGAAGCCGGTGTCGACGATGACCGGCGGATGCCCGTCGCGGTGGATCGCCCAGACGAAGTAGTCGAGCGGCATCGGCAGGTCGTGGTCGTCGACCGGGCGGGCGAAGTTGTTAACGGCGGTGCGCTCGTGCCGGGCGTACTTGATCGCATCGATCCGGATGACGGGCGAGGCCATGGTTAACTCAAGCGAACTTGAGCCTGACCGGCTGCCGGATCGGCCCATGCCCGACGGTCGTCATCCACGGCTCGTACGGACCCGCGAGTTCGATCGCCTCGACCTCGGCCACGATCGCCCCGAGCAGCGCCTGCGCCTCCATCGTCGCCAGCGTGCGGCCGACGCAGCCGTGGACGCCGTAGCCCCAACCGAGCGAGTGGCGGTTGTCGCGGTCGAGCCGGTACTCGTCGGGCGCGTCCCAGAAGCGCGGGTCGCGGTTGGCGGCGGCGAACATCAGCCCGCAGCGCGTGCCGGCCGGGATCACATAGTCGTCGATCTCGACCTCGCGCGTGGTGATGCGCCCGGCCATCCGGCTCGGCGAATCCCATCGCAGCGATTCGTCGAACGCGGCGCGGACCTTCTTCGGCTCGGCGCGCAGCTTGGCGTATTCGCCGGGGAAAAGCGCCCAGGCCCTGAGCGCGTTGGCCATGGTGATGAAGGTCGTGTCAGCGCCGGCGCTGAGCACGGTCTGCAGCAGCAGCTTGGCCTCGGCCAGCGTCACCTGCCCGCTGTCCGACGCGGCGTAGATCGTCTCGCCGATCCCCGCTGGGTCGAGCGCCGAACGCTCGCACTGGGTCTCGAGCCAGTGGATCACGGCCGAGTAATCGTGCTGCATCGCCTGGTCGAACAGCTCGCCCGGCGGGCCCATCGTCGCCCAGACCATCTCCGAGAACCCGTGCATGTGCTCGCGGCCTTCCTCGGGCAGGCCGAGGATGTCGGGCAGGACCTGGAACACGTAGGCCTGGGCCACTTCGCCCACGGCGTCGACAGGCTCGCCCGCGCGCTCGCGCAGCCGCGCGAGCAGCGCCCGGGCGCGCTCTTCGAAGATGCCCTTGACCCGCTCGAGCGCGCGCGGGGAGAGCGCGTCCGCTATGACCTTGCGCACCTGGGTGTGGCGCGGCGGGTCGTCGGTGAGGAGGATCTCGGGGCGCGGGCTGGTCGGGTCGTGCCATGGCCGCGAGGTGCTCGAGAACGCCTTCCAGTCGAGCAGGCCGGCCGAGACGTGCTGGTGGCGGCCGAGCATGTGGGTCCCGTCGGCCAGCCGCACCACCGCGGCGAACTCGCGCAGCGCGTCGTCGACCTCGCGCGCGTGGCGCACGGACTCGGGCGTGAAGATGCCGATCGCGTAGTCCGGGATGGGGCGGGTCATTTCCTTGATCCTCCCCTGCAAGGCGAGGGGGACCGCCGCCGAAGGCGGTGGTGGAGGGGTGTTCCCCTCCCGATGGGGCGACACCCCTCCGTCAGCCGCTGCGCGGCTGCCACCTCCCCTTGCAGGGGAGTATCGAAGCATGCCCTCACAGCCCGAGCCCATCGAACCGCACGTCGCCGTCGCCGTGCGTGCGGATGTGGCCGGCGGTGGGTTCGGCGAAGTGGGCGCCGATCACCAGCACGCCGCTGTCGGAGTACTTCTCGACGAAGCCCATGCGGGTCTGGCGGCCGGCCGGCTTGTCCATGTCGAAGGTCGCCTCGCGGTAGGGCATCGCCACCTGCATCGGGTGATGCATGAGGTCGCCGGTGATGACCGCTTCCTCGCCGTTCGAGCTGATGCGGACGTGGACGTGGCCCGGCGTGTGGCCGTGGCTCGGCTCGCAGCGGATGCCGGGGGCGATTTCGTGATCGGCTTCGATGAAGTCCGCAAGCCCGAGCGCCACTATCGGGTCGACGCATTCGACGAGGTGGGTGTCGGTGTGGTGGCCGTCGTGGCGGATCGTGTCCTGCCACGCTTCGTACTCGGTGCGTCCGAACAGGTAGCGGGCGTTGGGGAAGGTCGGCCTGAACTCGCCGGTCGCCGGGTCCTTGTAGGTGTTCCAGCCGACGTGGTCGAAGTGCAGGTGGGTGCACATCACCGTGTCGACGTCGTGCCGCGTGATGCCGAGGCTCTCGAGGTCCTCGAGAAAGCCCTCGGGCAGGTCGCAGAACACGTCGAAGTCGCGCTGGCGCCCGGCGCCGATGCACGAATCGACCACGATCACGCGCCCGGGCGCCTGCACCACGAAGCCCTGAAAGTTCATCCGCTGCTTGCCGTCGGGCGTGGCGTAGTGCGGGTGGAGCCAGTCCATCGCGATGACCTCGTCCGCCGTGGCGTCGGGCATGGTCATGTTGATGTTGTCCTGGAAGTCCCACAGCTCGACGATGCGGGTGACGGTGACGTCGCCGACCTGCCAGGACTTCATGTGTTCGCGGGCCATTCGGTCGTCGCTCCTATTGAAATTTGCACGCGGAGACGCGGAGACGCGGAGAAAACGGGTTCGCGCAGAGATCGCAGAGGACGCAGAGAAAGAGAATGCCTGCGGCGAAGCCGCCTTCGAATATTCCGGCGCGGGAAGCGTGGCCGGCCAGGAGGATCAAGGCCGCCTCCGGCGGTAAGATTCCTCTGTGTCCTCTGCGATCTCTGCGCGAAACAAACTCTCCGCGTCTCCGCGTCTCCGCGTGAACCCCTCTCTCCAGCCCCGCTCACGCCGCCTTCCTCTTTGACTTGGGCTTGTAGCGGGCGACGCTCTCGGGGGGCAGTTCGGCGGCGGGGAGCGCGGGCTTGCCGAGGATGAAGTCGGCGGCGCGCTCGCCGATCATCACGCACGGGGCGTTGGTGTTGCCGCCGATGATCGAGGGCATCACCGAAGCGTCGGCGACGCGCAGGCCGTCGAGGCCGTTGAAGCGCAGCTGGGGATCGACCACCGCTTCCGTGTCCGAGCCCATGCGGCAGGTGCCGACCGGGTGGTGGACGGTGTAGCCGGTCTCGCGGATGTAGCGGTCGAACTGCTCGTCGGTCTGGCAATCCGGGCCGGGCGCGACTTCGACGCCCTCGTACTCGGCGAACGGCTCGGCGGCGAAGGCCGCGCGGGCGATCCTCAGTGCGCGGATCAGCGGCTGGATGTCGTCGGGGTGCTCGAGCAGGTGCGGATCGATCAGCGGCGCCGCGGCCGGGTCGGGGCTGGCGAGGCGCACGGTCCCGCGGCTCTTCGGGTACAGCGCGACCGGGCTGATCGCGTAGCCGTGGCCGATCGGGAACGGGATCTTCGGATTGGTCAGCCGCTTTGCCGGCTGGAACACGAACTGCACGTCGGGCCGCTCGAGCGACGGGTCGGTGCGCAGGAAGGCGACGCTCTCGAACACATTGCCGGCGAGCGGGCCGGTGCGGGTGAGCAGGTACTGCAGCGCGCACCACAGGTTGCGCGGAGTCGCCTTCAGCGACCAGCCGTAGCTGGTCCAGTTGTCGGTCTCCATGTGCATCGGGCTGGCCGGGTGGTCGTGGTAGTTGGCGCCGACGCCGGCAGCGTCGAGCACGACCTCGATGCCCATTTCCTTGAGGTGCGCCGCCGGGCCGATGCCCGACAGCATCAGGATCTGCGGCGTCTGCACCGTGCCGGCCGAGAGCACGACCTCGCGCCGCGCCCGGATCGTGCGCCCGTCGGTCAGCTCGATGCCGACCGCGCGCCGGCCCTCGACCAGCACGCGCGCGACCTGAGCATCGGTCTGCACGTGGATGTTGCCGCGGGCGAGCGCCGGGCGCAGCATCGCCTTGGCCGTGCTCTCGCGCTGGCCGTCGCGGATCAGCCCCTGGCGGCGGCCGTAGCCTTCGGGATTGGGCCCGTTGAAGTCCGGGCAGGCGGGGAATTGCAGTGCGGCCAGCGCGTCCATGAACGCGTAGTTGAGCGCGTTCGGCCCCTCGACGTGCTTGACGTTGATCGGCCCTCCGACCCCGTGGAACACGCTCGCCGGATAGTTCTCGTTGTTCTCGGTGCGGGTGAAGTAGGGCAGCACCTCGGCGTAGGACCAGCCCTTGGCGCCGGCGTCGGACCAGTCGTCGTAGTCGGTCGGGTGGCCGCGGAAATAGACCATCCCGTTGATCGAGCCCGAGCCGCCGATGACCTTGCCGCGCGGCACCGGGATCTCGCGCCCGGCCATGCCCGGCTGCGGCACGGTCTTGAACCGCCAGTTGCTCGCCTCGCGCCCGATCGCGGCGGCGACGAAGCTCGGGATATGGATGAACGGATGCGTGTCCTGCCCGCCGGCCTCGACCACGCAAGTGGTACGGTCCGCCGCCTCGCCCAGCCGCGCCGCCAGCGCCGCCCCCGCCGCCCCCGCGCCAACGCCGATGTAATCGAATTCCTCGGCCGCCATCCGTCACTCCCGCCCGCTACTGTGCGAGGGGGAGGCGGGCTTGGCAAGGCTGCGCTCGCGGCCCTCGGCGTCAGGACCCGGGATCTGCCGCGGTCCGCCAGCGGATCATGTAGGCGACGAGCGAATCTACCTGGTGCGGTTCGAGCCGGAAGCCCATCTCGAGTGGATAGTTGTGCCCATCCCGCAACCAGGCCGCCAGCGTCTCGGGCGTCACGCCGGGCCGGTTGACGATCTCGCCGAAGGTCGGCGCGTTCGAGTTGGGGGATTCGCCGGCGCCACCGGTCTGGTGGCACCCCGCGCATCTGTCGCGGGCGATGATCAGGCCCATCGAGGCGTTCGAGGGCGGCGGCTCGTCGTCGGGCAGCGCGGCGCAAGCGGTGAGCGCCAGCGGGAGGCAGGCAAGAACAGTCTTCATCGCCGGTGCTCCCCTGTGCCGGCAGTGCCGGACGATCCGCGTCGATGCCGACGCAATCGAATTTCGCTGCGCCATTCGGCGCTTCCGTTCGCCACTGTGCGAGGGGCGCGAAGGCTTGGCAAGGCGTACCATCGTCGAGACGGACTCGCCAGCCGGCGGCCCCGGCGGCGGGCTTGGCAAGACGTGCCCGAACCGCACGGGTTGGCCGCCCGGCGATTTCGTTTGCAGGCGGGAGCCTAACGGCGCGTCCGCGGTTGTCATGCTCCGAGGAGGACAGGGGCGTTGACCTATCAGCAAGGACTGGCCGTCGCCGTGCTGGTGGGCACGATGGCGTTGTTCGTGTGGGGCCGCTGGCGCTACGACGTGGTCGCGGTGGCGGGGTTGCTCGCGGGGCTGCTGGCCGGCGTGATCGCGCCCGAGGAGGCGTTCGCCGGATTCAGCAACGACATCGTCGTCATCGTCGGCAGCGCGCTGGTGGTCAGCGCCGCGGTCGCGCGCTCGGGGGGGATCGAGCGCGCGGTGCAGGCGTTCGCCCCGCGGCTGCAGAGCTTCCGCGCGCAGCTCCTGGTGCTGATCGCGTCGGTCGCGCTGATGAGCGCGTTCGTCAAGAATATCGGCGCGCTGGCGATCATGATGCCGATCGCGTTCCAGATGGCGCGCCGCTCGGGCACGCCGATCTCGCGCTACCTGATGCCGATGGCGTTCGCCTCGCTGCTCGGCGGGCTGATGACGCTGGTCGGCACCTCGCCCAACATCATCGTCTCGGGAATCCGCCGGGAGATGACCGGCGAGCCGTTCGCGATGTTCGACTACGTCCCGGTCGGCGCGGCGCTGACGCTGGCCGGGCTGGCGTTCCTGCTGGTCGGCTATCGCCTGTTGCCGGGCGGGCAGCGGCCTGCGGTCGGGCTCGGCGAGGCGCTCGACGTGCAGGCCTACATGACCGAGGCCAGGGTCCCGGCGGGCTCGGCCGCGGAAGGCAAGAGCGTCGCCGAGCTGGCCGCCGGCGACGAGACCGAGGTCAAGGTCACCGCCGTGGTCCGCGAAGGCGAGCCCGAGGGCGCGGCCTGCGACACCGTGCTCAAGGAAGGCGACATCGTGCTGCTCGAAGGCGCGCCCGACGCGCTCGAGCGCACGATCGCCAAGCAGGCGCTCGAGCTCGAGGGCCAGGACCGTGCGTTCGACGATTCGGCGCCGGACGAGGAGATCGGGGTGATCGAGGCGGTGATCGGCAGCGATTCGCTGCTGGTCGGCCAGGCGGCGGGGCGCATCGCGCTGCACCGCCGCTACGGCATCAACCTGCTCGCGGTCAGCCGCAGCGGGAAGCGCTTCACCGAGCGCCTGCGCGACATCCGCCTGAGGGCCGGCGACGTGATCGTGCTGCAGGGGGTGCTGAGCCAGTTCCCCGAGCGCCTGCGCGGCCTAGGCGCGCTGCCGCTGGCCGAGCGCGAGGTGCGCCTCGGCAGCCTGAGCCGCTCGATCCTGCCGCTGGCGATCCTCGTCGTGGCGATGGGGCTGACGGCGGTCGGGCTGGTGTCGGTGCAAGTTGCCTTCTTCGGCGCCGCGGCTGCCATCGTGATGATGGGCGCGCTGCCGCTGCGCGAGGCCTACGCGGCGGTCGACTGGCCGATCCTGGTCATGCTCGCGGCGCTGATCCCGGTCAGCGGTGCG
>JAEZES010000230.1 GCA_023432995.1 Pseudomonadota bacterium
GCGCCGGGCCAGCCCCGCCGCCGCGACCAAGGCGACCAGCAGCGCGTAGCCCGCCGCCCAGGCGGCGCTCTGCAGGCCGATCGGCAGCAGCGGTTCGGCCAGCAGCGGATAGGCGAGCAGACCGGCGAAGCTGCCGAGGTTCGAAGCGGCATAGAGCGGGTAGGGATCGCCGGCGCCCGGCGCGGCGGCGTACCACCGCTGCATCAGCGGCGCCTGGGCCGAGACCGCGAAGAACACCGGGCCGATCGACAGCGCGAACAGCCACGGCACCCACAGCGCCTCGCGGCCGGGCGCCGGCAGCGCGGGCTCGGCGAGGGCGATCGGCAGCGTCAGCGCGGCGAGCAGCAGCACCGCCAGGTGAATCAGCGCCTGGCGCGCGACCCGGAGCTGCGACAGCGCATGCGCATAGGCGTACCCGGCAAGCAGCAGCGCCTGGTAGACCAGCATCGCGCTGTTCCACACGTTGGGCGCGCCGCCGAGCCGCGGCAGCGCCATCCGCGCGACCATCGGCTGGACCAGGAACAGCAGGAAACTGCCGGCGAGAATCGTCGCCATGAACAGCCAGCGGCGCGGCGCGGTGCGGCTCTCAGGCATCGGTCCGCGCGGCCGCGGCCGCCTGCTGCGCGCGCCAGTCGGCGGCGTCGAGCCGATAGACGATCGTCGGGTTGTCCTCGTCCGGGTAGTCCGGATCGGGATAGTCGAGCGCGGCGCAGCGGCGCATCCCGAGCCGCTCCATCAGCCGCCAAGACGCCACGTTGCTGTCCGAGGTCTGCGCGAAGACCCGCGCCAGGCCGAGCGGCCCGAAGGCGAGCGCGAGCATCGCTTGTGCCGCTTCGCGGGCGTAGCCGCGGCCCCAGTGGTCGGCGCGCAGCGTCCAGCCGATCTGCACTTGGCCCTGCAGCGCCGCCGGCGCCGCCGGCGTGTCGATCCGCGCCAGCCCGCACTTGCCGAGCAGCGCTCCGCCGTCCTTGAGCGCGACGAACCGGAACGCCAGCCCGTCCTCGGCGGCGGCCATCCTGGCGAACCCTTCGGCGACCTTGTCGACCGTCTGCACGCCGCCGATGCGGCGCATGACTTCGGGCGTGTTGATGTGCTCGAGCCACACCGCGAGGTCGCCCGGCCGTTCGCGCCGCAGCACCAGCCGTTCGGTCTCGGCGACGATCTCAGCCATTCAGCAGCCGCGCGGCGAGCGGCGCATGGTAGGTCAGCACGCCCGCGCACCCGGCGCGCTTGAAGGCGGTCAGGGTCTCGAGCACGAGCGCGTCGCGCTCGCCGGCCCCGGCAGCCGCGGCCGCCTCGATCATCGCGTACTCGCCGCTGACCTGGTAGGCGAACACCGGGACCTCGAACCGCTCCTTCACCCGTCGCACGATGTCGAGATAGGGCAGGCCGGGCTTGACGATCACGCTGTCGGCGCCCTCGGCGAGGTCGAGCGCGACCTCGCGCAGGGCCTCGTCGGCGTTCGCCGGGTCCATCTGGTAGCCCTTCTTGTCGCCCTGCAGCAGCCCGCGCGAGCCGACCGCGTCGCGGAACGGGCCGTAGAACGCCGAAGCGTATTTGGCGGCGTAGCTCATGATCTGGACGTTGGCGTGACCGCCCTGCTCGAGCGCGCCGCGGATCGCACCGACGCGGCCGTCCATCATGTCCGACGGGGCGACGATGTCGGCCCCGGCCTCGGCCTGGACCAGCGCCTGCTCGACCAGCAGCTCGACCGTTGCGTCGTTGAGCACGTAGCCCGCCGCGTCGACCAAGCCGTCCTGGCCGTGGCTGGTGTAGGGATCGAGCGCGACGTCGGTGAGGACGCCGATGTCGCTGCCGCACGCCTCGCGGATCGCGCGGATCGCGCGGCACATCAGGTTGTCGCGCCGGGTCGCTTCGCGTGCATCGGGGTGGCGCAGCTCGGGCGGGGTGTTGGGAAACAGCGCGACGCACGGGATGCCGAGCGCGATCGCCTCCCGGGCGCGCGCGGCGATGCCGTCGAGCGACCAGCGCGACACGCCGGGCAGCGTCGAGACCGGTTCCTCGACCCCCTCGCCGTCGGTGACGAACAGCGGCCAGATCAGGTCGGCCGGGGTCAGCACCGTCTCGCGGTGGAGCGCGCGGCTCCACGCGCTGGAGCGGGTGCGGCGCAGGCGGACAGCGGGGTACGAGCCGGTCATGCGCGCCGCGTCCTGCCGGAAAACGCCGGAAGGGGCAATCCGCTCGCCGCCCGCCTCTGTCGCGCGGTCAGCCGATCTTCCTCGCGTCGCGCCGGTCGATCTCGCGGACCGGCGCCGCCTTGAGCGACGGGTCGGGGGCGAGCGCGGCGAGCGCCGCGCCGGGCTCGATCCGCTGCAGGTCCGCCAGGCGCGCGCGGAAGTCGGCCAGTTCGCGGCCGGACAGCTGGGCGCGGGTGACGAACTGCACGCTCGACGGGTTCACCGTCGCGCCATTGCGGTACATCTCGTAGTGAAGGTGCGGGCCGGTCGACAGGCCGGTCGAGCCGACGTAGCCGATCACCTGGCCGCGCCGCACGCGTTGACCGCGCGAGACCGCGATCCGGCTCATGTGGGCGTAGCCGGTGCCGAGCCCCTCGCCGTGCGACAGCTTGACGTAGTTGCCGTGCCCGCCGTGGCGCCCGGCATAAGTCACCGTGCCGTCGGTCACGGCGTAGATCGGGCTGCCGTAGCTGGCCTTGAAGTCGATCCCCGCGTGCATCCGGCGATAGCCGAGGATCGGGTGGCGCCGCTGGCCGTAGCCCGAGGTCACGCGCCCGGGCACGGGCGCCATCAGGCCGGTGCGGCTCTCGCCGACGCCGGACGCCTCGTAGAAGCGGCCGTCATTGCCCCAGCGCATCAGCTGCTTGCGCGGCTTCCCGCCGCGCAGCAGGCCGGCGTAAAGCAGCTTGCCCGCCTCGACCTCGCCGGTCGCGGCGCGGCGGTACTCGACGATCAGGTCGAACTCGTCGCCGCTGGCGACGCCGCTGTCGAGGTCGATCTCGGCCCCGAGCGCGCGCAGGTACTGCTGGACGGAGCTCGCCGGCGCCCCGGCGGCGCGCGCCGAGCGGTACAGGCTCTGCCCGACCACGCCGCGGATGCGCAGCGGGGTCGCATCGACCTTGATCGGCCGCGGATCGAGCGCGAGCCGCCCGCCGCGGCGCTCGACCGCGAGCTGCAGGTCGAACCGGGCGCGGAACGACAGCGCTTCGACCGGGCGCGGTGCCCGGGGGGCCGGGCGGCGGCCGAGGGTCAGGTCGACCTTGGTCCCCGCGGCGATCTCGTTCAGCGGCACGGCGGAGGCGATCATCTCGGCGATCAGCCCGGCCTCGGCCTCACCGACGCCGGCGCGCAGCAGCATGCGGTCGAAGCCGTCGCCGATGGCGAGGGTCGCCTCGAGGTCGAGCCGCGGACGCTCGGGCGCGCTCGCCAGCGGGATCACCCGCTCGGTCGCGCCCATGTGGCGGCCGCTGTCGGCGCCGAGCGCGAGCGGCATGATCATCTGGCTGCGGAATTCGTCGCGCACCGGATCGTCGATCTGCATCACCGGAGCGGCCACCACCGGGGCGAAGTCGGGCCAGCCGGCCAGCGCCAGCGCCGACAGGCCGAGCAGCGTGCCCGCCCCGCGCAGCCAACGCCGCGAACCGATGTCCTGCGCAAGATCCGGCACGAGGTCGATCTCGGCCAGGCGCTCGGAGATGGTTTCGCACCACGCGGCGTACCGTTCGGCGAGCGTCGGCGCGGCGGGGGCCGGCGCCGCTGCGGCCGGGGCGTGCAGGAAGGGCGCGGTGCGGAGTCCCTCTCCGCCCACGGACCACCCGTCGTACCCGCGATCCTCTAGCAAAACGCGCTCTCCGTCCTGGTGCGCGACTGTCCCCGCCGATCCATGCAGGGACAGCGCGACCCGATCCCGTGCCGCTCTGTGCCGAATTCCCGTGCGCGCATAAAGTTAATTTCCCCTAAATCGCGCCGAGGCGAGTCCGCCTTACGCCGAACCGAATCCGCTCGCGGGAACCCGTGTTCAGCGGGCCTCGCGCGCTTGCGCCGCGCGCGGCGTCCCTCCACATGGAAACCGTTGTGATCGCCTCCCCCACCGACGGCCGGCTGCGCGCCGTGCTTGGCCCGACCAATACCGGCAAGACGCATCTCGCGATCGAGCGGCTGTGCGGCCATTCGAGCGGGGCGATCGGGTTCCCGCTGCGGCTGCTCGCGCGCGAGGTCTACGACCGCGTGCGGGCGATCAAGGGCGACAGCCAGGTGGCGCTGATCACCGGCGAAGAGCGGATCGAGCCGCCGGGCGCGCGCTACTTCCTGTGCACCGCCGAGGCGATGCCGCGGGACGGCGGCGGGCTGGCGTTCGTCGCGCTCGACGAAGCCCAGCTCGCGGCCGACCGCGAGCGCGGTCACATCTTCACCGACCGCCTGCTCCACGCCCGTGGCCGCGAAGAGACCATGCTGCTCGGGGCGGCGACGCTCGAGCCGGTGGTCAGGACCCTGCTCACGGGGATCGAGATCGAGCAGCGGCCGCGGTTCTCGACCCTGACCCACGCCGGCGCGACCAAGCTCAGCCGCCTGCCGCCGCGCTCGGCGGTGGTCGCGTTCTCGGTCGACCAGGTCTACGCGGTGGCCGAGATGCTGCGCCGCTTCCGCGGCGGCGCGGCGGTGGTCATGGGCGCGCTCAGCCCCGAGACCCGCAACCGCCAGGTGGCGCTGTTCCAGTCGGGCGAAGTCGATTACATCGTCGCCACCGACGCGATCGGCATGGGCCTCAATCTCGACGTCGCTCACGTCGCCTTCGCCTCGCTGAGCAAGTTCGATGGGGTGCGCCAGCGGCGGCTGACGCCGGCCGAGATGGCGCAGATCGCCGGCCGCGCCGGCCGCCACCAGCGCGACGGCACGTTCGGGACGCTCGCCGGAGGCCGCAACGAGGCGCTCGAGTTCACCGCCGACGAGGTGTTCGCCGTCGAGGAGCATCGCTTCGCGCCGCTGACGCGGCTGTTCTGGCGCGAGGCCGAACCGCGCTTCGACAGCCTCGCCACGCTCCTCACCGACCTTGAGGCTCGGCCCCCCTTGGGCCAGCTCGCGCCCGCGCCCGAGGCGATCGATCTCGCCGTCCTCAAGCGGCTGGCCGACGATCCGGCCGTGGCCGAAGGCGTCAAGACGCCGGGCGTGGTGCGCCGGTTCTGGGAGGTGTGCCAGCTGCCCGACTTCCGCCAGCAGGGGGCCGACATGCACGCGCGCTTCGTCGGCCGCTTGTGGCACGACCTGCGCGAGGGGCACCTCGGCGCCGACTACGTCGCCGCGCGGATCGCCGAGCTCGGCCGGACCGAAGGGGACATCGACACGCTGCAGGGTCGCATCGCGGCGATCCGCAGCTGGGCTTACATCTGCCAGCGGCCCGACTGGGTGCTGGCACGCGACGAGATGGCGGCTCGCGCGCGCTCGGCCGAAGCGCGCCTGTCGGACGCGCTGCACCAGCGGCTGACCGAGCGTTTCGTCAACCGGAGGACTGCGGTACTGATGCGGACGATGGGCAAGGATGCGGGTTTGATGCGGGTTGCGCTCAACGAGAACGGCAGGGTCACGGTCGAGGACCAGCCGATCGGACATCTCGACGGCTTCCGCTTCGTGGTCGACGCCGACGCCAGTGTCGAGGACCGCAAGCTGATGCTCGCGGCCGCTGAGAAGCACCTGCCGCAGCTGCTCGCGCTGAAGGCGCAGGCGCTGGTCCGGGACGAGCTCGGCGAGCTGGCCATCGAGGCCGGGGAAGTTCGCAGTGCGGGCCGCACCATCGCGCGGCTCGAACGGGGCAAGTCGGCGGCGCGCCCGCGGCTGGTGCTGGCCAAGGAGCTGGGGCCGCTCGACCCGGCGCACAAGGCACGCCTCGCCGAGGCGCTCGAGCTGTGGCTCGACGGCGAGCTCGCCCCGCTCGCGCCGCTGCGCGCGCTCGAGGAGGCGGCCCGTGATCCCGCCGCGGGCAGCGAGGTGCGCGCGCTGCTGCTGACGCTGGCCGACGGCCACGGCACGATCGCGCGCGAACGCGCCGGCCTCGCGCAAGTGCCCAAGGACAAGCGGCCGGTCCTGCGCAAGCTCGGCGTGACGATCGGTTCGCTCGACGTGTTCGCTCCGGCCTTGCTCAAGCCGGCCCCGCGGCGCCTGCTGCACGCGATCGGCGCCGACCGGCGCGCGCTCAACCCGGGCATGGAGGCGGTTATCGCCGGCAGCCGCCAGCTGCCCGCCGGCTATCGCCGGGCCGGCGGGCAGGCGGTTCGCGTCGACATGGCCGAAAAGCTGATCCGCGCCGCGCACGAGCAGCGTGTCAAGGGCAACGGTCGCGGCTTCGCGGTCGACGCCGCGCTCGCCACCTCGATGGGCCTGCTGCCCGACAACTTCCGCCACCTGATGCGCGAGGCCGGGTTCCGCGCCAGCGAGGCGCGCGCGCTGCCCGAGGGCGCGTTCGGACCGCCGGCACCGGCACGGTGGAGCTGGCGCCCTCCGCGCAAGGACCGCCAGCCGGAGCGGCGCGAATCCGCACCGGCCCGCGACGGCAACGCTTTCGCGGCGCTGGCCGGACTGGTGCGCTGACCGCGCCGGTGCGGATCGACCGCCTGCTGTTCAACCTCCGCTTCGCCAGGAGCCGCACACTGGCGCAGCGGTGGATCGCCGAGGGGCACATCCGCCGCAACGGCGAACGCGTGCTGCGGCAGGACCTGGCGGTGGCCGCGGGCGACGTTCTGACGCTGCCGCTCAAGCGCGAGGTGCTGGTGATCGAACTGCTGGCGCTGCCCGCCCGGCGCGGTCCGGCGAGCGAGGCGCGCGCATGCTATCGACCGCTTGACGCTGGCGCGACAAAGCGCATAGCGGACCAGCCGCAAGCCACAGGGGAAGCGCACAAATGACCTATGTCGTCACCGACGCCTGCATCAAGTGCAAGTACACCGATTGCGTCGAGGTCTGCCCGGTCGATTGCTTCTACGAAGGCGAGACGATGCTCGTGATCAACCCGAGCGAGTGCATCGACTGCGGCGTGTGCGAGCCCGAGTGCCCGGCCGAGGCGATCCTGCCCGACACCGAGGGCGGCCTCGAGCAATGGCTCGAGCTCAACGCCAGGTACTCCGCCGAATGGCCCAACATCACCCAGAAGAAGGACCCGCCGGCCGACGCCGACGAGTTCAAGGGCGTGGACGGCAAGTTCGACCAGTACTTCTCGCCCGAGCCCGGCGAAGGCGACTGAGCGGGCCCGATTTCGGCGCGCCGGCCGCCGTGTTGTCCGCCAAATGGGCGGGGGTGGCAATTTTGTGACGAATCTGCTATATACTTAACTGACTGCTCTCCCCTTTCCTGAGGGAGCAGGCGGACTAAGGAAGGCAGGTTCCCGCCAGCAGCGTCATCAGAAGAGCAAGCAGGGTCGCCGACGGGTCGTGCGGCCGGGTTGTTGCTGACGCTTGCGTACCCCCGGGCCTGCCGTGAGAAAGGACAGTAAATGGCTGTGAATGCCCCCGCCTTCGATGTCGGCGATTACGTTGTCTATCCCAAGCACGGCGTCGGCCGCGTGGTCGAACTGCAGAGCGAGGAAATCGCCGGGATGAAGCTCGAGCTCTACGTGCTCCGCTTCGAGAAGGAACGGATGACGCTGCGCGTGCCGGTGAACAAGGTCGAGGCGATCGGCATGCGCAAGCTGTCGAGCGACAAGACGCTCAAGGAAGCGATGCAGACGCTGACCGGCAAGCCCAAGATCAAGCGGACGATGTGGTCGCGCCGCGCACAGGAGTACGAGGCCAAGATCAACTCGGGGGACCTGGTGTCGATCGCCGAGGTGACCCGCGACCTGTTCCGCCCCGAGGACCAGCCCGAGCAGAGCTATTCCGAGCGGCAGATCTTCGAGGCCGCGTCGAGCCGGCTGGCGCGCGAGCTCGCGGCGATGGAAAAGACCGACGAGCCGACGGCGCTCGCCAAGATCCTCGACGTGCTGCGCAAGCACGCGCCGCAGTACTACGAGAGCACGACCGAAGACGCCTGAGCGCGGTTCGGGACCCCGAGAAAGGCCGCCGAGGGCAACCT
>JAEZES010000021.1 GCA_023432995.1 Pseudomonadota bacterium
GCCCTGCGCCGCACCGGCCCGCTCGGCTGGACCGACGAGCGCGCCGGCGTGCAGCGGGCGCGCCCCGAGCTGGCCGGCGACGTGGTGCTGGTGCGCAAGGACGCCGACACGCCGGCGAGCTATCACCTGGCGGCGACACTCGACGACGCGGCCGACGGGGTCAGCCTGGTCACGCGCGGCATGGACCTGTTCGCGGCGAGCCACGTCCACCGGCTGCTGCAGGCGTTGCTGGAACTGCCGGTGCCGACCTGGCACCACCACGCGCTGCTGCTCGACTCCGACGCCCGCAAACTCGCCAAACGACGCGGATCGCCCTCGCTCGCCGAGCGGCGCCGCGCGGGCGACGATGGACGCGCGCTGGCGGACGCGCTCCGGCAGGGCCGGTTCCCCGCTGGCATTCGCCTGTCCGAAGCCCTACATCCGCGATCATGAACACCGTCCTTGTCATCGCCCTGGTACTCGCCATGGCCTTCGTCCTGGTGTCGCTAGTGCGCGGGATCATCGCCTTCCTGCAGTCGCACCGCGCCGACATCGACGCCGGCGGCGAGCGGCAGAAGGACATGCAGCTCAAGCAGAACCGGATGATGCTCAACCGCGTGCTGTTCCAGGCCGGGGCGATCGTCATCGTCGCCCTGCTGCTGATGATGAACCGCTAGACCGGCCGGGCCCGGCTCGATGGTCAGGCTCAACCGGATCTACACCCGCACCGGTGACGACGGCACGACCGGGCTGGTCGACGGCTCGCGGCTGCCCAAGCACGACGGGCGACTCGAAGCCGTGGGCGCGGTCGACGAGGCCAACTCGGCGATCGGCTGGGCGGTGCTGGCGGCCGAGACGCATCGCGCGGCGCTGGGCCGGATCCAGAACGACCTGTTCGACCTCGGCGCCGACCTGGCGACGCCGGGCGAGGACTTCGCCCCGTCGGACACCGTCCTGCGGATGGTGCCGGCGCAGGCCGAGTGGCTCGAGCAGCAGATCGACTCGCTCAACGACGGCCTCGAGCCGCTGCGCAGCTTCGTCCTGCCGGGCGGCAGCGAGGCGGCGGCAAGATTGCACATCGCGCGCGCCGCGGTTCGCCGGGCCGAGCGGGCGATGACCGCGCTGGCCGCCGCGGAGCCGGTCAACCCGGCGGCGCTGGCCTACATCAACCGCTTGTCCGACTACCTGTTCGTGCTCGCGCGCGCGGCCAATGCGGGCGGCGCGGGCGACGTGCTGTGGGTGCCGGGGGCGAGCCGGTAGCGAGACGCCCTCCGTCGCCTTCGACGATACCTCCCACGGTGTACGAAGAGATTTGATCGAGCCCGCTGGCCCTCCGCCGTTCACCGCGGTGGGGCCTGTAGCCTTCCGCGCTTTGACCCGCTAGCTTGCTGCACCTGCGAAGGAGACAGGCATGGACACGGTCGGCATCATCGGCGCCGGGCAGATGGGCTCGGGCATCGCCCAGGTGGCTGCGGCCGGCGGCTACACCGTGATCCTGGCAGATCGCGAAGCGGCGATCGCCGAGGCGGCGCGCGCGGCGATCGGCAAGCGGCTCGCGCGGCTGGTCGAGAAGGGGCAGCTCGGCGCAGCCGAGGCCGAAGCGGCGCTGGCGCGGATCCGCCCGGCGGCAGACTATGGGCCGATGGCCGAGGCGGCGCTGATCGTCGAGGCCGCGACCGAGCGCGAAGAGATCAAGCGGGCGATCTTCGAAGCCGCCGGCCCGCTGCTGGGCGCCGAGGCGATCCTCGCCAGCAACACCAGCTCGATCCCGATCACGCGGATGGCCGCGTGGACCCCCGACCCCGCGCGGTTCGTCGGGTTGCATTTCTTCAACCCGGTGCCGCTGATGGCGCTGGTCGAAGTGATCCCGGGCCTGGCGACCGCGCCGGCGACCGTCGATCGCGTGCGCGCCTTCGCCGAGCGGCTCGGCAAGGAGGTCGTGCTGAGCGGCGACGAGCCGGGCTTCGTGGTCAACCGGGTGCTGTTGCCGATGATCAACGAGGCGGTGTTCGCGCTCGCCGGCGGGACCGCCAGCGTGGCCGACATCGACAAGGCCTGCCGGCTCGGACTCAACCACCCGATGGGGCCGCTGCAGCTGGCCGACTTCATCGGCCTCGACACCTGCCTCGAGATCATGCGCGTGCTGCATTCCGGCACCGGCGACCCGAAATACCGCCCGGCGCCGCTGCTGGCGAAATACGTCGAGGCCGGCTGGCTCGGCCGCAAGTCCGGTCGCGGGTTCTACGATTACGCAGGTGAGGAACCGGTACCGACGCGGTGACGTTCTGCGGGCGAAGGAGACGTGCCCATGCCCGACCGACCGAGCGACCGCGAACGCCCCGCCGCCGAACAGGCCCCCGAGCTGCACAACGCCGAGCAGGAGGAGGAGCCCGGCCAGGCGCACGCGGTCGCCGACGAGGCACTGCGCGGCGAGGCGCGCGACGCGAGCCCGCTCGATAGCCTCAAGGCCGACGAGCCCGGCGAGGTGATGGACGATTCGTCCCAGGACCTGATCGACAAGATGCGCGACATGGAACAGTCGGGTCAGATCGACATGGGCGCCTATCGCGGCGAGCCGAACCACGACGACGAGGACGAGACCTACGGCGAGGAGGTCGAGGAGGACGACGAGTAGGGCGCAACTTTGGCGCGCAAGGCGAGCGCTGGCCACCCGCTGCCTTCCTCACGGAAGACGCCAGGAAGGGGCGTCGGCTTCAGCGTTCGCCGGCGATGGCCTTGAGTTCGTAGAGCAGGTCGAGCGCGGCGCGGGGCGAGAGCGAGTCGATATCGAGCGCGGCGAGCTTGTCGCGCACCGCGTCGACCTTGTCCTCGGCGGCCCCGATCGCCGCGGCGAACAACGGCAGTTCGCCGAGCCCGGCGGCGAGCCCGCCAGTTTCGGCGCGGCCCTTCTCGAGCTTGTCGAGCACTTGGCGCGCCCGGCTGATGACCGCAGGCGGCACCCCGGCGAGCTGGGCTACCGCGAGGCCGTAGCTGCGGTCGGCGGGACCCTCGGCGATCTCGTGCAGCAGCACCAGGTCGCCCTTCCACTCGCGCGCCCGGACGTGGTGCAGCGACAGCGCCGGGCAGGTCTCCGCCAGGCGGGTCAGCTCGTGGTAATGCGTAGCGAACAGGCAGCGGCAACGGTTGCTTTCGTGGATCGCCTCGGCCACCGCCCAGGCCAGCGCCAGCCCGTCGTAAGTCGACGTGCCGCGGCCGACCTCGTCGAGAATGACGAAGCTGCGCTCGCTCGCCTGGGCGAGGATCGCCGCGGTCTCGACCATCTCGACCATGAACGTCGAACGGCCGCGGGCGAGGTTGTCGGCGGCGCCGACCCGGCTGAACAGCCGATCGACCAGGCCCACGGTGGCGTTCGCAGCGGGCACGAACGCACCGGCCTGGGCGAGCAGCACGATCAGCGCGTTCTGCCGCAGGAAGGTCGACTTGCCGCCCATGTTGGGCCCGCCGACCAGCCACAGTCGGTCGTCGGGGCCGAGCCGGCAGTCGTTGGCGACGAAGCGCTCGCCGGCCTTGGCCAGCGCCGCCTCGACCACCGGATGCCGCCCGCCGGTTACCTCCAGGCACGCGCGTTCGACGATCTCGGGGCGGCACCAGCCGCCTTCCGCGGCGCGTTCGGCGAGCCCGGCCGCGACGTCGATCCGCGCCAGGGCGGCGGCGGTGGCGGCGATCCGCTCGCGCGCCTCGGCGACCTCGCCGACGAGCGCGGCGAAATGCGCCTCCTCGGCGGCGAGCGCGTGACCGCCCGACTCGGCAATACGCGTCGCCTCCTCGTGCAGTTGGAGCGAGTTGAAACGCACCGCACCCGCCATCGTCTGGCGATGGGTGAAGCCGCTGTCCGGCGCCATCAGCGGGTCAGCATGGCGGCTCGGGACCTCGATGAAATAGCCGAGCACGCCGTTGTGGCGGATCTTGAGCCCAGCGATCCCCGTATCCGCGCGGTAGCGGGCCTCGAGTGCCGCGATCGCCCGGCGGGCATGGCCCGAGGCCTGCCGCAGTTCGTCGAGCGCGTGGTCGTAGCCCTCGGCGATGAAGCCGCCCTGCGAGCGCTCGGTCGGCGGA
>JAEZES010000087.1 GCA_023432995.1 Pseudomonadota bacterium
GTCCTCGCCTTCGCCGGCGGCAAGCGTCGCAGTATCGCCGTCGGTCGCGGCCGCGCGGGCTGCGGTCGATGAGGCACGGCGGGCGACCGGCACAGAGGACCCGGCCGAGGCGGGCGCGAGTTATGCCCGGCGGGACGCGTCCGTGGTCGACGCCGACCCCTCCGCGACCGCGCCAGCCGACAGTCTTCCGCCACCGGACGTGGCTGCCTCGCCTCCGGAACTCGGGCGATGGCGTGTCCAGCTCGGGGCGTTCTCGGTCGCCGGCAACGCCGAACGGCTGTGGAGCCAGCTCAGCGGCCGCGCCGAGCTTGCGGGACGGCCGCGGTTGCTGGTCCCCGCGGGCCGGGTCACCAAGCTCCAGGCCGGCGGCTTCGCCACCCGCTCGGCTGCCGAAAGCGCGTGCCGCTCGCTTCGTCAGTCGGGCCAGGACTGCCTTGTGACCGATCGCTGATCCGGCGTAAGACCGCTCCGCGAGGGGACTGGTCATGAACGCTTCGGCAGCGGCGCCATCAGACAAGCTCGATCCGGCTCCGGCCACCGGCACGCCCGACCAGCCGGTCGGCGCAGGCGAACGCATCGTCACGCTCGACTTCATCCGCGGCGTCGCGGTGCTCGGCATCCTGTTCCCCAACATCGTCGCCTACGGAAACGCCACGCTGGCGTACAACTGGCCCAAGGCGCTGCCCGGCGGCGCCGAGCCGTTCGACGTGGCGGTGTGGCTGTTCCAGCTCGTCCTGATCGACGGCAAGTTCCGCGGCCTGTTCACGCTGCTGTTCGGGGCCGGCATGATGCTGTTCATGGAGCGCGCCTGGGCCCGCGGCGCCACGCTCCGGCTGCAGGCCCGGCGGCTGTTCTGGCTCGCCTTGTTCGGCCTGGCGCACTTCTACCTGCTGTGGACCGGCGACATCCTGTTCATGTACGCGATCGCCGGCTTCGGCGCCCTGGCGATGCTCAAGTGGAGCGCCAGGACCCAGCTCCGCGTCGGGCTCGCCTGGTACCTGGTCGGCGCTCTGTTGCTGACGGCGCTGATCGGGGGGCAGGCCGCGATGGAGAGCCTCCCGCAGGCCCAGGCCAACGCTCCCGAGCAGTACCAGCAGTTGCAGGAAGGGATCGGCCGGATGATCGCGGACTCCGAAGCCGAGGGCGCGGTGATGTCCGGCGGCAGTTACGCGGACATCGTTGCATACCGGGTGGTGGAAGAATCGGGCGGCCACGCCGAAGCGGTCTTCTTCGCGCTGGTCGAGACGATCCCGTTGATGCTGATCGGCATGGCCCTCTATCGCATGGGTCTGTTCGAGCGGCGCTTCGATCGCTCGAAGATGCGCCGGTGGGGCTGGATCGGCTTTCTCGGCGGAGCGGTCCTCACGATCCCGTTCGGCCTGCTGACGATTTCGGCCGATTTCCCGCTGTTCCTGACCAACTTCGCCTTCAACGGCGGGACGGCCTTCCTGCACCTGCCGATGGTGCTCGGGCTTGCCGCGCTGCTTTCGCTGTGGGCGCCACGCGTCTCGCAGGGCTGGCTCGGCCAGCGGTTCGTGGCGGCGGGGCGGATGGCGTTCAGCAACTACATCGGCGGCTCCGTGGTGATGATGCTCGTCTTCCAGGGCTGGGCGGGCGGGCTCTACGGCCAGTTCCACCGCCTCGAACTGCTGGGAATCGTGCTGGCGGCTTGGGCGCTCATGCTCGCCTGGTCGAAGCCGTGGCTGGAACGCTTCCGCTACGGCCCGCTCGAATGGCTGTGGCGCTGCCTGACCTACGGGAAGCTGTTTCCGCTGCGCCGATAGAGCGCTTGCTATTGCGACCTATTCGCATTATAACGCGGCGAGAAATCGGAGACTCGTCTGCCATGTACGTCTGCGTCTGCAATGCCATCCGCGAAGCCGAGCTGCGCCATGCGGCGCGCCGCGTGGAGGGCGACGCCGAGGCCGTCTACGCCGAGCTCGGCTGGACCCCGCAGTGCCGCACCTGCCTCGACGAAGCCGATGAACTGATCATCGAGGAGCGTGCCCGTACCCGTCGTCCTCAGCTCGTGGCGGCCTGACCGCGTCACTGATTATCATTCGCAAACCCTAGGATTTCTGCCATTTTTTGCGTTTCCGGCCTTGCCGCCGGGGCATGCCTCGCGCATCATGCGGGCCTTGCAGGAGACACACGATGCAGGGTGACCCGCAGGTCGTCGATTACCTCAACAAGGCGCTCACCAACGAGCTGACCGCGATCAACCAGTATTGGCTGCACTACCGCGTGCTCAAGAACTGGGGGATCGAGAAGCTCGCCGAATACGAACGCCACGAATCGATCGACGAGATGAAGCACGCCGACACGTTGGCTGACCGCATCCTGTTCCTCGAGGGCCTTCCCAACTTCCAGGCGCTGCACAAGCTCAAGGTCGGCGAGACGGTCGAGGAAATCCTCAAGGCCGACCTCGCGCTCGAGCTCGAGGCGATCCCGCTGCTCAAGGATGCGATCGAGCAATGCGAGAACGTGCGCGACTACATCAGCCGCGAGATCTTCGAGCGCATCCTCGAGAGCGAGGAAGGGCACGTCGACTTCCTCGAGACCCAGTTCGAGATGATCTCCCGGATGGGCCTGCAGAACTATGTCCAGTTGCAGAGCGAGGCCGCCGAAGGCGACTGACGCTCGCTAGAACGGTTCAGCAAAGGCAAGAAGAGCGGCTAGCGACTACTCGCTTGCGATCCTCATCGTGACCCGGCCCTCGTCGTCGACGTAGTCGCGATTGTCCTCGCAGACGTATTCGAGCAGCTTGTACCCCGGTGTGCGGCGGTAGGTGTAGGAATAGGTCCAGGGCCGCTCGAGGTAGACGTCTTCGATGGTGATCTCGTTGCGCAGGATCTCCGGCGTCAGCAGGTGTAGCCGCTCGGTGATCTTCATCGCCTCGGTATGCGGGGTCCAGCGGAACTGCACGTTCGGCTTGATGCCGGTGGTCTCGATCACCAGCGTGTCGCCCTCCCAGTGCGCCACCGAGCGGCCGTAGAAGGTCGGGTCGAGTTCGCTTGCCGGCGGCAGCGCCTCGTTGAAGTAGATCCGCCGCGTCTGGTTGAACGCCTCCTGGGTAATGTTGATCTGCTCCGGCCGCTGGAAGATCTCCATTGGGAACATTCCCTGCATCATCGCCGGCATGCCGTCGGGAATGCAGTGAATGTAATTGTCGCCGGCCGGCTGTCCCTCGGCCAGCCGCGCGGCAAGCTTGGCCTGGTTCTCCACCCATGGTCCCTTGTGTTCGGGCTTCAGCGGCGGGTCGGGGATCGGCGGCGAGACGAGCGCGGGGTCCGGCGTCTCGCCCGGCTGTGGGTAGCGTTCCCAGGTGCCGGTGAGGTCGGGCTCACCGGCTGCGGGCGTGGCCAGCGCAGCGGCCGCCAGCGTCCACAGCAGCGCTCTCGATCCCATCGGCACGGCCCTCACGACGTGCGCTTGTAGTTCTGTGCGTTAGGCACGCCCGGGAGCATCTTGCGCCCGTCGGGTAGCGTCACCTCGAGCACGAGTCCTCCGGGTCGCCCGTCGCGCAGCGGTGCCGCGACCACGGTCACCACGTCGCCGGCCTTGACCGTGCGCGAGGTCCAGCCGCCGCGCGACATCATGTTGATGCTGGTCATCTCGAGCGTGTAGTGCCTCGTTCCGCCCTCGGCCTGCTCGGCGTCGATCTCGAGATAGGCATGAGGGTTGGTCCACTGGTACACCGTGACCTTGCCGTGCAGCGTGATCGAGCGCGTGTTGTCAAACATCGCGAACGAATGGTGTGCGGCTGCCGAGACTGCGAGCAGCCCTGCAAATGCGGGCAGCGCGAGACGGCCGAAGGTTCTCGTCAGGCTCATCGGACTCTCCCCAACTCCTTGAGCGCAAACGGCATCATAGACCTGCGCGGGCGGCGTGCAACCGCGCTGACGAGTGCCCCGCTCTGATGTCGTCGCGCTTCGGTCTGGAGCGGGGCGCAAAGCGTGCTAGGCTCGCGAAAAGACCGCAGGGAGACGGGCATGGGGTTGAGGAGATCGGGCGCGCGCATCGCGCTGGGTGCGGCGCTCGTCGGATTGGTCGCGGCGCAGGCGACGGGGCAAGGGGACGCTCCGACCGGGTTCGTTCCGGTCACCGACGCGATGATCCAGAATCCGGATCCGAAGGACTGGCTCTCGTGGCGCCGCACGCTCGATTCGTGGGGCTACAGCCCGCTCGACCAGGTCAACCGCGCCAACGTGCACCAGCTGCGCATGGTCTGGGTCCGGCCGCTCGATGCCGGCCATCAGGAAGGGACGCCGCTGGTCCACGACGGGATCATGTACTTCCCCGGGCCGAGCGACCGGATCACCGCGCTGGATGCCGCCTCGGGTGACGTGCTGTGGACCCATCAGCGCGAGCTGCCCAAGGATCTCGCCCAGCACCTGACGTTCCCCGACACCAACCGCAACCTGGCGATCTACGGCGACCTGATCATCGCCCGCGGTTCCGACGACTACATCTACGCCGTCAACGCGCGGACCGGCGAGTTGGCCTGGGAAACCCAGATCCTCGATTACAGAAAGGGCGCCAAGCAGAGCTCGGGTCCGATCATCGCCGAGGGCCTCGCCATCACCGGCCGCTCGTGCGAGCCCGAAGGCGGGCCCGATGCCTGCGTGATCACCGCGCACGACGCGAAGACCGGCAAGGAAGTCTGGCGCACCAGCACGATCGCGCGCGGCGACGATCCCAACGACGCCACGTGGGGCGGGTGGCCGCTCGACAAGCGAATGCAGGTCGGCGCGTGGATGATCCCGAGCTACGATCCCGAACTCGGGCTCGTCTACATGGGCACCTCGGTCAGCACCCCGGCGCCCAAGTTCATGCTCGCGGGCAACGAGTACACTTATCTCTACAACAACTCGACGCTTGCGCTCGACGTGAAGACCGGGCGGATCGTCTGGCACTACCAGCACGTGGTCGACCACTGGGACCTCGACCATCCGTTCCCGCGCATCCTGCTTGACGAGCAGGTCGCGCCCGATCCGAGCGAGGTGACCTGGATCAACCCGAACATCGACCGCAACAAGACCTACAAGATCGTCACGGGCGTCCCGGGCAAGACAGGGATCGTCTATACACTCGACCGGCAGACCGGCGAGTTCCTCTGGGCGCGGCCGACCGTGATGCAGAACGTCGTTCAGTCGATCGACGGCGCCACCGGCGAGGTCACGGTCAATCCCGAGACGCTCTTCACCGAGCTGGGGCAGCGCCGCTTCATCTGCCCGTCGTCGACCGGCGGCGCCAACTACCAGGCGCCGGCTTACAGCCCGCTGACCCGGACAATGTACTTCCCGGCGCAACAGCTGTGCATGAACAGCGTCGCCGTCGCGCCCAACTGGGACAACCCGGGCTACTCGATCGCCTCGCAGATCGCGCTCTCGCCGGAGGCCGACAACAAGCTCGGGGTGATCACCGCGGTCAACGCGGTCACCGGACGCACCGAGTGGAAGTATGCGATCCGCGCCGGGATGCAGTCGCTGCTCACCACCGGCGGCGGATTGCTGTTCTCGGGCGATTCCGCGGGCCGCTTCCGCGCGCACGACCAGGAAACCGGCCGTGTGCTGTGGGAGATGAACCTTGGCTCGCCGGTCACCGGCTACCCGGTCACGTTCGAGGTCGGCGGGCACCAGTACGTCGCGGTCTCGACCGGCTTCTGGCTCGGCGACAGCTTCACGCCCGAGATCGCCAAGGGTTCGCAGGGCACGCTGTTCGTGTTCGCGCTGCCTGAGGCCGGGATCGGCCGGCAAGGCCCACCGCGCCAGCCGATCAACCCGCCGGGCCGGGCGATCGAGGTCGATCCGCCCGCGGCCGCGCGGCGCAGCGTCGGCGAGGGCGTGTTCAGCGCCGCCCAGGCCCAGGCGGGCCGGCGCGTCTACGCCGAGAGCTGCGCCTCGTGCCACGGCGCCAGCTTCAACCCTGCGGGAGGCGTGCCGCCCGTGCAGGGCCCGGTATTCCTCGCCAACTGGCAAGGCCGTACGCTGGCAGAGTTCTACGCCAAGGTCCGCACGATGCCGCCCGGCGCCGCCAATTCGCTGCCCGACGCGGACTACCTCGTGGTTACGGCCTACCTGCTCGACGCGAACGGCTTCGCGGCGGGCCAGGCCCTCAGCGCCGACGAGGCCGCCCTGCGCCAGATCGGGTTCGGAGACAGACCATGAAGAAGACCCTCCTTGCGGTCGCTGCGCTTCTCGCCGCGTGCAACGACACCACGCCAGAAGTGCCAGCCGAACAGCCGGCCGCCGAGGCGCGCTCGGGCTCGGGCACCGGCATAATCACCGCAGTCAACGCGGCGGCGGGCACCGTGACCATCGAGCACGGGCCGATGCCCGCGATCGGGTGGTCGGCGATGACGATGACCTTCGACGCCGACCCGGCGCTGCTCGCGGGTGTCGGTGCGGGCGACGCGGTCGCCTTTGACGTCACGGTCTCCGACGGCGACGCGACCGTGACCGCGCTGACTGTCCAATAGCTGCTGTCGACCAGGGAGGGATGCATGGCGAACTGGATCACCCGGCTGGGCCTGCTCGCCTTGGCCCTTGTCGTATCGGGGCCGGCGCAGGCGCAGGACGATGACGCCCGCGCGCGCGCAGTACTCGAGCAGGCGGCCGCCGCGATGGGCGGGCTCGACCGGTTACAGGGCCTCGACAACCTCGTCCTGACCGGCTTCGGCCAGCGGGTCTACTATCAGGGCGGGGGTTTCCTTACCGGCGAGAAGAAGGCCCCGCCCAAGTGGCAGTCCGTCGTCGACGCGCAACGCACGTTCGACCTCCAGGGAGAGCGCGCGCTCTATCAGGAAAGGTGGGCGCAGGAGTTTCCGTTCGCGGGGTTCTTTGGGCTTAACTTCTCACGCAACAGCAGTGTGCAGACCGGCGCGCTGCTGCTCGACCACCCCCTCCCGGCGCTGCTCGAGGCGCTCGACCCGGAGACGAAGCTCGGCGCGGTCTCGCTCGAGGACGGCACGATCGTCGTCCAGTTCACCCCCGAGGGCGCGACGAGCCCGGCGTGGCTAGGGATCGACCCGCGCACCAACCTGCCGGTGTTCTCGCGCTGGATCTCCGCCAGCGTCAATCTCGGCGACCTCACCACCACCGCCTGGTTCACCGGCTACACACCGGTCGACGGTGTGCAGTTGCCGATGGGGCTGATGCACGAGCTCGACTGGCGCAACCAGGTCAGCCTGATGTTCCAGGTCGATTCCTACCGGGTGAACCTTGCCGCCGCCCTGCTCCCGGCATTTCCCGAACCGTCACTGCCGAATCCCGCCGCCCCGGCGGTCGCCGAAGCCGAACAAGTTGCCGATGGCATTTGGGACGTCCGC
>JAEZES010000145.1 GCA_023432995.1 Pseudomonadota bacterium
AGGTCCCGGCTTGCGCCGGGATGACGAGGTTGTCTTGTCGGTGGCGGGCGCATAGGCGAGCGGGATGACTGCGCCTGCCGACCCTGCCGCCGAGCTTCTCGCCCACCCGTGGTTCTTCTGCGGCATCGGCGGCTCGGGGATGCTGCCGCTGGCGACGATCCTGCGCGGCCAGGGGGCCGAGGTCGCCGGGTCCGACCGCAGCCGCGACCAGGGGCGCACGCCGGAGAAGTTCGCCTGGCTCGAGGCGCAGGGCTTCACGCTGTTCCCGCAGGACGGCAGCGGCGTAACCTCGCCCGAGCAGACGCTGGTGGCCTCGGCGGCGATCGAGGACACGGTGCCCGAGGTCGTTCGCGCGCGCGAGCTCGGCTGCCCGCGGATGACCCGCGCGGAGCTGCTCGCCGCGCTGTTCAACGCCGCGCCGCAGGGCATCGCCGTCGGCGGCACCAGCGGCAAGTCGACCGTCACCGGCATGCTCGGGTGGATCCTGCACCAGGCCGGGCGCGACCCGACGATCATGAACGGCGCGGTGATGAAGAACTTCGTCTCGCCGCAAGTCCCGTTCGCCAGCGCGCGCGTCGGCCGGGGGCCGGCGTTCGTGTCCGAGGTCGATGAGAGCGACGGCTCGATCGCGCTCTACCGGCCGGCCGTGGCGGTGCTGCTCAACGTCAGCCTCGACCACAAGGAGATGGACGAGCTGCGCACGCTGTTCGGCGACTTCCTTGCCGCTGCACCGCGGGCGGCGGTCAATCTCGACGACCCGGAGAGCGCCGCGCTGGCGGGGCGCGCGCACGAGGTGATCGGCTTCGGCATCGAGGCCGCCGAGGCCCGCCTGTCGGTCGCCGAATGGTCGGGCAGCGCGCTCGGCGTGGTCGCCACCGTGGTCGACCGCGCGGACGGCTCCGCGCACCCGCTCGTGCTCAGGATGCCCGGGCGGCACAACCTCGCCAATGCGCTGGCCGCGATCGCCGGAGCGGCCGCGGCGGGCGTGCCGGTCGCCGCGGCGGCCGCCGCGCTCGGCAGCTTCACCGGCATGGCCCGGCGGTTCGACGTGATCGGCACCAGCCCGTCGGGCGTGACGGTGATCGACGATTTCGGCCACAACCCCGAGAAGTGCCGCGCCACGCTGCGCACGCTGAAGGCGCATCCGGGCCGGGTGATCGCGTTCTTCCAGCCGCACGGCTACGGCCCGCTGCGGCAGATGGGCCACGAGCTGGCGCAGACCTTCGCCCGCGAGCTCGGGCCCGACGACCTGACGATCCTGTGCGACCCGGTCTACTTCGGCGGCACCGTCGACCGCTCGGAAGGGAGCGAGCGGATCGTGCGGCTGATCGAACACGCCGGCGGCCGCGCCGAATACATCCCCGGCCGCGATGACTGCGGCAAGCGGATCGCCGAACTCGCCCGCCCGGGGGACCGGCTCGTCGTCATGGGCGCGCGCGACGATACCCTGACCGCGTTCGCCAGGGACCTGCTCGCGCGCCTCGCATGAACCTTCCCTTGCGGTCGTGTTCATGCTATGTTCCAATCAGCTCTTTGAATCGCCGCCATCGGGCTGCCCCGGTGCATCCCGCGGGTGGCAGGTGAATACCGCAAGCTTCGCTGGCCGGCGGAGGCGTCCTCGCCTGCGCGCGCCATCGCGGTGACACCCCCGCCTTCTTGGAAACTGTAACCCTGTAATCCTGCGAGCTTCGCGCGTTTTTTCAAGGAGCTGGGCGTCACTCTTGAGGGTAACAGGGTGTCGCTTGTGTAGCCCCGGCCGCTCGGGTCGCCCGCCGAGCCCCGGCTAGTCGTCGAGGCCGGCGAACGGATCGTCCGGGTCGCCCAGGTCCATGCTCGGCCGCCCCGCGGCATCCGCCGCGTCGCGGTTGTTCTCCTGGCAGACGTACTCGCGCATCTCCCACTCGGGCTCGAGCGTGTAGTTCTGCACCATCACGTAGGGCTCGGCGAACAGCGCCGGGTCGATGATCGTGATCTCGTCGACCATCCGGTCGGGGGCCACCCGCGTGATCCGTTCGCGGAAGCGTGTGGTCTCGGTCGCGTGCAGGCCGGGGATCAGGCTGACGATCGGGCTGATGCCCACGGTGTCGATGACGAGGGTGTCGCCCTCCCAGCGGCCGACCGAATGGCCGTTGAAGAACGGATCGGGATCCTCGGGCAGGGCCCGCCCGTCGACGTAGATCCGGCGGATCTCGCTGTAGGTCTCGATCAGGATGTTGACCCGCCCCGGCGAGTAGACGAACTCGATCGGGTACGGCAGCCGCATGATCCCGGGCATGCCGTTGGGCACGCAGTTGGCGGCCGCGGTCTGCAGGTTCTCGCCGCGCGCCTTGCCGGCCTCGAATTCGGCAACGATCGCCTGCGCTTCGGGCGTCAGCTTGGGCGGCGTGGTCGTCGTGCGCGACCCGGCGCCGACGCCGGGCGACCACACGCCGCTCCAGTCGGGCCACTCGGTGACCTCCTGGTAGGCGGTCGCGCGCGGAGTTTCCTGCGCGCGGGCCGGCCCCGAAACGCCAAGCACCGCCGCCCCGCACGCCAGCAGCGTCGCCCTCATCCCATGCACACGCATATTCTCTCCACAAAGCAGTCCTTTGACGCCTGCTACGCGAGATCGGCGGTGCGCGAAAGCAGGTGTGGCCGCGCGGCTAGCGCACCCGGAAGAACCGGATTTTGACTGCCGGGCCGGCTGACGGCGGCGCCATCTCGAGCGTTCCGATGAAGGCCGCCTTCGAAAGCCACTCGTACTTTCCTTTCGGCGCCTCGAACACCGGGTGCGTCCGCACCGGCGGCGGCGGCGCCCCGGCCTCCCCCGGACAGAGCACCCCCTTGTTGACGACGTTGATCACGACGCCATCGTCGGTCTTGAGGAAATAGTCGGCCTCGATCTCGGTGCAGCCGTCGGCGCGGCGCAACTGCCAGTCCCACCCGCCGGGGATGATCGTCCCCTTGATCTCAGGCCCCTCGAACGTGCCACCCGTGATCGGGATGATCAGCCGCCCGCCCCGAGCCGTGTCACCCGGCGCGGTCGCCTGTCCCAGTGTGACGATTTCCTCGAACGCGAACTCGAGCGTCGGCGTCTGCTGCGCCGTTGCCGGCCCGCCGAGCGCGCAAATACCTGCCCCGAATGCCGCCAGCCACCGCTTCATGCCGATCCCCCTGCTTGCCTGCGGCAAGGCTAGCAGGCCGCCGGCGGGGGGCAAGGGGGGGCGCTCAGGTGGCCGAGCCGGCCAGCGCGGCGAGCGCGATCGCCGGCAGTAAGCCGAGCAGCGTCGCCAGCATGAAGCTGCGCCCCCGGATCGGCGACAGCGCGCACGACGCGGTGACCAGCGCGTGCGGCGCGCCGACGAGCCGCAGGCCCAGCAGGCAGACGAACCCGCGCTCGGCGAGGAGGCGATCGAACCGCGCGGTCCTTGCTCCCCAGCGCCGCCTGACCCGCTCGGCCAGCCAACGCCGCATGGCGACGAACAGCAGCTGGCTGCCGAGCACCGCCCCGGCGATCACGGCGAGCATGCCGATCCATCCGCCGAGCAGCGCCCCGGACGAGAACGACAGCGGCACCAGCACGCCCGGGGCGCCCAGCGCTACCAGCGTCGCGGTGAGGGACATGAGAACGGCGGCGAGGACCAGCTCGCTGCTCAGCAGCGAGGCGGCCAGCGGAAGCTGCTCGAATGTCCAGCCGGTCAGGTCCACGCGTGCACAGTGCGCATCCGCGCCGATGGTTCCGGGCGTTCGCGCCGGCCCGTGGCTGGCGTGCGGAGAACTTCGGGCGGGCCGCCGTTTGCCGCCGTGGGACCGGGCGGCATGCTTGCATTCGAGGCGAAAAGCTGTATGTGCGCCGCTTCCCGCGTTCCTGAGCTTGCCGAGGGCCCGCTGGAAATCCCGAAGAAAGCCGGAGGGGCCCCGCCGTTCGGGCGGATCAGCCAGCGATCGGCAGGAAGTGAAAGGACCGCGCGCATGCCGCTGTACGAGCATGTCTTTCTGGCGCGCCAGGATCTGAGCCAGGCTCAGGTCGATGCGCTCGCCGCCAGTGCCACCGAAATCGTCGAACAGGGCGGCGGCAAGGTCTCCAAGACCGAGACCTGGGGCCTCAAGAGCCTCGCCTACAAGATCGACCGCAACCGCAAGGCGCACTTCGTGCTGCTCAACATCGAGTGCCCGGGCAGCGTCGTCGCCGAGCTCGAGCGGCAGAACCGCATCAACGAAGACGTGATCCGCTGGCTCACCGTCAGCGTCGAGGAGCATGAAGAAGGCCCCTCGGTGCAGATGCGCAAGAACGAGCGCGACCGCAAGCGGCGCAGCGAGCGCGAGGAGCGAATCTGATGGGCCGTCCGTTTTTCCGCCGCCGCAAGTCCTGCCCGTTCTCGGCCAAGGACGCCCCGGTCATCGACTACAAGGACGTGCGCCTGCTGCAGGGCTTCATGTCCGAGCGGGGCAAGATCGTCCCGAGCCGCATCACCGCCGTTTCGGCCAAGAAGCAGCGCGAGCTGGCCAAGGCGATCAAGCGCGCCCGCCACCTGGGCCTGCTGCCCTACATCGTGAAGTAAGGGAGCGCTCGTCATGGAAATCATCCTGCTCGAACGCATCGAGAAGCTCGGCACGATCGGCGACGTTGTCACCGTCAAGGACGGCTACGCGCGCAACTACCTGCTGCCGAACAAGAAGGCGCTGCGTGCCAACGAGGCCAACCGCAAGGTGTTCGAAGCCAACCGCGAGCGGCTCGAGGCCGAGAACGCGGCGCGCCGCGGCGAGGCCGAGAAGGCCGGCGAAAAGGTCGACGGGACCGAGGTCGTGCTGATCCGCGCGTCGTCGAACTCGGGCCAGCTCTACGGCTCGGTCAGCGTGCGCGACATCGCCGAGGCGCTCAAGGACAAGGGCCACTCGATCAGCAAGTCGCAGATCATCCTCGAGCGGCCGATCAAGACCATCGGCATGTTCGACGTCCGCGTCGCGCTGCATCCCGAAGTCCATGTTCTCGTCAAGGCCAACGTCGCCCGTTCGGACGACGAAGCCGAGCTGCAGAGCCAGGGCGTGGACATCCTCGCGCAAGTCGCCGAGGAAGACCGCGCCGAGAGCGAGGGCTTCACCGAGGCGTTCGATCCGAACGCCGAGCCGGGCGAGCTGCCCCCGGCCGAGGAAGCCGCCGAGGAAGCCGAGGCGCCGGCCGAGAGCGACGAGCCGGCTGAAGGCTAACCGTCAGCGAATCACGACAAGAGGGCGCGGTTTCGATCGGGAACCGCGCCCTTTTCGTGCGCAGCGGGGCTGGCACCATCGTGCGCCTCGCACCACGCCCGTGCCCGCGCACGAGGGCCGTCTGGCACAGCCAGCAGCGGCTGATCCAGCGCCCGTGGCGGCGACGCAGGCTCAGCGCCTCGGGCCAGTGGCCGAACAATTCGCAAAGCAGCTCCATCCGCCGGCACCGTCCTTCGCTCTCTCGCTGGTCGCGGCGAGCGCCGCCGCGCACCGCTCGCGCCTCGATTTCGGCAGCAACACCAACGGCTTTCGCGCGAGCTGGATGCTTCCGCAGGCGGCCGGCTGAGCTATTCGAAGACCTCGAGCCCGTCGCCGCCATCGCCGCTCGGCAGCCGGCGCAGGACCTTTCCGCTGGCGAAGTCGATTTCGGCCACCGTGCGGGTCGCGGTTTCGGCCGCATAGAGCCGCTCGCCGTCGTCGCTGAACACCAGCGTGACCTGCTGCGGACCCTGTTCGCCCGACACCGGCACCGAGCGCGAGACCGTGTTGGCGACGCTGTCGATCACCGTCAGGCCCCCTTCGCCGAAGTTCGAGCTGACCACCCATTTACCGTGCGGATGCGCGGCGACGCGGATCGGCACGGGCCCGGTCGCGACTTCGGCCTGGACCTCGAGCGTCGTCGGATCGAGCCGGTAGACCTTGCCCGCCTGGTTGGCGCCGACCCACAGCGCCGAGCTGTCGGGCGCCAGCGCCAGGCCCTCGGTCTGGCCGCCGAGCACCTTGCGCCCGCTCTCGCGCCCCGCGGCGAGGTCGTAGCGCACGACCGTTCCGGTGGGGATGATCGTGCCCCACGCGAACCGGCCGGCCTCGTCGACCACGACCATGTGCGGCCCCGGCGGACCGCTGCCGATCTCGCGCACGCGCGGGCTGTCGCCGAGCGGTGACTCGACCACGAAGATCGAGCCGCGCCCCTCGGCGCTCGCGAACAGCGTACCGTCGGCGTGCCAGAACACCCCGTGCGGGCGGGCGCCGGCGGCCAGCTCGATCCGCTTGACCATGGCGAGGTCGGCCGAGCGCAGGATCTCGAGCTCCTGCCCGCTGTAGCAGGCCAGGGCGACGTGCGTGCGGTCGGGCGAGACGGCGAGCTCGTGCGGATTGGCGCAGGTCGGCACCTCGTGGGTTGTCTCGCCGGTCGCCAGATCGACCCGCACCAGGGTGTTGGCGCGCTTGTTGGCGACCAGCATCGTCCCGGCGACGTCGTCGGCGGCTTGCGCCGAAGGCGGCGCGGCGCAGGCGGTGGCGAGAAGGGCGGCGGCGATCGGGCGGACGGGCATCACGAGGCTCCCCTGGCGAACGGCTTCCCCTGATACCGCGCGGCCTTTGAGTTGTCGCCGTTTGCGCGCTAGGTGCGGTCATGGATTCCCGCACGATCATTGCCGAGCTGACCGCGATCTACGATGCCGCGGTCGAGCGGTTGCGCGGCGACATCGCCGCTTTCGCCCGCACCCGTGAAACGCCGCCGGCCGAGCGCCGCCACGACGGGTCGTACTGCTACCCCGAACTACGCGTGCGCTTCCACGGCGGAAGCTCATCGGGCGACCGCTCGCGCGCCTTCGCCCGCCTGCACCGGGCGGGTACTTATGCCACGACGGTCACCCGGCCGGGGCTCTATGCCGACTACCTGACCGAGCAGCTCGACCTGCTGCGGAGCGACTATGGCGTCGAGATCGACTGCGTTCCGTCGCGCCAGGAAATCCCGTTCCCCTACGTGCTCGATTCCGAACGCGGCGCGGCGATGCTCGGCGTCACGCCGGGCGAGCTGGCGCTGCACTTCCCGACCACCGAGCTCGCGCTGATCGGCGACGAACTGGCCGACGGCTTCGACATCGGCGTTCCCGGCGGGCCCCTCCCGCTGTCGCTGTTCGACGGATTGCGGACCGATTTCTCGCTCGCCCGCCTGGCGCACTACACGGGCACCGCGCCCGAGCATTTCCAGCGCTTCGTGCTGTTCACCAATTATCACCGCTACATCGACGAATTCGTCGACTGGAGCGCGCGCCAGCTCGGCCGGGGGACCTACTCCGCGCTGGCCGGGGCCGGCGGGCTCTATCTCGACCGGGCGACCGACAACGCCCACGCCGAGCTCAACGAGACCACCTGGCGGCGGCACCAGATGCCGGCCTATCACCTGATGGCCGCCGACCGCATGGGGATCACGCTGGTCAACATCGGCGTCGGTCCGTCGAACGCCAAGACCATTACCGACCACCTGGCGGTGTTGCGCCCCGAAGCCTGGCTGATGATCGGCCACTGCGGCGGGCTGCGGCCGACGCAGAAGATCGGCGACTTCGTGCTCGCCCACGCCTACGTGCGCGACGACCACGTGCTCGACGCGGTGCTTCCGCCCGAGATCCCGCTGCCGGCGATCGCCGAGGTGCAACAGGCGCTCGCGGGCGCGGCCGAGGAAGTGAGCGGCGCGCAGGGCTCGGATCTCAAGCAGCGCATGCGCACCGGCACCGTGGTCACCACAGACGACCGCAACTGGGAGCTGCGCTACACGCACACCGCGCGCCGGCTGTCGCAAAGCCGCGCGGTGGCGATCGAGATGGAAAGCGCCACCGTCGCCGCGCAGGGCTACCGCTTCCGCGTCCCCTACGGCACGCTGCTGTGCGTCTCGGACAAGCCGCTCCACGGCGAGATCAAGCTGCCGGGCCAGGCCAACCACTTCTACGAGCAGGCGATCGCCGCGCACCTGCAGATCGGCATCCGCGCCTGCGAACGGCTGCGCGCCGAAGGCCCGCGCCTGCACAGCCGCAAGCTGCGGGCGTTCAACGAACCGCCGTTCCGTTAGGGTGAGCTACCTGCGCGCCGGTCGCTCGGAGTCCGGGACCGGCGCGGACAGGTCGGCGCTACTGCTGGCGTTCCTCGGCGAAAACGGCGTCGGAGGCGGATTCGACCTGCGTCGCGAACCGGTTGACCGCGAGCATGAACACCTGGCTCGGGATGCCCTCCCCCGACCCGGTCATGATGTCCCAGTTGAACCAGGGATCGCCTTCGTCGTCGAGATGGACCGAATAGAACCGGTCGTTGCCGAACTCGGAATGGAGCATGGCGAGCGCCATCGGCCGCGCCCGGTCGAGCCCGACGCGCAGCTGCACCGAATCGCACCGCTGGTGCGTCTGCGAATCGCAGCCGTAGAACAGCACCGAGCCGATCAGCCCGGAGAACTCGGTTTCGATCATCGGATCGCCGACCGAGTCGGTGGTCAATTCGGCCGGATAGCCGGCGAAGCGCAGCAGACGCGCGATCCCCTCGGGATCGGCGGCGGATGCCATCGCCGGCCCCGCCTGGGCCAGCGCCGCCTGCGGCAGCGCGAGCGCCGCCAGGCCCGCGAGCGTTGTTCGAAGTCTCACGATCCCAGCCCCCCTTCTTTGCGCTACCAGCCGCTTGGCTTACCGCGATTCTGCTCGTCGAGCCACGCCTTCAGCGGGGCGAAGTACTCGACCAGCGCCGCGCCGCTGATCTCGCGGCTGCCGGTGAACGCCTCGAGCGCGTCGGGCCACGGCTTGCTGGCGCCCATCTCGAGCATGGCGTTCAGCCGCCGGCCGACTTCCTCGTTGCCGTAGAAGCTGCAGCGGTGCAGCGGGCCGGTCCAACCGGCCGCGTCGCAGGCGGCCTTGTAGAACTGGAACTGCAGGATCCGCGCGAGGAAGTAGCGCATGTACGGCACGCTCGCCGGGATGTGGTACTTGGCGCCCGGGTCGAACGCGTCGGCCGGCCGCTCGACCGGCGGCACGATCCCCTGGTACTCGCGCTTCAGGTCGACCCAGGCCTGGTTGTACTCGGCCGGCGCGATCGAGCCGTCGAACACCCCCCAGCGGTACTTGTCGACCAGCAGGCCGAACGGCAGGAACGCGACCTTGTCCATCGCCTGGCGCAGCAGCAGCCCGATATCCTTCTCGGCCCCCGGCACTTGGGCGCGGTCGAGCAGCCCGATCTGGACCAGGTATTCGGGCGTGATCGACAGCGCGACCATGTCGCCGATCGCTTCGTGGAACCCGTCGTTGGCGCCGTTGAGGTGCAGGAACGACTGCTGGTTGTAGGCCCGCTGGTAGTAGTTGTGGCCGAGCTCGTGGTGGATGGTCACGAAGTCGTCGGCGTTCTTCTTGATGCACATCTTGATGCGCAGGTCCTCGACGTTGTCGACGTCCCACGCGCTCGCGTGGCACTGCACCTCGCGGTCGGCCGGCTTGAGGAACAGCGAGCGCTGCCAGAAGGTCTCCGGCAGCGGCGCGAAGCCGAGCGAGGAGAAGAAGTTCTCGCCGGCCTTGACCATGTCGAGCTCGCTCAGGCCCTTGGCCTCGATCAGCTCGGTCAGGTCGTAGCCGATGTCGCCGGCGCCCTCGGGCGCGACCAGCGGGTAGATGTTGCCCCACTCCTGCGCCCACATGTTGCCGAGCAGGTCGGCGCGGATCGGGCCGCTCGCGGGTTGCACCGAGGCGCCGTACTTCTCGTTGAGCTTGCCGCGCACGTAGGTGTGCAGCGCAAGGTACAGCGGCTTGACCTCCTGCCACAGTCGCTCGGTGGTCGCCGCGAACTCCTCGGGCGGCATGTCGTAGTTCGAGCGCCACATCGCGCCGGTGTCGGCGAAGCCGAGCTCGCGGGCACCCTCGTTGGCGATCTCGATCATGCGCGCGTAGTCCTCGCGCATCGGCTTGCCGACGCTGTCGTGCCAGCTCGCCCACATCTCGGCGTACTCTTCCGGGGTGTGGTCGAGCTCGCCCATCTCGGCCTCGATGTCGACGCCGGCGATCGGCTCGCCTTTGAGCGTGCCCTTGCCCTTGCCGTAGATCGACTGCAGCTCGGTCGAAATCTCGTTGAGCTCGGTGGCGGCGCCGGGCGTGGTCGGCGCCGGCAGGACGATGCCGTTCCTGAGGATGTCGAGCTTGCGGGCGACCACCGGGTCGAGCCCCTGGACCTGCGCGTAACGCGCCGCCTGCAGCGCATACTGGACGGTCTTCTCGGTGCCGATGGTCCCATAGCGTGCAGCGAGCGCGTCGGTGTCGTCGGTAATGTAGGTCGCGTTGACCCACTGGATCCGCGCCGCCTCGACCGAAAAGTCGAACAGGTCCTTCTCGACCGCGGCGACGAAGTCGGCCGCGCCCTGCGGGGTCATCGGGTAGGCGGGGGCTTCGGAGGCGGCCGCCTGTTGCGCGGCAGCGGGGGCAGCGAGGCCGGCGGCGAGCGCCAGGGCGGCAACGGAAGCAAGAACCTTCATCGGCGGCACAGTCCTCTTTTCGGGAAGGGCAACAGGTTTCAATCGCTACCGGTCTGAACCTGCAGGCCGGCTGAATCAAGCGGTCAGGAAGCGTGCGATCTCCGCGCCCAGCGCGGGCTCGGTCACCGAGCTCATATGCGTACCCGGCACCAGCTGCAGCCGGGCATTCGGCAAAGCGTCGACGAGGCTCTGCGGAGAGCCGTTGTCGCGGTCCTTGTCACCGCACAGCACCAGCGCCGGCATGGCGAGGCGCGCGAGGTCGCCGACCGCGAGGTCGTCGACCGTTGCCAGCA
Source organism: Pseudomonadota bacterium (assembly GCA_023432995.1). GTDB lineage: Bacteria > Pseudomonadota > Alphaproteobacteria > Sphingomonadales > Sphingomonadaceae > Croceibacterium_A. The sequence continues at coordinate 10,759 of JAEZES010000145.1, forward strand.
GCAGCCGGGCGGCCGCCCGGTCAACCTTCATCGTCTTCATGAACTGGACCGCCATGTACGCCGGGTCGCCGTGCCGGACCTCGTCGAAACGGTCGATCGCGTCGACGAAGAACGCCGCGCGGCGCTCCCAGCCGGCGAGACCTTCGAGGCCCATGCCGGCGAGGACCAGCCGCCGCGGCGCGAGCCCGCCCGCAACCGCGCTCGCCGCCGTGCGCGCGCCGAGCGAGAAACCGGCGAGGTCGAAATCCTCGAGGCCGAGCGCCGCGACCACCGCCTCGAGGTCGCGCACCAGCACGCCGTGCGGATAGGCCGACGGATCGTGCGGCGCGTCGCTGGCACCGTGGGCCCGCAAGTCGGGCATGATCGCCTCGAGCCCGGCTTCGGCCAGCGTCGCGGCATGGCCGAAACGGATCCAGTTCATCTCGGCGCTCGAGAACAGCCCGTGGAGCAGGATCGCCGGGCGGCCCCCGCCGATCCGGTGGACGGCCAGTCCGGTGCCGTCGAACGACGCGATCCGTTCGGAACGCGCTGCGCTCACTCGGGCACCTCGAGCCCCGCCTCCTGCCAGCGTGCTATTACGCTCGCGGTCTCGGTGACCTTGTGCGCGGGCAGGTGCGCGGTGTCTTCCCACGCCGCGAGGCGGCTTTCGACGCCGAAGTTGGCCACCGGTCGGAATGCCGTCGGATCGTCGAACGAGCCGACCGTCAGGTCGATCCGCTCGCTGGCGTTGAAGGCAAAGCCGAGCGGCGTGCCGCATTCGCGGCAGAACGGCCGCCTCGCGACCGGTGATGAGACGTACCACTCGGGCTCGCGCTCCCACGCGACGGCCGACTTGGCGAGGTTCTTGTAGGCCACCGACACGCCGCCGGTCGCGCGCTGGCACATCCGGCAGTGGCACAGGTAGGCCTCGTCGTCCGCGACTTGTGCGGTGTAGCGCACGCGCCCGCACTGGCAGCCTCCGGTCATCGCTCCGGCCATGTCCGCTCTCCTTCGCCGCGCATGAAGGCCACGGCCGCGAACTATTGCAAGCAAAGCTTGATTAGTAAGCAGGCTTAATATACCGGCGCGCGATGGCTCATGTCGGCTACCTGCTGGCAGATACGTCGCGCCTTGCCCGCCGCGCGTTCGATGAGCGCGTCCGCACCGACGGCGTGACCGGTCCACAGGCCCGGGTGCTGATGATGCTCGAGCGCGCGCCGGGCCGGAACCAGGGCTACTACGCCGACCAGATCGACGTCGAACCGATCACGCTGTGCCGGATGATCGACCGGCTCGAGGAGGCCGGGCTGGTCGAGCGCCACCCCGACCTCAGCGACCGGCGGGCCCGGCGCCTGCACCTGACCGCCAAGAGCCGCGAGAAGCTCGCCCGCCTGGGCCAGCGGCTCGACGACATGGTCGAGGACCTGCTCACCGGCCTTTCGCCCGCCGAGTGCGACGAGTTCGTGCGCATGCTCCAGGTCATTCGCGCCAATCTCGTGGTCCAGCGCGAGCAGGAGAGGACCGCTCTTGGCTGAAGCCGATCCCGCGCTGGCCGAAGGCGGCGCCGAGCTTCGCGAAGCGCCTGCGGAGAGCGCGCCCCGCCGCCGCTGGGGGCGGCTCACGCTGATGCTGTCGCTTCCGATCGTCCTGCTTGTCGGCGGCCTGCTCTACTGGCAGAGCCTGCAGGGCAAGGTCTCGACCGACAACGCCTACCTCAAGCAGGACAAGGTCGGGGTCAGCGCCGAGATCGTCGGCAAGATCGTCGACGTCGCCGTGCGCGAGGGCCAGGTCGTGCAGGCCGGCGACCTCTTGTTCCGCGTCGATCCCGAGCCTTACCGGTTGCAGATCGCTGAGGCCGACGCCGCCATCGCCACCGCGCAAGCGAACGTGACGGCGCTCGCCAACGCCAGCGAGCTGACCGGCGCCGACATCGCGGCGGCGCGCGAGGACATCGCCTTCGCCCGGGCGACACTCGAACGGCAGCAGGCGCTGTGGGAGCGCGGCTTTACCACCAAGGCCGATTACGAGGCCGCGGAGCACGCGGTCGCCGAGGCGCGCGAGAGGTTGCGGCTTGCCGAGGCCAAGCAGCGCGAGGCGCGAGCCCGGCTCGCCGAGGGCCCCGCGGTTCCCGGCGTGAACCCGCAGGTTGCGGCCGCGCGGGCGCGCCGAGCGGAGGCCGATCTGGCGCTGCGGCGCACGGTAGTCCGTGCGCCGCTCGCGGGCCGGGTCGCCCCGTCGGACCGGCTGCAACTCGGCCAGCAGGCGGTTACCAGCCTGCCGATGCTGACCATCGTCGCCGACCAAGGCACTTATGTCGAAGCCAACTTCAAGGAAACCGACCTCGCCGAGATGGGCGTCGGCCAGCCGGCGGAGGTCCGCGTCGATGCCTATCCCGGGCTCGTGCTGAGAGGCCACGTGGCGTCGATCGGCGCGGGTACGGGCTCGGAATTTTCGGTCCTCCCGGCGCAGAACGCCACCGGTAACTGGGTCAAGGTGACGCAGCGCGTGCCGGTGCGGATTGCGATCGACGAGAAGAGTTCGCGGCCGCTGATCGCCGGCCTGTCGACCGACGTCACCGTCTTCATCGACGGCCGGAAGCGGTAACTTGGCACGCGCGGCGCGTTCCGCGCGGGGCGGCGAGCGGGCCTCGACCGCGGCGCTCGAGGACGTCGCCCAGCTTCCGGTCGAGAACCACCTGCTGCTGATCGTCGGCGTCATGGCCGCGACGCTGCTGCAGGTGCTCGACATCACGATCGCCAACGTGGCGATCCCGCACATGCAGTCGACGCTCGGTGCCACGCCCGACACGATCAGCTGGGTGCTGACGAGCTATATCATTGCCTCGGCGGTGGCGATGCCGATCACCGGCTGGCTGTCGGACCGGATCGGCTCGCGGCGGCTGTTCATCTGGTCGGTCGGCGGGTTCGTGATCACTTCGATGCTGTGCGGGATGGCGCAGAACCTCGAGGAGATGGTCGTGTTCCGCGCGCTGCAGGGCGTCGCCGGGGCGTTCATCGCCCCGCTGAGCCAGGCCGCGCTGCTCGACACGACCAAGCCGAGCCGGCAGTCCTCGATCATCGCGCTGTGGGGGATGGGGGTGATGATCGGCCCGATCCTCGGCCCGGTGCTCGGCGGCTGGATCACCGAGAACTGGTCGTGGCGCTGGGTGTTCTACGTCAACGTCCCCGTCGGCGCGCTGTGCCTCGCGATCCTGATGGCCGAGCTGCCGTCGCGCGAGATCACCCGGCGCCGGTTCGACCTGTTCGGCTTCGCGATGATCGCGCTGTGCCTCTCCGGACTGCAGCTCATGCTCGACCGCGGCACGCATCTCGACTGGTTCGCCTCGGGCGAGATCTGGCTCTACACGTTCGTCGTGCTGTCGGCCGCGTGGGCCGCCGTGATCCACTCGGTGACCGCCGCCGACCCGCTGTTCGACAGGCAGCTGTTCGCCAACGTCAATTTCGTGGTCTCGCTGCTGTTCATGGTGGTGATCGGCGTGGTCATGTTCGCGACGATGGCGCTGTTGCCGCCGATGCTGCAAGGGCTGTTCGGCTACGACGTGATCGACACCGGCATGGTGCTGATGCCGCGCGGGGTCGGCGTGCTGATCTCGATGCAGCTCTCGGGCCTGCTTCTGCGCAAGGGCGTCGACGCGCGCTGGATGGTTTCCGCGGGCTTCCTGATCGGCGCCTGGTCGCTGTGGCAGATGGCCGGCTGGTCGCTCGAGGTGGATCGCTATCACATCGTCATGTCAGGCCTGATCCAGGGCCTCGGCATCGGCCTCGTGTTCATCCCCCTCAACGCCACCGCCTTCGCCACCCTCCCGCCGCACTTGCGGACCGACGGCTCGAGCCTGCTCAACCTGACGCGCTCGGTAGGATCGTCGATCGGCATCTCGGTGATGATGACTCTGCTCACGCGCAACACCCAGACCGCGCACAGCGAGCTCGCCGGCCACGTCACCCCCTCGATCAGCACGATGTTCGACTTGTCCTCGCTCGACCGCTTCGCGCAATACGGCGAGGCCGTGCTCGGCCTGGTCGACATCGAGGTCACTCGCCAGGCGGCGATGGTCGCCTATGTCGACGACTACTGGCTGATGATGTGGCTCAGCCTTGCCTCAGTGCCGCTCGTGCTGATCATGCGCAGGAGCGGCGGCCCGAGGCCGGCGGCGAGCGGACCGGCCACCAGGGCCTAGCGGTGGCGGACCTCTGAAGGGGCCGCGCGCTCAGCCCTTCCTGAGGTGCCGCCGGCCGAGCAGCTCGGCAATCTGCACCGCGTTGAGCGCCGCGCCCTTGCGCAGGTTGTCGCTGACGCACCAGATCGTCAGGCCGTTCTCGACCGTCGGGTCCTCGCGCACGCGGCTGACGTAAGTCGCGCCGTCGCCGGCGCACTCGATCGGCGTCACGTATCCCCCGTCCTCGCGCTTGTCGACCAGCATCACCCCGGGGGCCTCGCGCAAGATGTCCTGCGCCTGCTTGGCGCTGATCTCGTTCTCGAACTCGATGTTGATCGCTTCCGAGTGGCCGACGAACACCGGCACCCGCACGCAGGTCGCGCTGACCTTGATCTTCGGGTCGAGGATCTTCTTGGTCTCGACCACCATCTTCCATTCTTCCTTTGTCGAGCCGTCGTCGAGGAACACGTCGATGTGCGGGATCACGTTGAACGCGATCTGCTTGGTGAACTTGCGGCTCTCGACCGGGTCGCCGACGAAGATCGCCCTGCTCTGCTCGAACAGCTCGTCCATCCCGGCTTTCCCGGCACCGGAGACCGACTGGTAGGTGCTGACGACCACGCGCTTGATCGTCGCCGCGTCGTGCAGCGGCTTCAAGGCGACGACCATCTGCGCGGTCGAGCAGTTGGGGTTGGCGATGATGTTGCGCGCCTTGTAGCCGTCGATCGCGTCCGGGTTCACCTCGGGCACGATCAGCGGCACGTCGGGGTCCATCCGGTAGAGCGACGAGTTGTCGATCACCACGCACCCGGCGGCGGCCGCCTTGGGCGCATACTCCTTGGTCGGTCCAGACCCGGCGGCGAACAGCGCGATGTCCCAGCCGGCGAAGTTGAAGTGCTCGAGGTTCTGGCACTTGACCATCCGTCCGCTGTCGCCGACTTCGATCTCGAGGCCCTGCGAGCGCGAGCTGGCGACTGCGGCGACCGCGTCCATCGGAAACTCGCGCTCGGCGAGGATGGCGAGCATCTCGCGCCCGACGTTCCCGGTGGCTCCGACGACCGCAACCCGATAACCCATGTCTTGCTCCTGAAAAGAAAAAGGGCGCCCCGGCTCAAAGCCAAGGCGCCCTCTTGAAACCCATTGTTCCGGCGGCGGGCCTCAGCCCTCCTGGCTCACGGTCTCGCGGCGCTCGGCGATGCGGGCGCGCTTGCCGGTCCGGCCGCGCAGGTAATAGAGCTTGGCCCGCCGGACGACGCCGCGGCGGACCACTTCGATGCTCTCGACGTTCGGCGAGTAGAGCGGGAAGACGCGCTCGACGCCCTCGCCGAAGCTCATCTTGCGAACGGTGAAATTGCTGTTGATGCCGCGGTTCGAGCGGGCGATGCAGACGCCTTCGTAGTTCTGCACGCGAGTGCGCTCGCCCTCGACCACGCGCACGCCGACGCGCACGGTGTCACCCGGACGGAAGTCGGGGATGCTCTTGCTCTCGTTGAAGGCGGCGATCGCCTCCGCCTCGAGCTCCTGGATCAGGCCCATTGCGGGTTCCTCTAGTCCTCGCGCCGCGCGCCAGAGGCAGACTGGTCCCGAGCACCCCTGTGGCGCTCCCAAAGGTCCGGCCTGCGTGACCGTGTGTCGTTCTCCGCCTGGGATTTGCGCCAAGCGGCGATCTTCGCATGATCCCCCGATCGCAGCACTTCAGGGATCGTGCGCCCTTCCCATTCCTGAGGTCGGGTATAGTGCGGATACTCGAGCAGCCCTTCCTCGAAGGATTCCTCGGCCCCGCTTGAAGGCGCGCCCATTACGCCGGGAAGCAGGCGAATGCAAGCGTCGAGAATGGCCAGCGCGGCGGGCTCTCCGCCCGACAGGACGATGTCGGCGAGGCTGACTTCCTCGACGTCGCGGCCCGCGAAAATCCGCTCGTCGAACCCCTCGAACCGGCCGCACAGCAGCGTCACCCCCGGCCCCGCAGCCAGCTCGCGAATCCGCCCCTGCGTGATCGGCTTGCCCCGCGGCGTCATCGCCAGCACCGGGCACTCGGGCTGCAGCGCCCGCGCATGGTCGATCGCCGCCGCGAGCACGTCGGGCTTGAGCACCATCCCGGCCCCGCCTCCGGCCGGCGTGTCGTCCACCGTGCGGTGCTTGTCGGTGGCGAAGTCCCGAATCTGTACCGCCTCGAGCGACCACGCGCCGTCATCATGCGCCCGGCCTGCAAGCGACACGCCGAGAGAGCCGGGAAACATCTCCGGGTAGAGCGTGAGGACGGTCGCGGCGAAAGTCATGGCTCGAACCATTGGCCTCGGTCGATCACGGCGGCAATGTGCCCAAGCTCTAGTCGCTCATAGCGCGATGGATACGCGAAGGAACCGCGCCATGGCCAACTGGCCAACTGCCAGAGAAGCATGAAGGGGAAGAGTGGCGATAGGCCCTCGTCAAGACAAGCATAGCGCTGCCAGGGCCATTGCCAGACCTGCTCTCCAAACTCCCTCGCCAGCGTTTCGACAAATTCGGTAACGTCGTCGCCGCTGATGCGGATATCCTGATCGATTGCGCTCGCGGCGGAGAGCTTTGAAGTAGGAATGCCACTTTGCTCGGAGGCGATTTCGATAACCCCGGTCAACGTCTCCGCCATCACACAGCCCAGTTCTCGACCTTAAGGCCAGGCACGTCTGCGAAGTGCCGGGTGTTGCTCGTCACCAGAACCAGCCCCAGCGACAGCGCATGAGCCGCGATCAGGCGGTCGAAATTGGTGCGCTTCATCGCCAGATCGCGCATCATCTTGCCATAACGGACAGCGGCATCGGCATCGAACGGTCTTACGTCCAGCCCCGACAGAAAGAGATCGAGTTTGCGATCGTCTTCCGCGGGATTCGCCGATGTCCGGCTGCCGACCCGCAGCTCCGCGACGGTTATGGCCGAAACGCTGCAATGGCCGAAGGTCTCACCCAGCCGCGCAACAAGCGCCCGACTGCGCAACAGCAGGAAATCGAGACAGGCATTGGTGTCGAGCAGGTACACGCTTCAGGCTGCGTCATCGAGCGGACCGCGTTCGCCGCGTACCTCGCTGTCGCTGGTCAACCGGCCGTCCTGCATCCAGCCCTTCGACATCGTACCCGCCAGCTGTAGGAAATGCTCCTTGCGGCGGTCCGCCGGTATCGCCGTGATCCGGCGATCGCCGTGCGGCACCAGAACAAACTCCTGACCCGCTTCGATGCCCAGCTCTTTCGGCAAACGAATCGCCACCGAATTGCCTGACTTGAAGCTCTTGGCGGTGTACTCCTTCCCCATTAGGACCTCCGTATATACCTGAGGTATATACGTCGCTGACGTCAACGCATCAATGGTTGCGGGCAGAACCCACTCCATTGTGGACGCACCTCGTCAAACCGGCTCCCAAATCTCCGCGGGCGTCCGCTCGCGCTCGCTCGCCAGCTCCTCGTGGATCCACTCGCGGAACCGCTCGATCTTGCGCACGCCGACGCGGCTCTCGGGATGCACCAGCCACTGCGCGTTGCCAGGCGGGCCGCCGGGCAGATAGAAGGTCTCGAACGGCTGCACCAGCCGGCCGCTGTCGAGCTCGGCGCGCCAGTACATCGGCGTCATCAGGGCGATCCCGAAGCCGCCCTGGATCGCGGTGGCTTCCTGCAGCTGGCTGTCGAGCACGACGCCCGGGCGCGGCGGCGGGGTGGCGATGCCGACATTGGCGAACCAGCCGGCCCACATCGGATCGTTCGGCGCCAGCCGCTCGACCCGCAGCAGGTCCTCGGGCCGCTCGATTGCGTTGGCCTGGATGAACGCCGGCGTGCAGATCGGGGTGAAGTGCTGCCGGAACAGGAAGTCGGCGCGCAGGCCGTCCCAGTGCCCGGACCCGGCGCGGACCGCCGCATCGACCGAGCCGCGGGCGAAATCGATCACCTCGTTGGTCACCGAGATGCGCACGGCGAGATCGGGAAAGCGCACCTGGAAGCGGCCGATCCGCGCGCTGAGCCAGGTCCCACCGAACGAAACGGCGGCGTTAAGCTCGAGCACGTTGTCGTCTTCCTCGCGTAGCGCGGCAAAGGCCTCGGCGATCGCGGCGAAGCCGCCGGTCACCGCCGGGAGCAGCCGCCGCCCGCTGTCCGACAGGCGCACGCGGCCCTTCTCGCGCACAAACAGGGGCCGGCCGACGCGATCCTCGATCTGCCGGATCTGGTAGCTGACCGCCGCCTGCGTCAGTCCGAGCTCGTCGGCGGCGCGCGAGAAGTTCTCGTGCCGGCCGGCGGCCTCGAACGCGCGAATCGCTGAAAGCGGGGGCAGGCGGTCCATCCGGCGTCTTATAAGCCGACCTTATAGCTTTGGACATCTGTTTTGTTGGCGCCTGGGGCTCGGTGGGTTCATTTACCCGGCATCAGAGAAAGGGGACTGATCATGCAGGACCAACACTTCATGCAAAGCTGGACCATCGGCCATCGCCAGTTCTCGAACGATCTGGCCCGTCGCCTGAACCGCATCGGGAGCCGCTTCTCGCGCCGCCCGCGCGGCCCGAAAAGCATTGACGACCCTTATGGCCTGCCAAGCCAGGTCGGGCCGCGTCGCGCGCTCCCGCCGGCCGCCTCGGCTAGCCTGCGCGGCCTCGGCGCGACCGTGCTCACCGCGGCGCTGTGGATCGTCGTGATGGCGCTGGCGACGCCGGCTCCCGGCCTGGCCGAAACGGCGATCGCGCCGGTCGCGGGTACCGATTGCGCCGCGTACCCGGTTCTCGCCTGAGCCGTGGGACCGATCGGCGCCCCGAGCGTTGGGACGGTGGCGGAGTGTGAGCCGCGCCATCCCAACGACCGGGGGAGCCGAGCGACTTGGAAGACTGCATCATCGTCGGCGCCGGCCCGGCCGGGCTCACAGCCGCCATCTATCTCGCCCGGTTTCACCTCTCTATCCGCCTGTTCGACAGCGGCACCAGCCGTGCCGCGCTGATCCCCTGCACCCGCAACCACGCCGGCTTTCCCGAGGGCATCTCGGGCCTCGAGCTGCTCGCGCGAATGCTCCAGCAGGCCGAGCGCTACGGCGCCACGCGCGAGCTGGCCCGCGTGACGCGGATCGAGCGCGCCGACGACGGCTTCGTCGTCCGTGCCGAGGCCCGCGAGTTCCGCGCCCGCACGGTGCTGGTGGCCACGGGGGTGATCAACAACCGCCCCACCGGGCTCGACGACGCGCTGCACGCCGAGGCGCTCGCGGCCGGCCTGCTGCGCTATTGCCCGATCTGCGACGGCTACGACGTCACCGACAAGCGCGTCGCGGTAATCGGCACCGGCGATCATGCGACCGCCGAGGCGCTGTTCCTGCGCGGCTACACGGCCGACCTGACCTTGATCTCGCCCGAGGCCGAGCATGGCCTCGACGCGCAGTGCATGGCCGAGCTCGACCGCGCGGGTATCGCCCGCGTCGACGGTCCCTGTGCCGGCTACGCGATCGAGGACGGCCGGCTCGCGCTTGACACTGGGCGCGGGCGGCTCGGCTTCGACAGCGTCTATCCGGCGCTCGGCTCGCGCGTGCGCTCGGACCTTGCCGCCGAAGCCGGGGCCAAAGTGAGCGCAGACGGCTGCCTGGTGGTCGATTCGCACCAGCGCACCAACGTCCCCGGCCTGTTCGCCGCCGGCGACGTGGTCAAAGGCCTCGACCAGATCAGCCACGCGATGGGCGAAGGCGGCGTCGCCGCCACGACGATCCGCAATTATCTGGCGGAGCTCGCCCCGCTCAGGCGCTAGGCAGCGACTCAGCCCTGTGCGAACGCGGCGACCACAACCAGCCGCTCGGCGTCCCACTCGGGCACCGCCTCGGCGCGCATCGGCACCATAAAGCGCTTGCCGCCGGGCCGCTCGATTTCGATCACGTCGCCGGCGCCGAAATTCTCGACCGCCACGACCGAGCCGAGCGGCTCGCCCGCGTCGGACACCGCGGCAAGCCCGATCAGGTCGGCGTGATAGTATTCACCCTCGCCGAGCGGCGGCAGCGCCGAACGGGGCACGGTGAGCAGGGTCCCGCGCAGCTTCTCGGCGGCCGTCCGGTCGGCCACCTCGGCGAAGCGGGCGATCGCCCCGCCCTTGCTGTCGTCGCGTACCCTCGCGAGCGTCAGCGCGCCGTCGTTGAAGCGCTCGTGCGCGGCCAGCGCGGCCACGCCTTCACCGAACAGCTTCAGGCGGACTTCGCCCGTCACGCCATGCGCGCCGGTGATGGCAGCGAGCGTGACGGGCTTGTCCGCGGCCAAGGGTCAGCCCTCGGTCTTTTCCTCGCTGGCGTCCTCGGCCGGCGCGTCCTCGGCCGGCGCGTCCTCGGCGGCCGCTTCCTCGGCCGGAGCTTCTTCGGCGGCAGCTTCTTCCGCCGGGGCTTCCTCGGCGGGAGCCTCCTCGGCAGCCGGCGCTTCCTCTGCGGCCGCTTCCTCGGCCGGAGCTTCTTCGGAGGCCTCTTCGGCCGGCGCCTCGGCAGTGGCTTCCTCGGCCGGTGCCTCGGCGGTGGCTTCCTCGGCCGGCGCCTCGGCGGCGACTTCCTCGGCCGCAACTTCCTCGGTCACGACCTCTTCCTCGGCCGGCGCCTTGGCGGCTTCCTCGGCCTCGGCGGCCTTGGCGGCGCGCTCCTCGGCGCGCTCCTTGGCCTTCTCGCCCGGCTCCGCCTTCTGCGGGTTGCTGCGGGGCGCACGCTCCTTGATGCCGGCGGCGTCGAGGAAACGGGCGACGCGGTCGGTCGCCTGCGCGCCGACGCCGAGCCAGTAGCGCGCACGATCCTCGTCGAGCTTCACCCGGCCCGCGTCGTCCTTGGCGAGCAGCGGGTTGTAGGTGCCAATCTGCTCGAGGTACTTGCCGTCGCGCGGGCTGCGGCTGTTGGCCACCACGATGCGATAATACGGCCGCTTCTTGGCGCCGCCGCGCGAGAGCCTGATCTGAACTGCCATGGTACTAACCTTTCCGATTTAACTGTCTGAACTTCAATTCTTCTTCAGGAGATTCTGCAGGTCCGGCGGGAGCTGGCCGCCGCCGGCGGGAGGCCCGCCGAGGCCCGGCAGCGCAGCGCCGCCGCCCATGCCGCCCATCCCGCCGCCGCCGAGCAGCGCGCCGAGCCCCTTGAGCCCGCCCATCTTGCGGATCTGCTTCATCGCCCGGCCCATTTCCTGGTGCATCTTCAGCAGCTTGTTGACGTCCTGCACGTCCGTCCCGGAGCCGGCAGCGACGCGTTTCTTGCGCTTGGCGTTCATCAGCTCGGGCCGCTGCCGCTCCTTCGGGGTCATCGAGCCGATGATCGCGTCCATGTGCACCAGCACCTTGTCGTCGACCCCGCTCTGGGCCATTGCCTGCTTGGCCTTCTTCATCCCCGGCATCATGTTGGCGAGCATGCCGAGCCCGCCCATCTGCTGCATCTGACGCAGCTGGGTCCTGAGGTCGTTGAGGTCGAACTGGCCCTTGAGCATGCGCGCGGCCTGCTTGTCGGCCTCCTCGCGGTCGATGACCTCCGCCGCCTTCTCGACGATCGAGACGATGTCGCCCATGCCGAGAATGCGCCCGGCCAGGCGGCCCGGATGGAACGGCTCGAGCGCGTCGAGCTTCTCGCCGGTGCCGGCGAACTTGATCGGCTTGCCGGTCACCGCGCGCATGCTGAGCGCCGCGCCGCCGCGCGCGTCGCCGTCCATCCGCGTCAGGATCACGCCGGTCAGCGGGACCTCGTCGGAAAAGCTCTGGGCGACGTTGACTGCGTCCTGGCCGGTCAGCGAGTCCACCACCAGCAGCACCTCGGTCGGCGCCGCGACCTGGGCGACGGCCTTCATCTCGGCCATCAGCGCCTCGTCCACGTGGAGCCGGCCGGCGGTGTCGAGCAGCAGCACGTCGACCGCCTGCAGCCGCGCCGCTTCGAGCGCGCGGCGGGCGATGTCGACCGGCTGCTGGCCGGGCACGATCGGCAGCGTCAGCACGTCGACCTGCTCGCCGAGCACCTTGAGCTGCTCCTGCGCCGCCGGGCGGTTGACGTCGAGCGACGCCATCATCGGCTTCTTGCCGTGCTTTTCCCTCAGCAGCTTGCCGAGCTTGGCCGTGGTCGTGGTCTTGCCCGACCCCTGCAGGCCGACCAGCATGATCACCACCGGCGGCTTCGCCTCGAGCACGAGCGGCGCCGCCTCCTCGCCGCCGAGCATGGCGACGAGCTCGTCGTTGACGATCTTGACCACCTGCTGGCCCGGCGTGACCGAGCGCAGGACCTGCTGGCCGACCGCCTTCTCGGTCACCGCGTCGATGAACTTGCGCGCCACCGGCAGCGCCACGTCGGCCTCGAGCAGCGCGACGCGCACTTCGCGCATCGCCTCGCGCACGTCGCCTTCGTTCAGCGCACCGCGTCCGCGCAGGCGGTCGAACACCCCTGTCAGGCGATCAGAAAGCGTGTCGAACATCGCGTCCGCGTACTCCAAAAGCCAAAAGCGCCGGCGGACGAAACCTCGTCAGCCAGCGGGCAAGTCAGCATTCAAGCCACTCACGACAAGTGGCAATCTCTTCTTTCAGGCCATTTCGCCGGATCTTGGCCTGGGGCGAGGCGAAAATGGTGATGGGCGAGAGCCGGAGCGGAGCGGCCATTCGGGCCGCGAGCGCCGGAAGCGCAGACCATCGCCATTTGCAGCCCGCCCGGGCCAAAAGGCGGTGAAATGGTGGAGCCGAGGGGGATCGAACCCCTGACCTCTACAATGCCATTGTAGCGCTCTCCCAGCTGAGCTACGGCCCCGTTCCATTCCTGTTCGCGCCCTGGGGAGCGCGAGGGCCGCCCTTTATGGGCGACGCCCCGAAATCGCAAGCCTCAATATCACCTCGCTCGTCATCCCGGCAAAAGCCGGGACCTCGTGCCGCCAAGCTGACCCGCTCCGCACTGGACCCCGGCGTTCGCCGGATGGTGCGGTTCGGGCGGACCGGACCGTCCTCAAACGAGGGACAGTCCCTCTTTTCGCTCAGTGATCCTCGTCCTCGTTGTCGCCGGTGCCGATTTCGCCGAGATCGTCGTCGCCGCCGAGATCGACATCGTTGTCGGGCGAGTCCTCGCCCTCGTCGATGTTCTCGAGATCCTCGTCGAGATCGTCGCCGCCGAGGTCGGAATCGGCCTCCTCGGGCTCCTTCTCCTTCTGCACTTCCTCGAACGGGATCGGCTGCTTCGACTTGAGCACCGGCTCGGGATACCACTGGTTGCCGCACTCGATGCACACGACCGGCTCGTCCTTGCCGAGATCGTAGAACCGCTCACCGCACTTGGGGCAGTTGCGCTTGGCGCCCCACTCTGGCTTGACCATTGGTATGTCCTCTTTTGGCCGCCGCGCGGGCCGGCCTGAATTCTTGGAAACTTGATCGTGCGGCCCCAAGCGTAATCAAGGGCCGGAATCAAGAGCGGCGCGCGCCTTGCCACAGCCCCCGTGCGCTGTCAAAAGCCCGCCGCTTTGTCCGCCCACCCGACCCCTCGCCCGCGCCGATTCATGCCGTCCGGCCCGCTCACCGGCCGCATTCGCGTGCCCGGCGACAAATCGATCAGCCACCGCTCGCTGATGTTCGGTGCGCTTGCCGTCGGCGAGACGCGCGTCACCGGCCTGCTCGAGGGCGAGGACGTGATGGCCACCGCGGCGGCGCTCAGGGCGATGGGCGCGACGATCGAGCGCGAGGCTGAAGGCACCTGGTCGATCCACGGCGTCGGCGTCGGCGCCTTGCTGCAGCCCGAAGCACCGCTCGAGATGGGCAACTCGGGCACCTCGACGCGCCTGCTGATGGGCCTCGTCGCCAGCCATCCGATCACCGCGCAGTTCACCGGCGACGCCAGCCTGTCGAAGCGCCCGATGGGTCGGGTGACCGAACCGCTCGGGCTGATGGGCGCCGATTTCTCCGGCACAACGCTGCCCCTGACCGAGCGCGGCCTCAGCCCCGCGGTGCCGATCACTTATCGCCTCCCGGTTGCCAGCGCGCAGGTCAAGAGCGCGGTGCTGCTGGCCGGGCTCAACACGGCAGGAATCACCAGCGTGATCGAGCCGGTCCCGACGCGCGACCATACCGAGCGCATGCTCAGGGGCTTCGGCGCCGAGCTGTGGGTCGAGGAGCAGGACGGCGAACGCACGATCCGCATCCGCGGCGAGGCCGAGCTGCGGGCGCAGACGATCGAAGTCCCCGGTGATCCCTCATCGGCGGCGTTCTTCGCCGTGGCCGCGCTCGTCGTGCCCGGCAGCGACCTGGTGATCGAGAACGTCGGCCTCAATCCGACCCGCGCCGGGCTCTACGAGGTGCTGCGCCAGATGGGCGGCGCGATCGAGGAGCTCGACCGGCGCGAAGTCGGCGGCGAGCCGGTGGCCGACCTGCGCGTGCGCCACTCGGCGCTCGAGGGGCTGGAAGTCGATCCCGCCGTCGCGCCGAGCATGATCGACGAGTTCCCGGTGTTCTTCGTCGCCGCCGCGCACGCCCGCGGGCAGACCGTCACCCGCGGGCTCGACGAGCTGCGGGTCAAGGAATCCGACCGCCTCGCAGCCATGGCCGCCGCGCTTGCCGCGGCGGGCGCCGCGGTCATCGAGCGCGAGGATGGGCTGGTGATCGACGGGACCGGCGGCGAACCGCTGCCCGGTACCGGCGAGGGCGGCGCGGCGATCGCCACGCACCTCGACCATCGCATCGCCATGTCGATGGCCGTCGCCGGCCTCGCCAGCCGCACGGGCGTCGAGGTCGACGACACCGCGCCGATCGCGACCAGCTTTCCGCAGTTCGAGGCGCTGCTCGAGCGGGCTACCAGCCGATAGGGCGACTGCGGCGCGGGGCCGCGTTTGCTCACGCCAAGACGCCAAGAGGGTGCACCAGGCGTGAGAAATCCCTCAAGCCGGCGTCGAGATCTTCATCAGCACCAGCCCGGCAACGATCAGCCCCGCCGCAAGCACGCGCAGGAAAGTCACGGCCTCGCCGAGCACGACGATCCCGACGACGAACGCGCCGACGGCGCCGATCCCGGTCCACACCGTGTAGGCCGTGCCGAGCGGCAGCGACTTCATCGCCAGGCCGAGCAGCCCGATGCTGACCGCCATCGCCGCGAATGTCGCCGCGGTCGGCCCGAGCCGCGTGAAGCCGTCGGACAGCTTCATGTAATAGGCCCACACGGTCTCGAACACGCCGGCGGTAATGAGAATGACCCAAGCCACGACAGCCTCCTTCGCGAAGTTAGCTGCCGGGCCGTCCCGGTCTTGAGCGCTCCCCCGGATCGCGAGGGGGAACACGGGGGACGTGGCCGCCCGCGAGGGTCAAATAGAGCGCGTGGCGGCGGTTCTCAATGCCGTGATTGCCGGTGGCGAACCGGCCCAAAATGCGCGAGAGGGAGGCATGATCCGGCGGCCCGGCGTTCCGATTTGCCTTCTGCTCCTCGCGGGCTGCGCCGGCGCGGATCAGGCGCCGGGCTCCCTCGTCGAAGCCGACGGATATGCGCCGTCCGCCGCGCAGGCACGCGTTGACCGCAGCATCTCGGAGATCCTGATCACGACACCGCTCGACGGGGTGCGCACGCGCCTGACCGAGATTCGCGCCGGCGGCTGCGAAGAGTTCGGCGAGTGCCTATGGCGCGACGCCGGAGCGGTGCGCTACGGCCTGTGGGCCGACGAGCCGTTCGCCTACTTCGTAGTCGACAAGTGGGTGCGGGCCGACGATTTCGCCGGGCGGCCGATCGCAGCGCTCGGCATCGGCCTCGCCCGCGAGCGCCGCGAGGTGCTGCGGAAGGCGAGCCGCTTCATCCCCGAAGCAACCTTCGAATGCGACGAATGGAGGACGGAAGCCGAGTGGGAAACCTGCCAGGCCCTGTTGTCGCCCGGGTGGGTTACCATTGAATTCGACGAGCACGGCTCGCTCGTGGAAATCCACCTGACCGGCTACCACTACACATGATCGTCGCCGTCGACGGACCGACCGCCTCGGGCAAGGGCACGATCGCCCGCGCGCTCGCCGCGCACTACGGCCTGCCGCATCTCGACACCGGCCTGCTGTACCGCGCGGTCGGGCGGCAGGTGCTGCTCGACGGGGGTGACCCCGACGACGGCGGCGACGCGTTGGCCGCCTGCGCCTTCCCCGACTCGCTGCTGGCCGACCCCGAGCTGCGCAGCGAGGCGACCGGCGGCCTCGCCAGCCGCGTGTCGGTCCACGCTTCGGTGCGCGAGGCCCTCTACGAGCGCCAGCGCAGTTTTGCGCTGCAGCCCGGCGGGGCGGTGCTCTATGGGCGCGACATCGGCACCGTGATCGCGCCCGACGCCGACGTGAAGCTCTACGTCACCGCCAGCCTCGAAGCGCGCGCGCAGCGGCGCTGGCTGGAGATGCAGGCGCGCGGCGACAGCCGCAGCCTGGCCGAGATCGAGGCCGACCTGCGCCGCCGCGACGAGCGCGACCGCTCGCGCACCGAGGCGCCGCTAAGGGCCGCGGACGACGCGATCGTGCTCGACACTTCGGACCTGACGGCCGACGAAGCGATCGCTGCGGCGATCGAGCGTGTCGACCAGGCGCTCGCAGAGCGCTGAGCGGCGGGATCAGGCGACGGCCGCGCGCACCGGCTGGCCGCCGTCGTCGGCGGCGCTGGCCATGTGGATCGTCATCTCGCCGACCCCCTTGAGCGTGGTCGCTTCGGGCGGGCCGAAGCCGTCGCGGTCGCGCGTACGCAGCCAGGTGCTTTCCGAGACCGCGATGCCGTTGATCGGCGCTACGTTCTGCAGCCGTGCGGCGATGTTCACCGTGTCGCCCCAGTAGTCGTAGGCCATCCGCGTCGCCCCGATCACCCCGCCGACGACCGGCCCGCTGTGGATGCCGACGCGCAGCCCGACCGTGTCCACCCCGGCGACCCGGCGCAGCTCTTCGACCCCCTCGATCACCGCGCGGGCGAAGGCGATCGCCGCGTCGGCGCTGTTGTCGGAATCGACGTTGCCGCCGGCGATCGCGAGGTAGGAATCGCCGACCGTCTTGACCTTCTCGACCCCGCACGCCGCGGCACAGTTGTCGGCGTGATTGAAGAACGCGTTGAGCAGCTCGACCAGGTGCCCGGGCGAGATCCGCTTCGCCAGCGCTGAGAAGCCGATCATGTCGATGAAGATCACGCTGGCGTCGGCGTAGGAATCGGCCACCACCCGTCCGTCACGAATGCGCTGCACGGCCGCCGGCGGCAGCATGTTGTGCACCAGCTCCTCGTTGCGCTGCCGTTCGGCGTCGAGCCCGTCGGCGAGAATGAACGCCGAGCGGCTGGTCCGTCCGACGGCAAGATTGATCGCGAACATGATCGCCGCCCCGCTGAGGTAGCTGAGGATGACGAACACCAGCGCCCCGTCCTGGCGGTCGGTGTAGATGTTGCCGATCCAGCTGAACATGTCGGCGAACAGCCAGGCGATGAACATCCACGGCCGCCCGGCGAGAGTCACCGCGGCGAAGGCGGTCAGCACCAGGTGGTTGATCACGGCCACGGCATGGACGTTCTCGCCACCGTGGTGGAGGTACTCGAACAGCACGAAATTGGCCCGGCCGACGAGCAGCGAGAGCAGGATCAGCGCCACGAAATCGATCACCGGGTGGCGGACGTAGCCCTCCCAGAAGGTCACGCAGACATAGCTGCCGGCGACGAGCAGGCTGACGCCGAGATAGACCGCGAGCCGCGCGTTCTCGGCCTGGGTGACGAGGTTCGGGTTGGCGATCAGGTAGGCGAGCGCCGCCAGCATGAAGATCGTGCAGTAAAGCCGCACGAACGGCAGCCGCAGCGTCCGCGCGGTGACGTTGTAGCGCGCCTCGGTCGCGTCATTGGCAAACCGGCTGAATACGCCCGGCTGCTTCTGTTGCGCCATGCCGTGTCCTCCCCGCGGGACGCCCCGCCCCCAGCGACAGGCGCACCCCAGAGGCCCGCCCGTCCGGCGCATCATACCGCGCAGGCCTTATCACTTCCCTACGCGCGGCTTTCCGAACGATTCCGGCACTTTGCGCCAGGATGTCGCGCCCGTCCGCCCCAGTGGCGGTGCCACGGGCTTGGCTTTTGCTTGCCTTCCAGCACATTATCGCCTAGGCGCGCGCCCGTTCGATCGGGCTGTGGCTCGGATCGAGAGCGCGCATCACACGCACGGCCGGCACGTTCCAGCGGTTCCTCCGCACCACCCGGCTTTCTCCGCTCTCGCCCCGTCCGCCGTGCGAAAGAATGCCCGCGGCGGCATGCGGCCTCGCGGGCGGTTCGGCCATCAAGACCGGCGGATACAACCGCCTGGCCGGAAAAACGTGAATTA
>JAEZES010000168.1 GCA_023432995.1 Pseudomonadota bacterium
AGGGCGAGACGGTCGACGCGGCCGCGTTCAAGGCGCTGGTGCGCGAGGCGGTGGCGCTCAACGTCGGGTCGAAAGGGTAGGAGCCCTCATCCAGGCTCCGCTATCCTTCTCCCACCAGCGGGAGAAGACGCCTGGATGCTGGCGCTGCGCTCTCCTTCTCCCGCTGGCGGGAGAAGGATACGGAGGCTTGGCAGCCTGCTGCCTAGCCGGAGTTGGATGAGGGCTCCTGCCCCTTCTCCTCTCTCCCCCGTACGCGCAGCGCCGCCGGCACCGCGAGCGCCACCAGCACGCACGCCAGCGCCGGCAGCGCGGCGACGCCGAGGAAGGTCTGCGGCGCAACCTCGGCGGCCAGCATCGCCGCCCCCAGCGGGGGTCCGGCGAACGCGCCGAGCCGCGCCACCAGCACCCCCATGCCGACCGCGCTCGACAGCAGTCGCGCGGGGAACAGGTAGGCGGCGAGCCCTGGCAGCACCATGCCGCCGGCATTCGCCCCGCCGACCCCGACCATCAGCAGCAGCGTCCAGCGGACCGGGTCGGGCGCGGTCAGGAAGATCGCCGCGAAGCTCGCGGCCATCGTCCCGAACAGCAGCATCAGCGCCGGGCCCTTGCGCCAGTTGTCGACCAGCGCGCTCGCGCCGATGCCGATCGCGAGGCCGGCAAGGTTGGCCACTCCGGCGACCCGCGCGGCGTCGTCGAGCGTCAGCCCGGCGCCGGGCAGCACGGTCGGCAGCCACGAGTTGAGCAGGTAGAGATTGAGCGCGTTGAGCGCGAGCATCGCCGCGAACACCGCGAACGGGAACAGCCACGGCGAGCGCAGCAGCGCGAGCTGCGGCAGCTTGCCGCCGCCGGGCTGCTTCGCCTGCTCACCGACGTGCACCGGCGCCCCGCCTTCGAGCGTGAGCCACAGCGCGAGCGCGAGCGCGGTCGCTGCCGTGCCGGGGACCAGGAACAGCCCCGGCCACCCGGCCGCGGCGATGATCTGCGGCGCGAGGATCCCGGCAATGGCGAGGCCGAGCGGGATGCCGGCGGAGACCACCGCCATGATCGTCGCGCGCAGCCGCTCGGGCGCGAGCTCGGCCGACAGCGCGCTGACGTTGGGCAGGCAGGCGCCGAGCGCGAGGCCGGTGAGGAGGCGCCAGATGAGGAATTCGGTGATCGAGGTGGCGGTGGCGGTGCCCAGCGTCGCCAGGCCGGTGGCAAGGCACCCGGCGACGATCAGCGCGCGCCGCCCGAAGCGGTCGCCGAGCGGGGCGATCAGCGCGCCGCCCGCGCCGAGGCCGATCAAGAGCGCGGTGAACACCCAGCCGAAGCTCGCCGGCGCGAGGCCGAGCGCGCCCTCGAGCCGCGGCACCGCGAGCGACATCGCGGCAATGTCGAACCCCTCCATGACGAACACGCCGCCGAGGAGCTCGAGCGCGAGGATGCGGCGGGCCGGGGTCACCAAGCCCTCTCACCTTGAGGGGAGAGGGTTGGTAGAGGGGGAGTGGCGCGACGCTCGCCGACGGTCCCCTCTCCTACCGCGCCTTCAGCGCTCCCTCCTCTCCCCTGAAGAGGAGAGGGCAAGTGGCCCCCACCATGCATCGCTCATCCCTCCCACGGGCTCGGCATCCGGTACGGCACCGTGTGGAACACCGCCTCGACCTGCTCGATCGCACCGTCCCTGATCTTGAACGCTTCGGCAAGGTAATAGGAGTGCGGCCGGCGGATCGGGCTCGACACGCGCGTGCCGTCGGTCAGCGCGTACTCGCCGAGCCGGCCCGAGTGGTCGATGAACCCGTAGGCGAGCACGATCCCGCGCTCGATGTCGACCAGCGGGAAGCGCCGCGCGCGCAGCGCGTCGTCGTAGCGGTACCAGCCGAGCGCGAACTGCGCCTCGCAGCCGAGCCGGGCGATGGGGAGGGGGAACTCGGCGTTGTTGGTCGTCTGCACCCCGTTCTCGACCCGGTTGCAGTGCGGGTGAAAGCGCGTGCGGATCGTGCCGTCGTTGCGCTCGATCGTCTCGAAATAGCCGTTGGCGATCCGCACCAGCTCCTCGCGCGTCGAGCGCTCGGCGTGGGGCACTTCGGCCAGCATCGCCGGCTTGTCCTCGAAGGTCTGGCCGAGGAAGGGAAAGCCCTCGTCCTTGTTGCGCGCGACGACGATCTCGGCCTCGGTCACCGCGCCATGGTCGAGCCGCAGCCGGATCGCGCAGGGCGAGACGGCGTCGCTCTCCTCGACGCAGGTGAACAGCGCGACCTGCCCGTGGCCGGCGTCGGCGAAGCGCAAGTCGTAGGGCCCGAGCCCGGTCAGCGTGCCCCACAGCCCGTCGCCCGGCTCGAGCGCGACGTTGTTCTCGCTGTAGCGCAGCCCCGGCGTCCAGCCGACCTGCCCCGGGTCGTGCGCGGCCAGCGCCTCCTTGAAGCGGTCGAGCGCCGCGTAGAGCCCTTCGCGAGTGGTCAAGGCCCTCTCCCTCTGCTTGACTTGCCGCGGTGCTAGCTCAAAAGTAACGGTCGTTAAAGTCGCGCGGCAAGCGACGGGAGAGGGCATGGATCCGGCAGGCAAGGTCGCCGTCGTCACTGGGGGCAATTCGGGGCTCGGACGGGCCACCGTCGAGGCGCTGCTCGCCGCAGGCGCGGAGGTCGTCTCGCTCGACCTCGCGGGCACTCCGCCCGAAGGGGCGCGGGCGCTTGCCTGCGACGTCAGCGACTGGAGCGCGGTTCAGGCCGCGGCCGCTGAGGTTGCCGGCCCGGTCCATATTCTGGTCAACTGCGCCGGCGTCGGCCGCCTCGGCCCGATCGCCACGCCCGACGGGCCGGGCGACATGGAGGGCTTCCGCCGGGTGGTCGAGATCAACCTGCTCGGGGCGGCCTACGTCACCGCGGCGCTCGCGCCGAAGATGATGGCCAATCCGCCCGATGGCCCCGACGGCGAACGCGGGGTGATCGTCAACGCCTGCTCGATCGCCAGCTTCGAGGGGCAGGAAGGGATGGGCGCCTATACCGCCGCCAAGGCGGGGCTCGCCGGGCTGGTGCTGGTCTGGGCGCGCGACCTGTCGCGCCACCACATCCGCGTCTGCGGCGTCGCCCCGGGGTTCATGGCCACGCCGATGGTCGCCGCGGTGCCCGAACCGGTCGTCGCCGAGCTGCTCAAGAACGCCGAGTTCCCGCGCCGCGCGGGCCGGGCCGACGAGTTCGCCGCGGTGGTCGACTTCATCCTTCGCACGCCGCTGATCAACGGCGAAGTGATCCGGCTCGACGCGGGCACCCGCCCGCCGGCGCGCAGCAGCTTCGGAGGGGCCTGAGATGGAAGACGACTGGCTGCCCCCCGGCTTCGACGCCGCCCGGCTAACCCAGGCCCGGCGCGCGTTCGAGAGCGCGCTCGGCGCCGACAGGGTGTTCTTCGAGCCGCTCGACCGGACCGGTTACCGTGACAAGTTCGCGATAGACGACGGCGCGCACCTGCCCGCGGGCGCCATCGGGCCGACCAGCGTCGAGGAAGTGCAGGCGGCGCTGCGGGTCGCCAACCAGTTCCGCCTGCCCATCTGGCCGATCAGCCGCGGCAAGAACCTCGGCTACGGCGGCTCGGCCCCGCTGCTCTCGGGCAGCGTGGTGATGGACCTCAGCCGGATGAAGACGATCGAGTTCGACGAGGAATTCGGCACCGTGCTGCTCGAGCCCGGCGTCGGCTTCTACGATCTCTACGACTTCATCCAGAAGAACAACCTGCCCTACTGGCTGTCGACCCCGGGCAACTCGTGGGGCTCGGTGATCGGCAACGCGCTCGATCGCGGGGTCGGCTATACGCCCTACGGGGAGAACACCAAGAACCTGTGCGGGCTCGAGGTCGTGCTGCCGACCGGCGAGGTGGTGCGCACCGGAATGGGCGCGTTCTCGGGCGCGCCGACCTGGGGGCATTACCCGTTCGGGTTCGGGCCGGGCTGGGACCAGATGTTCGTCCAGTCGAACTTCGGGATCGTCACCAAGGCCAACCTGTGGCTGATGCCCGAGCCCGAGAGCCTGATCGGCATGGACGTCGAGTTCGACCGGCCCGAGGACCTCAAGGCGATGGTCGACACGATCGGTCCGCTCCGGCGCGAGCGCGTGCTGCAGCAGAGCCCGAGCATCGGCAACTGGCTGCGCGCGGCGGCGGTGGCGACCACGCGCGACGAGTGGACCGACAAGCCCGGCGCGCTCGACGACAGCGTGATCGACGCGATCAGGAAGCGCTTCGGGCTCGGCTGGTGGGGCGTGAGCCTGCGGCTCTACGGCCGCGAGGAGGTCAACAAGGCCGCCTACAAGGTGCTCGAGAAGGCGATGACCGACATCGGCCCGCTGAGCATCCGCCCGACGACCTGGGTCAAGGGCCAGCCGATGGAATACTCGGGCTGGACCGGCACGCCGATCACCTTCCCGATGCAGAACGTCAACTGGTACGGCGGCCGCGGCGGGCACATCGGCTTCAGCCCGATCATCCCGCAGAGCGGCAGCGCGGCGCTGGCCCAGTTCCAGCGCACCTACGCCCGCTACAGGGAATACGGCATGGACTACCAGGGCAGCTTCGCCTTCGGCGAGCGGCACCTGACCAACGTCAACGCGATGCTGTTCAACAAGGACGATCCGGCGATGATGGCGCGGATCGACCCGTTCTTCCGCCAGCTCGTCGCCGACGCCAAGGAACAGGGCTACGGCGAGTACCGCACCCACCTCGACTACATGGACCTCGTCGCCGACAGCTACGACTGGGGTGGCGGGGCGCTGCGCAAGCTCAACGAGACGGTCAAGGACGCGCTCGACCCGAACGGCATCCTCGCGCCGGGGAAGAGCGGCATCTGGCCCAAGGGGCAGGGGAGGCGGGCATGAGGCGGCACATCAGACAAGCCCGTCATCCCGGCGGTAGCGAAGCACTGCCGGGGGCAGAGCGCCGGGACCGCGTTCCACAAGCGCGGCGCCCGTGGTATGCGGTCCCGGCTTTCGCCGGGATGACCGGGGTGGCGGCTGTCGCCACCCTCCTCGCCAGCGCCGCCATCGCGCAGGGCCCGCCGCCGGCGCCCAAGCCGACCACGCTGTCGAGCCGCCCCGGCGCCACCGGCGGCGAGGCGCTCTACCTCGAGCACTGCGCGAGCTGCCACACCGCCAACGGCATGGGCACCGGTCTGCTCGCCCGCCGGGTCCAGCCGGCGCTGCTCGAGGCGCGCGACAACCTGCCGGCGGCCTACGTGACGGTCGCCGTCCGCCAGGGCGTCGGCAACATGCCGGCGATCCCGCGCGGCGAGGTCAGTGACGAGGAGTTGCGGCAGATCGCCGAGTACCTCGCGGCGGGACCGCAGCAGGC
>JAEZES010000249.1 GCA_023432995.1 Pseudomonadota bacterium
GGGGCGACATGGCCGGCCGCGGCGACGGCGAGGACGTGGCCCGCGCCGAGGTCGCCTTGTCGACCGCGTTCGTCGCCTACGTCCAGGCGATGCGGGGGGCCGGACGCGAGGAGATGATCTACGAGAGCCCGGCGCTGGCCCCGGTGGTGCCGACGGCGCGCGCCGCGCTCGAGGCGGCCGCCGCCTCGTCCGAGGGTCTCGAGGACTACATCGCCGAGATGCGCTGGATGCACCCGCTCTACGCGCCGCTGCGCGACGCGATGGAGGACCGGCGCTTCTCCGACAACCAGCGGCGGCAGATGTGGACCAACCTCGCCCGCGTGCGCGCGATCCCGGCGATGCCGATGGGCCGCCACGTGCTGGTCGATGCCGCCAGCGCGACCTTGTGGATGTACGAGGACGGCAAGCCGGTCGATTCGATGCGCGTCGTGGTCGGCAAGCCGGAGCTGCAGACCCCGATGATGGCCGGGTTCATCCGCTACGCGGTGCTCAACCCCTACTGGAACGTCCCCGACGACCTGGTGAAGAACAATATCGCCGCCAACGTGCTCGACCGCGGCCTCGGCTACTTGCGCAGCGGTCGGTACCAGGTCCTCGCCGACTGGCGGCCGGACGCCGACGTCGTCGACCCGGCGACCGTTGACTGGCGTGCGGTGCACGAAGGCCGCGCGCGCGTCCACGTGCGCCAGCTCCCGGGCGGTGACAACTTCATGGGCCGGGTCAAGTTCGAGTTTCCCAACGCCCAGGGCATCTACCTGCACGACACGCCGGACAAGCAGCTGCTGCGGCTCGACGAGCGCCAGCTGAGCTCGGGCTGCGTGCGGCTCGAGGACGCCGCCAAGATGCACCGCTGGCTGATGGGCGAACCGTTGCCTTCGCGTGTGCGCGAGGAAGAGAAGGTCGTCCCGCTGCCGGAGATGGTGCCGATCTACATCACCTACCTGACCGCAGTGCCCGACGGCCGCGCGATCGCCTTCCGCGACGACCCCTACGGGCGCGACGGGATGCAGCTGGCGGCGGTCGACAGCGCGCGGGCGCGGGCCGACCGGCCATAATCCTCCCCGAGCAGGCTCGGGGAGGGTTCGCTATTCGGTGGTCTTGCCGTCGAAGTGCTCGTGCGCGGCCTGCGCATCGGCGCAGGTCCGGTGCACGGTCCCGTCGATATGCTCGGGCGGTCCGTAGATCGTGTATAGCTTGAGCGGCTTGTCGCCGGTGGCCTTGACGTTGTGCCGCGCACCCTGGGGCACGATCACCCCGTCGTCGTCCGCAACCTTGTGGTCGACCCCGTCGATCGTGATCACGCCCTCGCCCTGCTCGATGCGGAAGAACTGGTCGCGGTCGTCGTGGACCTCCTCGCCGATCTCCTCGCCCGGGTTGAGCGCCATCGCCACCAGCTGGAGGTTGTGGCCGGTGTAGAGCACGCGGCGGAAATCGCTGTTGGCGAGCGTGACCTGCTCGATATCGTCGACGTATCCCTTCATCTTCCCGATCTCCTTCGTTGCGACAAAGCCACGGCAGGCCAGCCGGTTCCGCCGATTCAATTGCACATTGTGATCACCCTCGCCGATGCTAGAGGCGGCGCCCATGCGTAATTATCCCAAGACCCGCCATCTGATGCAGCGGGGCTGCGACTTTCTCGGCAGCGAGTTCGCAATCCTCTGCGGGGCGATGAGCTGGGTCTCCGAGCGCAACCTGGTCTCGGCGATCAGCAATGCCGGCGGGTTCGGGGTGATCGCCTGCGGGGCGATGACGCCGGAGCTGCTCGACGCCGAGATCGCCGGCACCAAGGCTCTCACGAGCAAGCCGTTCGGGGTCAACCTGATCACGATGCACCCGCAGCTGTTCGGGCTGATCGAGGTCTGCGGGCGGCACGGGGTCGGCCACGTCGTGCTCGCCGGCGGCATCCCGCCCAAGGGCAGCGTCGAGGCGATCAAGGCGTTCGGCGCCAGGGTGATCGTGTTCGCCCCGACGCTGGCGCTGGCGAAGAAGCTGCTCCGCTCGGGCGGCGATGCGCTGGTGATCGAGGGGATGGAGGCCGGCGGGCACATCGGCCCGGTCGCGACCAGCGTGCTGGCGCAGGAATTCCTGCCCGCGCTGGCCGACGAGCACCTGGTGTTCGTCGCCGGCGGCATCGGCCGCGGCGAGGCGATCGCCGGCTATCTCGAGATGGGCGCGGTCGGGGTCCAGCTCGGCACTCGGTTCGCCTGCGCCACCGAGAGCATCGCCCACCCCGACTTCAAGAAGGCGTTCTTCCGCGCCGGCGCGCGCGACGCGGTCGCCAGCGTGCAGATCGACCCGCGCCTGCCGGTGATCCCGGTGCGCGCGCTCAAGAACAAGGGCACCGAGGAATTCGCCGCCAAGCAGCGCGAGGTCGCGCTGCTGCTCGACCAGGGCAGCGTCGACATGGCCGAGGCGCAGCTGAGGATCGAGCACTTCTGGGCCGGTGCGCTGCGCCGCGCGGTGATCGACGGCGACGTCGAGAACGGCTCGCTGATGGCCGGCCAGTCGGTCGGCATGGTGACGCAGGAAGAGCCTGTAGCCGAGATCATCGCGACGCTGATGGCCGAAAGCGAGGCGGCGCTGAACCGGCGCTAGACCGCGATGACCATCCTTGTCACCGGCAGCTCGGGACACCTTGGCGAGGCGCTGGTGCGCCTGCTGCGGCAGGGCGGCGAGCAGCCGCGCGGCATCGACCTCAGGCCCTCGCCGTTCACCGATCTCACCGGATCGATCACCGACCGCAGCTTCGTCCGCGCGGCGCTGGATGGCGTGCGGGGGGTCCTGCACACGGCGACGCTGCACAAGCCGCACGTCGTCACCCACAGCCACCAGCAATTCGTCGACACCAACGTCACCGGCACGCTGACCCTGCTAGAGGCGGCGGCCGATGCCGGTGTCGAAGCGTTCGTCCAGACCAGCACCACCAGCGTGTTCGGCGACGCGCTTCATCCCCCGCCCGGCGCGTCCGCGGCCTGGATCGACGAGGACGTCGCGCCGCTGCCGAAGAACATCTACGGCGCCACCAAGTTCGCCGCCGAGCACTTGTGCCGGGTGATCGGCCGCAACCGAATGATGCCGGTCGTGGTCCTGCGGACCTCGCGCTTCTTTCCCGAGGAGAGCGACGATCCGGAGGTGCGGCGCGAGTTGACGCCCGAGAACCTCCAGGCGCTCGAGCTGCTTCACCGCCGCGGCGACATCGCCGACATGGCGAGCGCGCATGTCGCCGCCGTGGCGCGTGCCAAGGCCATCGGCTTCGGGGTCTTCGTCGTCTCGGCGAGCACCCCATTCACGCGAGACGACCTCGCGGCCCTGCGTAACGACCCCGCTGCGGTGATCCGCGCGCGCTTCCCCGAGAGCGAGGCGCTGTTCGCCGCGAAGGGATGGCGGCTGCCGAGCGCGATCGACCGCGTTTACGACAACACGCGCGCCCGCGCCGTGCTCGGCTGGCAGCCGCGCTACGATTTCGGCCACGTGCTCGACTGCCTCGCCGCAGGGCGCGATTTCCGCAGCGATCTGGCGCTCGCAGTTGGCGCCAAGGGCTACCACGAGGAAATCTTCGACGAGGGTCCCTACCCGGTATAGCCGAGCGCGTCGGCGCCGAGCCACACCCCGACTGCCACGAAGCTCGCCGCCGCAACGAGGCGCACGGCCTTGAGCGAAATCCGCTGCACCAGCGCGTGGCCGAGCAGCACCGCGGGCACGTTGGCGATCATCATCCCGAGCGTGGTTCCGGCGGTGACCGCCACCAGGTTGGCGAACTGCGCGCCCAGCGCGACCGTGGCGATCTGCGTCTTGTCGCCCATCTCGACCAGGAAGAACGCGACCAGCGTGGTCAGGAAGACGCCGCCGTGGCTGCGCGGCTGCTCGTCCTCGTCGAGCTTGTCGGGCACCAGCGTCCACAGGCCCATCGCCACGAACGAGGCGGCGACGGCGATGCGGAACCATTGCCCGTCGATCAGCGTGGCGGCGAACTGGCCCGCGAACGCCGCCAGTGCGTGGTTGGCAAGGGTCGCCGCGAGTATCCCGAGCACGATCGGCAAGGGCTTGCGGAAGCGCGTGGCGAGCACGATCGCCAGCAGCTGGGTCTTGTCCCCGATCTCGGCCACGGCGACGAGAAGGGTGGAGGTGAGGAAGGCTTCCATCGGGTGTCGCGCGCCGCCCTAGGTGTCCGTCAGCTTGCGCGCAAGGCGGCGGCACCGCGCGGAACCATCGGGCCCGTCCGGCGCTGTATTCGGCGAAGCAATTCAAGGAGATCGAACATGATCGGCAAAATTCTCGGCGGCATCGCCGGCGCCAAGGCAGCAGACCATATGCGCGGCGTCGGCGGCACCGGCGGTGCCCTGCTCGGTGTCGGCGCGGCCACCCTCGCCCGGCGCCTGAGCCTGCCCGCCATGCTGGCCATCGCCGCCGGCGGCTATGCGTTCAAGCGCTACAGCGACAAGCGCGCGGCGCGCGAGAAGGGCGCCAAGGGGTCGAAGCGGCCGAAGGTCCAGCCCAGCGCGACCTGACGGCCAGGCGTCAGTTCGCCAGGTCGAGCATGATCTCGAGCATCTGCTCGGGCTGGTCGGCCATGACGAAGTGGCTCGCCTTGGCGTCGTGGTGGTCCCAGCCGCCGTCCGCCTGGACCTGCTCGGAAAAGCGCTTGAACGGTGTCGGCTGCCAGTCGCTGGCGAAGACGTAGACCCGCCGCGGGATCTTCGCTTCCTCGCCCGAGTAGCGCACCGCCTCGGTCAGCGTCAGCAGCGGGTGGCGGCCGACCTGGCCCGGCACCGGCTCGAAGTCGACCGAGCCGATCGGCGCGACGAGGCCGGGGGTGAACTTCTGGCTGTCGATGTACCAGTTGTGCTCGAACTCGCCGGTAATGTCCCACAGGCTTTCGCCGTCGCCCGGCAGGAACGCGTCGATGTAGACGATCGCGTCGATCCGCGCGCCGAGCCGGGTGGCGACCCCGGTGATGACCATGCCGCCGTATGAATGGCCGGCGAGCACGAAGCGGTCGAAGCCTTCCTCGCCGATCTGGCGGCAGACATCGTCGACGTGCTCGGTCAGCGTGATCCCGCCGTTCAGCTCTCCCGAGCGCACGCCGAGACCGGTGAGCTGGGCGACGAGGACGCTGTGACCGGCCTCCCGCAGCTCGCCCGCGAGCCGCTCGTAATAATGCCCGCCGCCCCAGGCGCCGTGAACCAGCACGTAATTCGTCATCGTCTCACTCCTTCCAAGATCCTCCCTGTTCGGCGAAGCCGAATGGGGAGGGGGACCATCCCCGCAAAGCGGGGATGGTGGAGGGGCTGCGGCGG
>JAEZES010000018.1 GCA_023432995.1 Pseudomonadota bacterium
CAGCGGCGCCGCCGCCACCACCAGCAGCGCGTGGTGCGCGGTCCGCGCGGCGAACAGCGCCGAGGTCAGCGCGCACAGCGGCGAGACGAACAGCACCGCCAGCAGCGCCATCCCGCCGCCAAACGCCAGGCTCCGCTGGCGGTCGGCGTGCAAACCGGCCACGCGCCAGGCGACGATTGCGCCGAGCAGGACCACGAGCAGGAGCGGATCGAGGTTCCATCGCCCGAGCAACTCCGCCGGCCCGGGCGCCGCGCCGCAATAGGGAATCCAGAGGTTGCCCCGGCCCCCCGCCATGATCAGGTGCCTTGGTCGGCGTCGGGCGTGGCGGCGGGGGTCGGCCGCACACGCGGCGCCACCCGCCAGACGGTGTTCGACAGGTCGTCGGCAATCAGCAGTGCACCGCCCACCGGGTCGATCGCCACCCCGACCGGCCGCCCGCGGGCATTGCCGTCGCCGTCGAGGAACCCGGTCACGAAATCGACCGGCTTGCCTTGCGGCCGTCCGCCCGAGAACGGGATCCACACGACCTTGTAGCCGGCGAGCTTGTTGCGGTTCCAGCTGCCGTGCATGCCGACGAAGGCGCCTTCGGCAAACTGCGGGCCGAGCACCGGCCCCTCGGCGAAGGCGAGCCCGAGCGCCGCGACGTGCGAGCCGAGCGCGTAGTCGGGCGCGATGGCGCGGCGCACCATCTCCGGCTTCTGCGGCCGCGGCCGCGGATCGACGTTGGCGCCCCAATAGCTGTAGGGCCAGCCGTAGAACGCCCCGTCGCGCACCGAGGTCAGGTAGTCGGGGACGAGCTCGGGGCCAATCTCGTCGCGCTCGTTGACCACCGCCCACAGCTCGCCGGTGGCCGGGTTGAAATCGAGCGCGGTCGGATTGCGGATGCCGCTTGCGAACTGCCGGTGCCGGCCGCTCGCGCGGTCGATCTCCCACACCACCGCGCGGTCCTGCTCGGCCATCATCCCGCGCTCGCCGGCGTTGCTGTTCGAGCCGATGCCGACGTAGAGCAGCGAGCCGTCGGGGCTGGCGGTCAGCGCCTTGGTCCAGTGGTGGTTGAGCTCCGAGGGTAGCTCGGTCACCCGCCGCCCGGGCGTGGTGATCCGCGTCTGCCCCTCCTGATACTCGAAGTGGAGCAGCTCATCCTGGTTGGCGACGTAGAGGTCGCTGCCGACCAGCGCGAGCCCGTAGGGCGCGTTGAGTCCGTCGATGAACACCGTGCGCTCCTCAACCTCGCCGTCGCGGTCCGCATCGCGCAACAAGGTTATCCTGTCGCCGCCTTCGGTGTCGCTCTTGCCCCGTCCTTTAAGGATGCCGGCGATCACGTCCTTGGGTCGGACCCTAGGCGCACCGCCACCCGATCCCTCGGCAACGAGGATATCGCCGTTGGGCAGGACAAGCATCTGGCGAGGAATCTTGAGATCGGTGGCCAGTGCGGTGATCGTGAAGCCATCGGGAACCCGTGGCAGCTCCCCACCCCATTCGGCCGGCGAAGCAATGTTGATTGTCGGGAGAAGCGATTGGGACAGCTCCGGCAGAACCGGGTCGCGACCCTGTTGGTCGAGCCCTCTTTCGCTGCTGCAAGCGGAAACGGCCAGCGCTGCGACCGCTAGCAGGAAGTCGCGCTTGCTCATCGAACGACCTCTTGGCGTACGCCCGAATAGCCGATCCAGGCCGCGATCAGTGCAAGCAGAGCCGTGAGAACTGATATGACGAGACCGAGGGTTCCCACCGATCCCCACGCATCGCGCGCATGGTGTAGAGAATTCAGCACGCTCAGCACCCACATGAGCGCAACGACGATGAGGTAGGACAACGCCCGGGCTCGCCATGTCGAACGCCGCGCAAACAGAAATCCCGAGATCGCCCAGACGAGGACGAGTCCCCCGAACAGGGCAGTTCCGGCGATCAGCCAGGCGGAGAAATGGCTCCACTGAACTACCTGCGAGTTCAGGTAAGTGATGTCGGATGCCACAGCGGAACACGACAGTGCCACCGGGAAAGCGAGCAGGATCGCATGCAACGGACTAAGGAATCGATCGGCGATCGCGCTCGGAGCGGACAAAGGTGCCTCGCATCAGGGTTGGCGGCGGTGGGGTTGTAAGGAGACAATCCCCCGCGTCCGGATTCTTTCCCGCGGCAAGGGCAAGGGCAGGCTCGGAAGGCTGGGCCGCATGGCTCTCCGATCGCATAAAGGGTCAGCGCTGACCCTCTCCATCGACGACCGATTTGAAAAAACCTGGCGCACCCGACAGGATTCGAACCTGTGACCTCTGCCTTCGGAGGGCAGCGCTCTATCCAGCTGAGCTACGGGTGCCCACGACGCCTCGCGGCGCCGCGCCGGTTAGCAACGCGGGCGCGGCACGCCAAGCGATAATCCGCGGAATGTCTTCAGGTGCGGACCGGCAGTTGCTGCAGCGTGGTGCCGTCGGCGCGAGTCACGGTGACGTTGAAGCCGCCGCGGCGGCCGTCGCGCAGCTTGTAGTAGGTCAGGTCGATCTTCTCGCCCGGGGTCAGCGAGCGCTTCGACCAGCCGGCGCGCGACAGGTGGTTCGGGCTCATGCCCTCGAAGGCCCAGCGGTTGCCGGCCGCGTCGCGCACGTAGAGGAAGGTGTGTGGGTTGGTCCACACCCAGCGCTCGACGGTGACGCCCTTCATCTCGACGCTGGTGCCCCATTCGAACATCGCCGTCGAATGATGTGCGGAGCCGGGCACCGCGACCGCAGTGGCGCTGGCGAGCACCGCCGCCGCAGCGATCAGGCGAAACTTGTCGATCATCATCCTCTCCCGTGGCCCGCTGCGCGACCGGCGCGGGCCCTTGCCGCCTCTTTGCCAGCAAAGGCCGGACAGAATCAACCCGCCGCTTGACTTGGCCCGCGCTCGCGCCGCAATCTCGCAGCCGGGATAGAGTGATTGCCGGAGGGTTCGATGCACCGTTGGTCGATTTACGCGCGCGCGCTGGCGGGCGCGGCAACGCTGGCCGTGGCCGGCGTCGCGGCGGCGCAGGAGACGACGATCCCCCGCGGCGACGGTTATGCCGAGCTCGAGCGGCTGCCCGACTGGAGCGGCGTGTGGAACCCCGACTGGTCGCTGCTGTTCGGCGCCGGCGGGGGCCGTGCGCCGGTCCAGCCCAAGCTCGAGCCCGCGGCGCAGGCGCAGCTCGAGGCATTCCGCGCCAAGCAGGCGACCGAGGGGGTGGCGCAAACCGCGCAGATCACCTGCCGCCCGCCAGGCGTGCCCGGGATCATGCGCCAGCCGTATCCGATCGAGGTGCTGTTCACCCCCGGGCGCGTGACCATCTTCGCCGAAACCTACAGCCAGGCGCGCCGCATCTACACCGATGGCCGGCCGCTGCCCGAGGATCCCGACGACCTGTTCAACGGCACCTCGGTCGGCCGCTGGGACGGCGACACGCTGCTGGTCGAGACGGTCGGCTTCAATCCGCTGGTCGAATACATCGCCGGGGTCTCGCACGGCCCGAACATGAAGGTCAGCGAGCGCATCTGGCTCGAGCAGCCGAACGTGCTGCGGATCGA
Source organism: Pseudomonadota bacterium (assembly GCA_023432995.1). GTDB lineage: Bacteria > Pseudomonadota > Alphaproteobacteria > Sphingomonadales > Sphingomonadaceae > Croceibacterium_A. Next base: position 3,534 of record JAEZES010000018.1, read on the forward strand.
AACGACCATCACCGACCCCGGTGTGCTGGCCGAGCCGCTGGTCCAGCAACTGGCCTATCGCAAGGAGCCCGAGTGGACGATCCGCGAGTACGTCTGCGAGGAGAACAACCGCCTGACTGCGGGCGAGGGCGGGGCCAACATCGAGCTCGATCTCGAGTACGATCCCGACGATCCGTTCGGGCCGCCGCCCGGCGAACCCGAAGCGGAGTAGCTCCCGACCGCTAACCAAATGGCAAGCGGCGTCGGGCTATCGCCGGCGGCGATGAACTTCGTGCCGCCCACTTTCACGGCCGCGCCCGGCGCGCTTGCCGCGCAGGGCGATGACGCGACGGCGCTGCGCTGGGCGGCGCTTGCCGAGGCGGGCAAGCTGGTCGCGGGGCTGGCCGGAATCGAACCGGCAGCGGATGACCTGCGTGATGTTCCGCGTCTGATCGGCGAAGCGGAAGGCTGGCGGCGCGAGCGCGCCGAAGCCGGCGTGGCCGATCTCGCCGCGATCATGGAACCGGGCCTGGCCGCGCTGATCGCAGTGAATGCCCGTGGCGCCGACC
>JAEZES010000023.1 GCA_023432995.1 Pseudomonadota bacterium
GTGCACCGCGCGCAGCCGCCGGATCGCGGTGAACAGGCCGAGCACCCCGCCGCCGCACGCCTCGACGATCCGGCCATAGGCGCCCGCCAGCGCAGGAATGTCGCCGCGCTGGATGTCGGTCACGATCAGCACCTCGGCATTGCTCGCGTAGTCGAACGGGCTTTCCGCCTCGCTCGTGCGCGGTGCGGTATCGAGGTGGCCCGCGCCGGTGCGGCCGATAGCCGCGTCCCAGTCCGGCCCGTCCTTGAGGGTGGCGCTCGTCAGCATGACCCCGTGTGCCGGTTCGAGCACGACGCGCGCGAACGGCTTCATCGGATCGAGCCAGTGGCGGTGCAGGCCGACGTCGAACTCGCGTGCGCCGCTCGCGGTGTTGGGGTTGCGCTCGACCGCCAGCCAATCGACGAATTCCGGATCGCCCGGCCCCCCGAGCCGGTCGAGCAGCGATTCCCACGCGGCGAGCAGGTCGCAGCGCCAGGTCAGCGAATGGCGCGCGCCCTCGATCCGCGCGCGGCCTTGCGCGTCGAGCCAGTCGGGCGGATCGGCGAGAATCGCCTCGAGCCGCGCCCCCAGCCGCATGAGCGGGGACCGAATCGCCGCGAGCGCGCCCGCTGCCTGCCCCGCCAGTTCGACGATCGGCCCGTCGAGGCCAGCCGCCTCGGTTTCCAGGCCATACCCCGCATCCTGGCCGCCGCTTTCGTCGCGCGCGAATGTCACCGCGCGCACCGCGCCGAGCAGCGCCTCGATCGGCCCGAACGGGTTGCCTTCGGCCAGCCGCTGGAGCCAGCCGTCGCCGGGCAGCGCCTCGGCAGCGTCGCGCGCCTGGGCGATCGCCTTGCCGCCGGCCTCGTCGTAGCTGGCGACGTCGGCCAGCCGCGCGGCGAGCCCGCGGCGGCGCCCTCTCGAGCCCTTCTCGGGGCCGGCGATCCAGCGCTTGAGCTCGATCGCCTCCTGCCCGGTCAGCGCCGCGGCGAACGTGCTGTCGGCCGCCTCGAACACGTGGTGCCCTTCGTCGAACACGATCCGGGTCGGCCGCTGCGCGTGGTCGCGCCCGCGGGCGGCGTTGACCATCACCAGCGCGTGGTTGGCGATGACCAGGTCGGCCTGGGCCGAGGCGCGCGCGGCGCGCTCGATGAAGCACTTCCGATAATGCGGGCAGCCGGCATAGACGCATTCGCCGCGCTGGTCGGTCAGCGAGCGGATCGCCCGCTGGCGGAACAGCGTGCCGAGCCAGCCGGGCAGGTCGCCGCCGATCATGTCGCCGTCCTGCGAATAGGCAGCCCACCGCGCGACGAGCTGGGCGAGGATCGCCGCGCGCCCGCCGAAGCCGCCTTGCAGCGCGTCCTCGAGGTTGAGCAGGCACAGGTAGTTCTCGCGCCCCTTGCGCACGACCACCGGGCGCGTGCCGTCGGGACGAGTCTCCGGCCAGGCGCGGCGGCTCTCGCGGCGCAGCTGGCGCTGGAGGTTCTTGGTGTAGGTCGAGACCCACACCGTTCCCTGCGAGGCCTCGGTCCACAGCGAGGCCGGGGCCAGGTAGCCGAGCGTCTTGCCGATGCCGGTGCCGGCTTGCGCCAGCAGCAGGTGCGGCACGCCGCGCCGCCCGCGCGGCGCGAACACGCGCCCGGCCTCGCGCGCGTAGCCGCGCTGGCCCTCGCGGCGCTCGGCCTGGACCCCGGTCAGCTCGGCGAGGCGGGCCTCGATCGCTTCGCCGGCGAGCTCGACTTGCGCCGGCTGTGGACGCTCGGGCGCTTCCTCCCACTCGGGAAGTTTCGTGAACAGCCACTTCTCGGCGCGCTCGGGCCTGCGCACGTGCGGCGCGACCACGGCCGCCCACGGCCAGCGCAGCCGGGCGAGCGATTGCAGTGTGCTCCACGCTCCTTCGCGCTCGGCCCAGTCGCCGCTCTCGCAGCGTTCGAGCAGCGCGCCGGCCGCCTCCTGCAGCAGCGCCGGCACGGCGTCGTCGCCCACGGGTTCCGGCAGCCCGAGCGCGTGGGCGAGGCCCTTCGGCGTCGGCACCACGAACCGCGCCGGGTACACGAACGCGAACAGCTCGAGCAAGTCGAGCCCCGAAAGGTCGGGGTAGCCGAGCCGGGTCGCCACCAGCGGCGCGTTGAGCAGCAGCAGCGGCGTGTCGGCCGCGGCAACGATCGCGTCGCCCTTGCCGGTTGCACGGGTGCCGCTGCCGGGGGTCCGCAGCCACGTCCCGGCGTGGCTGGCGTGAAGCGCGGGAAGGGGCAGGGCAGCCATGTCGGAGGCTCTAGCGGGAGCGGGAACGAAAAGTAAACGCGCCCGCGCCCGGATCGGTGGGATTTCCCGAGTCGCATGCGATCCAGGCGCTCGAGCCGTCTTCGTTTCGCCGCAATCGCGGCACGGCCTGCGGCCCAAACGCCCGAGAAAAACATAGAAGAATCAGTGATACAGATCAGTCCCGAGAAAGTCGCGTCGGGAACGCGGGCGTGCAGCGGGCAGTTTTTGCTTGGCTATGACACAGACAACACAATCGCTTCGTCTGGCCGGTACGGCGATGGCCGCCGTGCTCGCCATCGCTTCGCCAGCGGTGCTGGCCCAGGACGCCGGCTCGCCGTTTCCGACGGCGCCGGCACCACCGCCTGCGCCCGAAATCGTCGTTCCCGATATCGTCGTGCCCGAGGCGCCTGCGCCGACC
>JAEZES010000037.1 GCA_023432995.1 Pseudomonadota bacterium
GCGCCGGGCCGCTGGCCGGCTGGCCCGGCTATCTCGGCGCGGCACTCGCCGGTGGCGCGTTGGCGTGGGCGGCGATGCTCGCCGGAACGCTCGGCTGAGCGCCCGGCGCTAGGCAAAATATTAACCATCGAAGGGCAAGGCTGGCCCAAAGCTGGCATTAGGTGCGCAGCGAAGCTAGGCTTGCAAGCTAGGTGATAGACCGTGGGAGTTGAGCACCGCCACATGGTTGCGCCGCGTGTCCTGCTGGTCGTCGGCGGGGGAATCGCCGCCTACAAGGCGTGCGAACTCGTCCGTCTGATCCGCAAGGGCGGAGGCGACGTCACCTGCGTGCTGACCGAGGGCGGGGCGCAGTTCGTCACCCCGATGAGCCTTGCCGCGCTGTCCGGCAACCAGGTCCACACCTCGCTGTGGGACCTTAAGGACGAGGTCGAGATCGGCCATATCGAGCTCAGCCGCCAGGCCGAGCTGGTGGTCGTCTGCCCGGCGACCGCCGACCTGATGGCCAAGATGGCCGCCGGGATCGCCGACGATCTCGGCACGACGCTGATCCTCGCCACCGACAAGCCCGTGCTGGTGGTGCCGGCGATGAACGTGAAGATGTGGCAGCACGCCGCGACCCAGCGCAACATCGAATGGCTCAAGCAGGCCGGCGTCCACGTGATGCAGCCCGACGAGGGCGAGATGGCCTGCGGCGAGTTCGGGCCCGGCCGGCTGCCCGAGCCCGAAATGGTCTGGCTCGAGATCGCCGGCCTGCTCGGGCTCGATCCGGGCGAAGCCGGCGCGCGCGAGGTGGCCGAGTACGTCGAGGCGCGCGCGCCCGAGGACGAGGGTGATGCCCCCGACGGCAAGCAGGGCGGGCTGGCCGGACTGTTGGCCTCGATCATTCCGAGAAGCACGCCGCGCCGGATCGCCGACGAGGAAGTCACCTACGACGACGGCGAGTTCGCCGATGCACCTGCGCCCGAGGAGCCCGGCGACGAGGAGCCGCCCGAAGAGACGCCGCCCGAAGAGGTGCCGATCGAAGCGGGCCCGCCGCTGCCCGAACCCGATCTGACCGGCGGGCCCGTGCTCGTCGCCAAGGGCAAGGCCAAGGCCGCCCCGCCGACCGATCGCGAGGCGATCAACCACGAGGTCAACCCGCAGCAGACCGCGCCCGAGCCGCTCGCCGAGGAGGTCGCGGTCGCGCTCGACGCGTTCGATCCGCTCGAGGGACAGCCGGAGTTCGACGTCGCCCCCGAGCACCGGCCGCTTTACGGCAAGCACGTGCTGGTCACCGCCGGGCCGACCCACGAGCCGATCGACCCGGTGCGCTACATCGCCAACCGGTCGTCGGGTAAGCAGGGCTATGCGATCGCCGCCGCGGCCGCGGCCGCGGGCGCGCGCGTGACGCTGGTCTCGGGGCCGGTGGCCCTGGCCACCCCTCCGGGTGTCGACCGGATCGACGTCGAGAGCGCCGAGGAGATGGCCGCCGCGGTCAAGAAGGCGCTGCCGGCCGATGTCGCGGTGATGGTCGCCGCGGTGTCGGACTGGCGGACCAAGGAAGTCGCGCCCGAGAAGATGAAGAAGCGCGGCTCGGCGCCGCCGGCGCTGCTGCTCAAGGAAAACCCCGACATCCTCGCCACCACCGCCGGCAGCCGCAATCGTCCGAAACTGCTGATCGGCTTCGCCGCCGAGACCGAGGACGTCATCGGCAACGCCACCCGCAAGCGCAAGAACAAGGGTGTCGACTGGATCGTCGCCAACGACGTCACGCCGGTGAAGGGCAAGGGCAAGGGGGCGATGGGCGGCGACCGCAACACCGTGCACCTGATCTCCGACGGCAAGACCGAGAACTGGGAGCCGATGAGCAAGCAGGCAGTCGCTCACAAGCTGGTCGAGCGGATCGCCGACGCACTCAACAACCCGCCCGAAGCCGCCCGCGATGACTGAGCCGGTTGCGGTGCGCATCCGGCGCCTGCCGCACGGCGACGGCCTCGCCCTTCCCAGCTACGCCACCCCGGGCGCGGCCGGCATGGACGTGCTCGCCGCCGAGGACGTGACGCTCGCCCCGGGCGGGCGGCACGCCGTGGCCACGGGCTTCGCGGTGGCAATTCCGCCCGGCTACGAGATCCAGGTGCGCCCGCGCTCGGGGCTCGCGCTCAAGCACGGGATCAGCGTGCCCAATGCGCCGGGCACGATCGATTCGGACTATCGTGGCGAGCTCAAGGTCATCCTGATCAACCACGGCAGCGAACCGTTCGCGATCGCGCGCGGCGATCGCATCGCCCAGCTCGTCCTCGCTCCGGTGACGCTGGCCGCGTGGCAGGAGGTCGCCGAGCTCGACGAGACCGCCCGCGGCGCCGGCGGCTTCGGCTCGACCGGGGGCCACGCCCGGCTGATCTAAAGGCGTTGCGGGCGTGCGCCGGTTCGCGCGCTAGGCGGCCCGATCTTCGCGCCGCGCGTGCTCGTCGAGCGCCCCCTTGAGGTGATGCGCGGGGACCGCGCGCGAGAACAGGAACCCCTGCAGCTGGTTGCACCCGGCGCTGCGCAGGAAGCTTTCCTGGTCGGCGGTCTCGACCCCCTCGGCCGTGACCTTGAGGCCCATCGCGTGCCCGAGCGTGACCACCGCGGTGACGATCGCCGCAGCGTCCATCGCGTGCCCGAGGCTCTGGATGAAGCTCTTGTCGATCTTGATCTTGTCGACCTCGAAATCGCGCAGGTAGCTGAGCGACGAATAGCCCGTCCCGAAGTCGTCGAGCGCAATGCGGAAGCCCTCGGCGCGCAGCCGCTTCAGCGCGCCACGGACGCTCTCGTTCTGGTCGAGCACGACGCCTTCGGTGACCTCGAGCTCGATCTGGTGCGGGCTGACGCCGGCCTCGCGGACCAGCGCCGAGATCCGCTCGGCGAACGCATCGTCGCAGAACTGGACCGGCGACAGGTTGACCGCGATGGTCAGGCTCGGCCATTCGCGCGCGACCTTGCAGGCTTCGGTCAGCACCCAGTCGCCGAGCTGTGAGATCAGCCCGGTTTCCTCGGCGACCGGCACGAACAGGTGCGGTCCGATCCACCCGCGGCTCGGATGGCGCCAGCGGAGCAGCGCTTCGAGGCCGGTGACCTTGCGTCGGTCGGAATCGACCAGCGGCTGGTAATGCACGCACAGGCCCTCGCCGCTGGCCAGCGCGGCCCGCAAGTCGGCTTCGAGCACCGCGCGAAGCTGGACCGTCTCGTCCATCGATTCGGTGAAGAAGCGATAGCCGTCGCGACCTTCGTCCTTGGCCCGGTAGAGCGCGATGTCGGCTTTGCGCATCAGGTCGGTGCGATCGGTGCCGCACTCGGGCGCGAGCGCCACGCCGATGCTGACGCCGACGTGCGCCTGGTTGCCGAGGATTTCGAACGGGCGCCGCAGCTCCTCGAGAATGCGATCGAGCGTCGATTCGACCTCGTCGCCGAAGTCATCCTCCTGCAGCAGGATCGCGAACTCGTCGCCGCCGAGCCGGGCGACGCAATCGGGGCGGCCGAGCACGCGCACCAGCCGCCGCCCGACCTCCTGGATCAGCGCGTCGCCGGCGAGGTGCCCGAAACGATCGTTGACGTTCTTGAACCGGTCGAGGTCGAGCAGCAGGATCGCCGCCGTCTCGCCGTGACGCGCGCGGATCAGCGCCTGGTCGGCGGTATCGTTGAACAGCGCGCGGTTCGGCAGTCCGGTGAGCACGTCGTGATAGGCGAGGTGGTGCGCCTGGGCTTCCTTGGCTTTCAGTTCGAGGTGGGCCCGCTCGAGCTCGAGCAGCTGCTCCTCGTCGCGCAGCATCAGGCGGCGCATGCGCAGCGCCATCAGCAGCACCAGCAGGGCGATCACGCCGAACACGCCCGCGGCCGGCGCGAGCAACTGGCTGACGACCGCGGCGCCGGCGAGCGTCGGCTTCCAGAACATGTTGGTCAGCGGAACGCCGTCGCTGTCCAGCAGCGGGGTCGAGACTTCACCCTCGCGCGGGCTGACGGCGTCGTCGAGGCGCAGCCCGGTGAGGCTCTTCTCCTTCGACACCTCGAGCAGGAACGGCTCGTCGAGATAGCGCAGGTTGACCAGCACCGGGGGCCGGTCCGCGCCGGCAGCCTGTTCGCCGCCGAGCCGCGTTATCTGCATCACGCTGACGAACGCGACCCGCTCGCCGATCCGCACCAGGTCGGTGGCGTGCACCACGCTGGCGGTGGTCGGCACAGTCGGAAACACGGTTACCGGCTCGTTCGAGAAACCCGGTGCCGGTGGGAACTCGATCGGCGCCGGGGGCGAACCCGGGAGGCGTTCGTTGAGGTTGCCGCGCCCGCTCGGGCGCTTGAGTTCGCCGCGCGCCAGCTTGACGAACCGATCGACCGCCGGGGCCACGCGCTGGTAGGCCGACGGCGCGGCGAACCGGCGCTCTACGGCGGCGTAGATCGGGCGATCGGCCGGGTCGAGAATGTAGGTTTCGTGCGCCTTGTAGAGATCGAACAGCGGGAAGCTGACGTTCTCGTCGAGCCACTTGCGGTCGGGATCGGCCGACGCGGCCTCGGCGATGCAGGCGGCGCACAGGCCGACCGATTCCTGCGCCAGCGACAGCTCGTCCATGCCCGAAGTCGCGGCCCGCCACACTTCGAGCTGCTGGCCGAGGATCGACATCTGGTCGGTCCCGCGGCTCGCGGCGACGAGCGCGCCGCCGCACAGGGCCGCTGTGACCAGCAGGATGATCGCGCCGGGTAACAGGACTCGCAGCCGGAAACGGCGGTTGAAACGGCTGCGAACGGGGGGAGACATGCGGCTTACTCGGTGTTGAGGTCAGCCGCTTTTTGGATTTTCAGCTACTTACAGGCAGCGAGCGAGGTCCTATGTAGTTTTCCCAGAGTTTCGGCCCGCGCTCTTAACGAATCGGGCGGGCCGATCCGGCCCGCCCGCAGGTTCGCCGTCAGGCGATCGATCAGTTGCCGTTGCGCTGGACGACCTGCTTTTCCGGCGCGACCGAGATGCGCACGGTCTCGCCCGAATTGCCGGGGAAGCCGGTGAACATCGCCTCGACCAGGTTCGGCACCAGGTACTGCAGCCGATTGGAGGTCGACACCGCCTGGGCGTTGCCCTCGAAAAGGCGCTGCCCGCTGCGGCCGTCGTCGATCTTCACCTCGATGCCGCTAGTGTAGACCGTGTAGCTGTAGACCTCGTCACCGAAGAAGCTGTCGTTCCAGCCCCATCCCCACGGGCGATAGGGCAGGTAGCCGACGCGCGCGCCATACGGCGTGCGGTAGATCACCGGGCGGTAACCGTACCACGACGAGTAGAACGGGTCGCGGAAGCCGGGCCGGGTGCGGACCCGCTCGCGGCCGCTGTCGACCCCGTAGTCGAACCGCACGACCAGGTCGGCCTGCGCCGGATCGTCGATCGGGCGGTAGCCGAGCGTGGCCATGTTGTCGGCGACGAGCTGCGCATAATGGCGGAACTCGATGCCGCCGGCGAGCGCCGGGTCATCGGCGACGACGGTAAAGGTCTGGCCCGACGGGGGCGGCAGTTGCGAGGCGAAGCGCGAGACATCCGCGCGGAACGGGGAGGCGCACGCCGCCAGGGCCGCGAGGGCCAGCGGGATCAGCGCCATCCTGAGGCTGCGCCCGATTGTGCTCATCATGGAACGAACTCCGAAGGGTACACAGCTCGAACGTCGCAGGGCGGGCGCGCGAGTCTGCTATTCGACGAAACGTGGCATAACCTCGCCGGGCTGAATAGCGGTTGAACGCAAGTCGCGAAAAAATCGTTGTTTTTCAGATGGTCAGAGTCACCGCTTGAGGCGATAGCTGACGAAGGCGACGCGCGTGCCATCGGGTGACCAGCTCGGCACGTTGATCGTCCCCTGGCCGCCGAACAGACGAGCGAGGATGGCCGGCGGCGCGGAGCCATCGGCGGGCATGATCCGCAGCTGCACGTCCTCGCGGTTCGGCGGGTGATCCTCGATCGCGATGTCGTCGCCGAACGAGACGTAGACGATCCATTTCCCGTCGGGCGAGAGGTGCGGGAACCAGTCGCGCCGCGCCGGGTCATGCGTCAGCTGAACCGGCTCGCTGCCGTCGGCGTTGGCCCGCCACAGGGCCATGGCGCCCGAGCGCGTCGAGTTGAAGTAAAGGTGGCCTCCGTCGGGCGAGTACTCGGGGCCGTCGTCGACCCCGGGGCCGACCACCAGCGGGCGCCGCTCGCCCGAGGCAACGTCGGCGGCCCAGATGTCGTAGCTGCCGTCGTCGAGCCCGACCCTGACATAGGCCAGCGTCCGTCCGTCGGGCGACCAGCCGTGCCAGTAGGAGCGCGCCGCGGGGTCGTCGACCACCGTGCGGATCGGCGCCGAGCCGTCGAGCGTGACGAGGTGGATGCGGCTCAGGTTGTCGGGCTCGATCTGGTCCGAGATGACCAGCTGCGTGCCGTCGGGCGACAGGCCGTGGTCGTTGTTGTTGTCGACGAAGCGGCCGGTGTCGATCGCTTGGGGCTCGCTGCGTGCGACCGGGATGCGCCAGATGCGCCCGGCGCTGTTGTAGATCAGGCTGGCGCCGTCGCGGCTCCAGTTGGGCGCCTCGATCTTGTTGTCGAAGTGGCGCACGACGCGGCGGTTGCCGCTGTCGATCTCGAGCACCTCGAGCGTCGCCTCGACCTGCGCCGCGTAGCCGGTGTCGGGCACGTAGGCGAGCTGCGGTACGGTCAGCTCCACGTTCGAAAAGGTAGCTGTCTCGGTCCGCGAATTGTCGTGTGCCGAAAGCGCGAGGCCGACGAGGTACGGCGCCTGGAACGCGATGCGGAAGCTGCCGCCGGCGTGGCGCAGCATCCCATCCTCGCCGGCGACAGAAAAGTAGACGAAGTCGCCTTCGCGCTCGAGCCGCACCCGTCGCGCATGGGTCGCGGCCGAGACGATCTGCCGTGTCGGACCGTCCTGAACCTCGCGGTACTGCAGCGCCACGAGGCCGTCGCCGTGGACCATCACGTCGGCATAGGGCGAGCCCGGGGTCAGGTTCTGCCGGATCATCAGCCCAGCCTTGCGGTGCGGATCGCCGCCTTCACCCTCGAAGGCGATATCGGCGGCGATGTGCAGGTCGCCCGAGCGCTGGGTCCAGACAAAGTGGAAAGCGTCCTCGCCGCCCCAGATGTTCGCGCCGCTGGCGGTCAGGCGATAGGTGTCGCCGGTGATTTCGGCGCTGCCGGCCGTCGAGACCTCGCCCACGTCCGCATGCTCGGCGAACGCGCCGACCGGCTCTGCGCTGGCCGGCGCGGTCCACAGTGTCACGTAAGCCGCCAGAGCGATGGCTGCGCGCATGTCACCTCTCCCCCGTTTGGTGAAGTGATAGCGCTAACAGGGCGATGGAGCGAGTCCTGCGAAATCCTCCCCCGAGCTTGGCTCGGGGAGGATTGGGCTCCTTACCCCCTCAGCAGCCCCAGCGCGCGGTACGTCGCCCCGAGCGTCGGCCCAGCCATCTCGCGCGCGCGGGCCGCGCCGCGGGCGAGGATCGCGTCAAGCGCCTCGCGATCGGCGAGCAGCGCGGTGAAGTGCTCGGTGATCGGGCGCAGCGTCTCGACCAGCAGCTCGCCGAGCGCGGGCTTGAACGCGCCGAAGCCCTGCCCGCCGTACGTGCCGAGCACCTCGGCGACCGGCTTGTCGGCCAGCGCCGCATAGATCGTCACCAGGTTGAGCGCCTCGGGCCGGCCTTCGAGCCCTTTCTCCTCGCTCGGCAGCGGCTCGGGGTCGGTCTTGGCCTTGCGGACCTTCTTCATCACCTCGTCGGGATCGTCGGCGAGGTTGACCCGGCTCATGTCGGACGGGTCGGACTTGCTCATCTTGGCCGTGCCGTCGCGCAGGCTCATAATCCGCGCCGCGCCCGGCGGGATGATCGGCTCGGGCAGCGTGAACAGCGGCGCGTCCTCGGGGCAGAAATCGTTGTTGAACTTCTGCGCGATGTCGCGCGCCAGCTCGAGGTGCTGCTTCTGGTCCTCGCCCACCGGCACGTGGGTCGCCTGGTACAGCAGCACGTCGGCCGCCTGCAGCACCGGGTAGGTGAACAGCGCGACGCTCGCCCCCTCGCGGTTCTTGCCCGACTTGTCCTTGAACTGGGTCATCCGGTTGAGCCAGCCCATCCGCGCGGTGCCGTTGAGCAGCCACTGCAGCTCGGCGTGCGCGGGGACCTGCGCCTGGTTGAACAGGATCGAGCGCTCGGGATCGATGCCGCAGGCGACCAGCGCGGCGGCCATCTCGAGGGTGGCGGAGCGCAGTTCCGCCGGGTCGTGCGGCATCGAGATCGCGTGCAGGTCGGCGAGGAAGAACAGGCATTGGCTGCCCTCGGCCATCGCATCCTGCATCCGCACCCAGTTGCGGATCGCGCCGAGGTAGTTGCCGAGGTGAAGGGAGCCGGTGGGCTGGATGCCGGAAACGACACGCATAAGTGGCCTCTGTTCGAAACGGGAAAGGGTAGGTCGCCCGAAAGCCCGGGCGCGGCGCTCAGTTCAAAGCGCGACCGGCCATCGCCAGGCCGCCCGGCCGCGCGCCCGCAGGCGAGGCGTCTTACGCAGGAGGGGATCCGAGCGGTTCATGGCGGCGCGAATATCACAATATCCGGCGCGCGAAAGCCCTATGCCGGCGGACCGGCCTGGTCCGCGGCACGACGGCGCCGCAGCAGAGCCAGGCGCTCGCGGTCGACCGCCCCGATCGCGTAGGCGACGCCGAAATAGACCGCCCCCGCGCCGCCCACGAGCACCGCCAGCGCGAACAGCCGGGCGAACACCCCGGCCGCATAATATGGCGCCAGCAGCTCGCGCGCGTACCACAGCGCCGCGCCCATCGCCGCCGCCGCGACCAGCTGCCGGGCGATCCGCAGCAGCAGGGCGCCGGGCACACGGTAATAGCCGCGCGCGGCGAGGACGACGTACAGGTAGGCGGCGTTGAGCCAGGCGCCGATGGCGCTCGCCGCCGCTACGCCGACCACGCCGAACCGCTGCAGGAACGCCGCGTTGAAGGCCACGAACACGGTGAGCGCGGCGAACGCCGCGTAGACCGGCGTGCGCGTGTCGGCCCGCGCATAGAAGTTCGGCACCAGCACCTTGACCAGCACGTAGGCGGGCAGGCCGGCGACCAGCGCCGTGAGCACCGCACCGGTGGTGGCGGCGTCGGCCAGCACGAACCGGCCGCCCTGGAAGATCATCGTCACGAACGGCACGCCGCAGATCGCCAGCGCGATCGTCGCCGGCAGGGTCAGCAGCATCGCCAGCTCGATCGCGTCGCTCTGCACCCGGTCGGCGCCTTCGCGGTTCGCGCCGCCGACGAACTTCGACAGCGTCGGCAGGATCGCGGTCGACAGCGCGATGCCGATGATCCCGAGCGGCAGCTGGTTCAGCCGGTCGGCGTAGTTCATGTAGCTGACGGCGCCGGTCTCGAGCTGGTTGAGGAAGTACAGCTGCAGCAAGGTGTTGATCTGGTACGCGCCGCCGCCGATCGCCGCCGGCAGGGCGATGATGCCGAGCCGCTTGACCTCCGGCGTCAGGCGCGGGCGCAGCAGCTGCGGGCGGAAGCCTTCGACCCGCACCCAGCCGTAGAGCCACAAGAGCTGCACCACGCCCGCCGCGGTCACCGCCCAGGCGAGGAGGTAGCCGGCCTGCTCGATCGTTGCCCCGGCGTCGATCCACCGCTCGCCGACCAGCAGCGCGGCAATCAGCACCAGGTTGAGGATGATCGGGAAGCTCGCCCCCGGGGCAAAGCGCGAGACCGAATTGAGCATCCCCGTGAACAGCGTGACCAGGCTGACGAGGACGATGTAGGGGAACATGATCCGCGCGAAGTCAACTGACAGGCCCAGCTCGTCGGGGTCGGCCGGCTTGTCGGCCAGCAGCCAGATCACGCCGGGCATGGCCAGTTCGAACAGCGCCGCCAGGCCGATCAGCACCGGCAGGAACACCGACAGTACGTCGGCGCTGAACGAACGGGCGGACTCGATCCCGCCTTCTCCGTGCAGGCGCTTGGAGAACATCGGCACGAACGCCGCAGAGAACGCGCCCTCGGCGAACAGCCGGCGGAACACGTTGGGAATGATGAAGCCCTGAAACCAGGCGTCGGTCACCGCGTTCGCGCCGAGCACGCGCGCGAAGATCATCTCGCGGGCCATGCCGGCGATGCGGCTGACCAGGGTCAGCCCGCCGATCGTGCTGACGTGCCTGACGAGGCTCACGCGGCGTTCCCTCCGCGCCGCTCCGGCGTCAGGCGTCGCCCGCGGGCGCCCCCGGCTGGGCGGGCTCGGCCTGCCGCTGCTGGAGCTGCTGGAGGTAGATGCCGTTGAAGTCGATCGGGTCGAGCAGCAGCGGCGCGAACCCGGCGTCGCGCACGGCGTCGCCGATCACCCGGCGGGCGAACGGGAACAGGATCCGCGGCGCTTCCGCGTAAGTGAACGCGTGCTTGTGCTCCTCGGACATGTTGCGCATGCCGACGAGCCCGCAATACGACAGCTCGACGATGTAGACCGTGCCCTGCGTGGCCTTGGCGTTGACCGCGATCTTGAGCTCGATCTCGCTCACTTCCTCGTTGATCTTGCGCGCGCTGATGTTGAACTGCACGTCGAGCTGCGGCTGCTCGTTCCACTGGAAGCTTTCCGGCGCCCGCGGGTTCTCGACCGAGAGATCCTTGACGTACTGCTGGAGGATCCCGGCGATCGGCTGGGTGTCGGCGCCGTTGCCGCCCGAGGGGTCGGCATCGAGGTTGGTGAGGACGTCGCCTTCTTCGGCCATTGGTTACTTCTTTCGGATAAGGAGCGGTCTAAAGTGTGGCCCGCGCGCTAGCACCGCCATGGCGTTGCCGCAACGGGCGCGCCAAAAAGCGCAGATTCCGAGGAGCGGAGCAGTGGGAAAGGCGTTGTTCATTTGTAATCGGCACCTATTTGATGCACGATTGCAGTGTAGCCGGTGCAGCGATCCCGCCTGGGGCGGCGCCGCAGCGGCGAAGTTGACCGGAAAACAGCGCAAGTGATCATTGAAATCGTCATCCTGGCCCTGATCGCCGCCTTTCTCGGGCTCAGGCTCTATTCGGTGCTCGGCCGCCGCGCCGAGCACGAGGAAGAGCCCGTGCCGACTCGGTTCGAGCGGGGGGAAGGGGCCGTCGCGCCGCGCCCGGCCGCACCCGTGCCCGCGCCCGAGACGCCGCGGGCGAGCCGCGACCTGGCCGGTTTCGCTCCGGACATCGAACAGGGCCTGCGCGACATCAGCGTCGCCGACCGCCGTTTCGACCTGCTGACTTTCCTCGAAGGCGCCAAGGCCGCCTACGCGATGATCCTCGAGGCCTTCTGGCGCGGCGACAAGGACGAGCTCAGGCAGCTGTGCGACGATGACGTCTACCAGAGCTTCGCCGCGGCGATCGACGCGCGCGCGGCGGCCGGCGAAACGCTCGACCACCGGCTGATCCGGATCGAGGATACCACGGTGGAGGCAGCGAGCCTCGAGGGCCGGACCGCGCGCATCGCGGTGCGCTTCCTCGCCGACATCGCCGCGGTCACGCGCGACAAGGACGGTCATGTCGTCGCCGGCTCGCTCGACGATGCGGTCGAGAGCCGCGACGTCTGGACTTTCTCCCGCGACGTGGCCAGCGCCGCGCCCGACTGGGTGCTCGACGAGACCGACGAAGGCTGAGCCCGCTGTGCGGGGGCGTCGCGCCGGATACGCCTGCGCGATGGCCCTGGCACTGCTCGCCAGTTGCCGCGCAATTCCGCCGGGCGAACGGCCCACGCCCGCGCCGACCCCTCTCCCGACCCCGCCAACCGCACTCCTCGCCGGTGTCCGCGCCGGTCCTGCGATCGCCTCGCTCGGGCTGGCGCTGGGCGATGCCGCGGCGGCGCTCGCGTCGTTCGGCGAGAGCTGTCCGCGCCTGCTGCGGAGGACCGACGCCAGCGGGCTGACGCGCGCCGAGGACTGGCAGCCGGCCTGTGCCGCCGCGGCGAGCTGGCCGCGGACCGACGCCGCGAGGTTCTTCGCAAGCCATTTCGAGACCGCGGTGATCGGCGAGGGCACGACCCACGTCACCGGCTACTACGAGCCGGAGATCGCCGGCTCGCGCACGCGCCGCCCGGGCTTCGAGGTGCCCGTCTACCGCTTGCCGCCGGACCTCGTCCGCGCCTGGCCGGCCGAGACTCCGCCCGAGCAGCGCACCGGCCGCGCCCCGCTCGGCCGCTACGACGAGCAGGGCCGCTTCGTGCCGTACTACGACCGCGCGCAGATCGAGGACGGGGCGCTCGCCGGGCGCGGGCTGGAGATCGCCTGGGCGGCCGACCCGGTCGAGTTCTTCTTCCTGCAGATCCAGGGCTCGGGCCGCCTGGTGACCCCCGAGGGCGAGGTGATCCGGATCGGCTACGCCGGCCAGAACGGCCGTGACTATGTCACGATCGGCGCGGTCATGCGCGAGCGCGGTCTGCTCGGCAGCGGACCCGGGCAGTACCCGACCTCGATGCAGGGCATCATGCAGTACTTGCGCGACCACCCGGCGGAAGGCCGCGAGCTGATGCGGCAGAACCTCTCCTGGGTGTTCTTTCGCGAGCTGACCGGCGACGGTCCGCTCGGCGCGCTCGAGGTCCCGGTACGGCGCGAGAGCTCGGTCGCGGCGGACCCGGCGTACACTCCGCTCGGCGCGCCGGTGTGGCTGTCGACCGACCGGCGCGAGGTCAACGGGCTGTGGGTCGCCCAGGACACCGGCGGCGCGATCAAGGGCGCCAACCGGTTCGATTCGTTCTGGGGCGCCGGCGCCGAGGCGCGCGCGATCGCCGGCGGGATGAGCGCGCGCGGGCAGGCGCTGGTGCTGCTGCCCAAAGGAACGGTCGCCCGGCTGAACGGCCAAAGGTGACAGGGCGATGAGGCCTCCACGGGGGCTGAGCGCGGCCGAGGCGGCGCTGTGGGCGCGACTGGCGGCGACCGTGACCCCCATGCATTCCCAGGCTCCTCCCCTGCAAGGGGAGGTGGCGCCGCGAAGCGGCGACGGAGGGGTATCCCCGCCGGCGGCGGCCC
>JAEZES010000141.1 GCA_023432995.1 Pseudomonadota bacterium
CCGGTCAACCACGCCAACCCCCCGGCGAGCCGCACGGGCTCGTCCTAATGGTACGTCATCGCGCTGGGGTTCAAGGGCCGGGCCTGAGCCCGGCGGGAGCTACTCGTTGGCGGTCGCGGCGTTGCCCGCGGCGTCCGGCTCGGGCATCGCCGACGCGCCGGCTGCCTCGGCGCCGGGCTCACCCTCGGGGCCGGCAGCTGCGTCCTCGGCCGGTTCTGCCGCCGGAGGCTCGGGCAGCGGCGGGCCGCCGCCGTTCTCGAGCATGTAGAGCATCACGTTGGCGCGATCCTGCGGGTTGCCGAGCCCGGCAAAAGTCATCTTGGTCCCGGCGGCGAACTGCTTCGGCGCCTTGAGCCAGACGTCCATGTTCTCGAACGTCCAGTCGCCGCCATGCCCGGCAAGGTCGCTCGAATAGGCGAAACCGGCGGCATGCTTGCCGATCGGCTTGCCCATGATTCCGAACAGGTTCGGGCCGATGCCGTTGGCGCCGCCCTGCTCGATCGTGTGGCACGCGGTGCACTTGGCAAAGGTCGCCGCGCCCGCGGCGGCGTCGCCGGTCGCGAGCAGGGTCGCCAGCGCCGGGCCCTCGTCGGCCGCGCCTTCCTCGACCACGCCTTCGATCGGAAATCCCATCTTTTCAGGCCGATGCGGCTTGTCGGCGTTGAAGTACATCCCGCTGCCGATCGAAAGGCCGAGGGCAACGATGCCCGCACCCAAGGTCCAGCCGGCGATGGTGTTGAAGTTGTCGTTCATTGCGAGGATTTCTGCCAGAGTTCCGCTTTGCGCGGTGCTCTAGTGTCGAGGGTCCGCCCGCGCAAGTCCGATAGTCACTTGTCCGCCGCCCGCCGCGCCGTTACCCGCACGGCCGCATGGACAGCTACCCCGCCCCCGCCCTCGCGCTGGTCGAAGAGATGCGCATAGCCGCCGCCGCAGCGCCCGAGCGCGCGGTCGCGTTCCAGGGAGCGCCGGGCGCGAACTCGCACCGGGCGGCGCTCGAATGGGCACCCGACGCGTTGCCGCTGCCGTGCTTCGCGTTCGAGGACGCACTCGACGCCGTGGCCTCGGGCGCCGCGGCGAGCGCGATCATCCCGATCGAGAACTCGCAGCACGGCCGGGTCGCCGACATCCATTTCCTGCTGCCGGACAGCGGCCTGTCGATCATCGGCGAGCACTTCCTGCCGATTTCCTACGCCGCGATGGGGCTGACCAAGGGGCCTTACACCGTCGCCTACAGCCATCCGCAGGCACTCGGCCAGACCCGGCTGTTCCTGCGCGAGCGCGGGATCGTCCCTCTGGCCTACGCCGATACGGCGGGGGCGGCGGCGCTGGTCCGCGAACAGGGCGATCCCCTGGCCTGCGCGATCGCTCCGGCGCTGGCCGCCGACCTGTACGGGCTCGAGATCGCCGAGGATCACGTCGAGGACGCCAAGGACAACACCACCCGCTTCGTCGTGCTCGCCCGCGAGCCGCTCGACCCGGCGACGCTCGCCGGGGTCCCGGCGATGACCACGTTCGTGTTCGAGGTGAAGAACGTCCCCGCGGCCCTCTACAAGGCGCTCGGCGGCTTCGCCACCAACGGCGTCAACATGACCAAGCTCGAGAGCTACCAGCAAGGCGCCAGCTTCTCGGCGACGATGTTCTATGCCGACATCGTCGGCGCACCCGGCGACCCGGCGATCGACCGCGCGCTCGAGGAATTGGCGTTCCACTGCAAGGAACTGCGCATGCTCGGCAGCTATCCGCAGGCCATGAAGCGCGGCTAGCCCGCTTCGGCCAGCTCGGCCGGGCAGTAACGGGCGACGAACTCTTCGTGAGGCGGCAACGCCTGTGCCGCCTGCTCGACTTCGGCCGCGATCTTGCAGATCTCCGCGGCGATCACCTGAGGGTCGGCGCCTGCCGTCAGCGGATGGACGCCTTGCGGTTCGAAATGCTGCCCGATCAGCACCGAGCTCCAGCTGCCGAGCTGGAACAGGTGCCCCCCGTCGATCGCCAGGACCCCGCGCGCGCGCCACAGCTCAAGCACTTCGGCGAGGCTCTCGGGCACGGTCATCGCCTGCATCGCCCGCCAGAACTCCGAATCGTCGCGCCGGCACAAGTGGTAGTGGGCGATGATGAAGTCGCGCACGCGGACCCATTCCTGCGTGGTCAGGGCGTTGAAGCGGTCGCGCAGGACCGGGTCCATCCGGCGCGTCGGGAACAGCTCGACGAGCCGCTCGAGCGTCGTCTGAACCAAGTGGATGCTGGTCGATTCGATCGGCTCGAGGAATCCCGCCGCAAGCCCGACCGCGACCACGTTGCCGACCCAGTGGCGCCGGCGCATGCCGGTGGCGAACCTGATCAGCCGCGGAGGATCGAGCAGCCTGCCGTCGAGGTTCGCCAGCAGCCGTCGCTCGGCATCGGCCTCGCTGGTGAACGCGCTGGCGAACACGTGGCCGTTGCCGGTCCGATGCTGCAGCGGAATGCGCCACTGCCAGCCGACCTCATGCGCGGTGGCCCGGGTATAAGGCGTTAGCGGACCGGGGAGCCGCTCGCTCGGCACGGCCAGCGCGCGATCCGACGGGATCCACTGCCCCCAGTCCTCGAACGGCTCGTCGAGTTCGCCGCCCAGCAGCAGGCTGCGAAAGCCCGAACAGTCGACGAACAGGTCGGCCTCGAGCCGGCGTCCGTCGTCGAGCACGACCGCGCCGACATGGCCGCTGTCGGAGTCTCGTTGGGCCGCGGCGATGCGCCCCTCGATTCGAGCGACGCCGCGCGCCTCGGCGATCGTGCGCAGGTGCCGGGCGTAGAGATGAGCATCGAACTGGTAGGCGTAAGTGTAGCGCCCGAGCGGCACCTGCGGATTGCGGTCGGGCAGCGCGAAGCGATTGGCCCGCGCCGCGGCCTTGGCGATGAACATGTCTTCCCAGGCAGGGTAGTCGGCCCCGGCGACCCGCCGCCCGAGCAGCCACCAGTGGTGCAGACGGACCTGGCGATCGATCTCCCGTCCGGCCCGGCCGAACTGGTGCAGGTAGCGATCGCCGGGCGAGCCCCAGTCGCGGAACTCGACGCCGAACTTGAACGTCCCCATCGTCGCCTTCATGAAGGCGCGCTCATCGAGCCCGATCGCCCGGTTGAACTGCTTGATCGGCGGGATCGTCGCCTCGCCGACCCCGACCGTGCCGATCGCCTCGCTCTCGACCAGCCGCACTTCGGTGCCGCGCGGCATTGCCGTCGCCAGCATCGTCGCGGCCATCCACCCCGCCGAGCCGCCGCCGACGACCAGGATCGAGCGCACGCGCTCCTCGGAAGGCTCTATCGGGCGCCGATCGCCGGCCATGTCGCAGTCCCCATGGCTGCAGCATGCCGCAACTGCGGCCACAGGCAAGCCCGCCTTGCGCCTCGCCCCGGCGCGTGCCACCACCGCCGTCGTGACGAGGGGAACGGGGGACAGTGCCGCGGCCGCTCCGGCCGACAGCTTCGCCGGCAACTGGCAGGCGCTGCGTGCCGACGAGCAGATCCAGTTTGCCCCGCTCGCCCTGCCCGAAACGCCGGAGCCTCCGGGTTGGCTCGAAGACGTGTTGCGGTTCCTCGGGCGGTTTCTCGGCCCGGCCGCCGAGCCGGTGCTGTGGATCCTCGCCGGGCTCGGTGTGGCCGTGCTGGCCCTCGTGCTGTGGCAGGTGCTGGCGCCGCTGGCGCGGGAGCGGGGCAGGTCCCGGGCGGCAGCGACGGGTTCCTCATCGGCCGATTGGACGCCGGACGAGAGCGAGGCGCTGGCGCTGCTCGAGGATGCCGACCGGCTTGCCGCCGAAGGACGCTACGACGAGGCCACTCACCTCCTGCTCCGCCGGAGCGTCGGTCAGATCGCCGCCGCGCGCCCGGATCTGCTCGAGCCGTCGAGCACCGCACGCGAGATCGCCGTGATGCCCGCCTTGCCCGAAACCGCGCGCGGCGCCTTCGCGATCATTGCCGAGCGCGTCGAGCGCAGCCTGTTCGCCCTGCGCCGCCTGACGGCCGACGACTGGCAGGCCGCGCGCGCGGGCTATGCCCATTTCGCGCTCGCGGCTCGGCCCGACGCCCTGAGGCCCGCATGAGCCGCGCGGCTTCGCCGTTTTCGCCGCGCACGATCCTCGCCCTGCTGGCCGTCGGCGGGCTGGCCTTCCTGCTGTTCCTCTACGCGATCGGAGCCGGCTGGACCGGACGCACGGACCAGGACGGCGGCGCCCATGCCGCGGCCAACGGGCTCAACGGCTTCGCCGGACTCGCCCGCCTACTCGAGGCGCAGGGCCATGCGGTGGAGCTGTCGCGCAACGAGGCGCGGTTGCAGGACGAGGCGCTCCTGGTGCTCACTCCGCAGCTGTTCACCGACGGCGAACGTCTCGCCGGCATCATCGGTGCGCGTCGCTACTATGGTCCGACGCTGGTGATCCTTCCGAAGTGGTTTGCGATGGAAGCGTCGCGGCTGGGCACCACCGCGGCGCCTCGCGGCTGGGTCGTGCTCGGCGGCGCAGCGGCGCCCGGGTGGGTCGAGGCTCTCGAAGGGCTCGACGACGCCAAACTGGAGGTCGGCGAGCGCAGGCGCTGGAACGGCCTGGGTCTTGCGGGAACCTTTCCCGTGCCGGGTCAGGTCCTCGCGCTCGACGCTCCGTCCTACCTGCCGCTGGTGACCGACGAACGGGGTGACCTGCTCGCCGGCTATCTCTCCGACCGCGGTTCCTATCCGGTCCTCGCCGAAGCGGCCGGGATGCCGGACCGCGATCCGGAGGAGCCCGACACCGACGCCGATCTCTGGCCGGTGGTCATCGTCGCCGAGCCCGACCTAATGAACAACTACGGCTTGTCCGACCGCGGGCGCGCACGGCTCGCGCAAGCGATTGTCGCGGCGGCGAGCGAAGGCGCCGACCTGCCGGTGGTGTTCGATCTTACGCTCGCCGGGCTGGGGCGTGGCGAGAACCTCCTGACGCTGGCATTCGCTCCGCCGTTCCTTGCCGCGACGCTGGCGCTGCTGATGGCGGCGGCGGTGGTCGCGTGGCGGGCATTCCGCCGCTTCGGCCCGCCGGTGGCCGAAGCCCCGGCGCTGGCCATGGGCAAGCGCCAGCTGGCCCGCAACGGCGCCGCCGTGGTCGAGCGCGCCCGCCGGCTGCACCTGCTGGGCCCGCCCTACGCGGCGCTGGTCACCGCCCGCCTGGCCGAGGCGCTCGGCCTGCGCGAGGCCGACCCCGAGG
>JAEZES010000158.1 GCA_023432995.1 Pseudomonadota bacterium
CCCGAAAACCGACGCCCATCTCCTTGGCGACGATCTGCGCCAGCGTGGTCTTGCCGAGCCCCGGCGGGCCGAAGAACAGCACGTGGTCCATCGCCTCGCCACGCGCCCGCGCCGCCTCGATGAACACCCTGAGGTTCTCGCGCGCCGCCTCCTGCCCGACGAACTCGCCGAGCGACTTGGGGCGCAGGGCGGCGTCCTGATCTTCCGAGCGGCGCTCCGGCGCGGTGAGGCGATCGTCCGCGCTCACCGGCGCCCTCCGAAAAAGGCGTCGAGGCCGAACTTGCCCGAACCCGCGGTCGCGAAGTGGAGTCCGAGAAACACCAGCACCAGCGCCGGCCACCAGCCGCGGACCGGCTCGTCGAAGTGGACCATCAGCACCGCGCCGGTGAAGTTCGCCGCCACCAGCAGGCCCGCGAGGCGCGTCAGCAACCCGGCGACGAGCAGGGCCCCGCAGCCGAACTGCACCGCGACCGACAGCGGCGCGAGCAACCACGGCAACGGGAAGCCGTGCTGGCCGAGGAACTCGACGAACTCGCCCATCCGCGCGCGGCTGGTCACGTTGTCCCACGTCTCGTGCATCAGGAACCCGCCGGTCAGCGCGCGCAGGCCGAACAGCGTGAGGTCGCTCCAGCGGGAGAGGGAGGGGAGGGCGAGGTTCATGGATCCTCTACCATGCCTGGCTCGACAATATGGCTTTCCAGCTCCTCTCGTGAGGCCCGGCTCGGCGCTGCGGGCGGGAATGCCAAGGCGAGGAAAACCGCGCGCTTGGGGTCGACGATCGAGAAGCGGCCAAGCGCATAGGCCGGCTCGAGATCGGTTCTGAACTCGTCCCCGCAATTGTATATCAGCGCCTGGACGCGAACCTGCGTTCCGGCGGGAAGTCCCGCCACAGGCTCGGTCAATTCGATCGTTACGCCGCGTTCCCTCTCCTCGACCACCCTGCCCTTCAGCACTTCGAGACCGGCGGGAAGTTGATCAGGAACCTTGGCGAAGAGCCAGTGCCTGCCCGTGCCTTCAATGCAAGCGCTCGCCGGGCTCGCAAGGCTAGATGCAACGGCAAATGCCAAGAGCGATCTCGCAAGTCTGTTTGTCACCCCGCCGCCCTCTTCAGCGCTACCCGCACCAGTTCGTTCAGCCCTGCCCCCTCGCCCAGCTCCGCCGTCGCGTGGGCGACGGCGCTCGCCGCCACGGCGGGCTTGAAGCCGAGGTTCTGCAGCGCGGAGACGGCGTCGGCGCTGGCCGTGCCGGGCTGGGAGACGGCGGTGAGCGGGATGCCGGCGGGGGCGCCCGGGAGCGCGCCGGCCTTGTCCTTGAGCTCGTTGACGATGCGGCCTGCCAGTTTCGGTCCGACGCCTTGCGCGCGGGCGACCTGGGCGGCGTCGCCGGTGGCGCAGGCGCGTTGCAGTTCGTCGGCGGTGAGCGCGGAGAGGATCGCGAGGGCGACCTTGCTGCCGACGCCCTGCACGGTGGTCAGCAGGCGGAACCAATCGCGCTCGCCGGCCTGGGCGAAGCCGAGCAGGCGCATGTCGTTCTCGCTGACCTGGAGGTCGGTGTAGACGGTGACTTCGTCACCGGCGATGCCGAGCGCGGCGAGCGTCTTCGACGAGCAGTGGACGAGGTAGCCGACGCCGCCGACGTCGATCACCGCCCAGTCCGCCCCGCTCTCGTCGAGCCGCCCCGTGAGCTTGGCAATCATGCTTTGTTCCTGCCCGAGCGCGCGCGGTTTGGCTAGGGCCATCGGGGCAACATCCCCGGCCATGAGCCGTCAGGCGCCGCTCGCAGGCCGTTTGGTCCGGATCGGATCAGCCCGTGCTTGACTTGTAGGACTTCGTTCCTGAAATGTTCCGGTCGCTCCGTGACGGGGGATGAGCGGCATGGGCATTTGGGCTGAAGCGCAGCGGCGGGCGTTTTCCGTCTGGCTCCGAACAGGAAGGCTGCCGAATTGGCTGAAGGCAGCCCCCGCGGAGTTCAAGTTCAATCCGTGGCACGATCCGGAGAACGGGCAGTTCACGTTCGCCGGAACGGGGCGGTACGTCGGGCGGGCAGACAGCCGCAGATCGGCGGGCGCCGACGCCGCTCGCCACTCCGATGAGCGGCGACGTTCGGCGTCGGGCGGCGGCGGACGATCCGGGGGCGGGCAAGGCGGCCGTGGCGGGGGTGGCGACGGCCGCGGGACGGAACGATACGGCGGATTTGCCGGAGGCGGCGGACGATCGGGCGGCGGTGGCGCTTCGGGCAGTTGGGACGCTCCTTCGCACGGGGCTTCTCCGCAGCCACGGCGGAGCAGCTCCACCGCCGTTCAGGCTTCCGAGCGGTCCGCTCGCGTGGAGCCCGGCATCAGTCCGAGGATCGCGAAGCGCGCGGCGGAAGAAAAGTGGCGGCGGGTCGAGCGGAACGGATACACTTACCTGATCGACACCCGCGGACGCACGAGGCACGTGTCCGGGCCGGTGACGATCAATCGCGGACAGGCACGTTCCCGTTCGGCCCAGTCGGCCGCCGGCGGAACGGATCGACGCGCGGGCGACCATGGCGGGCATTACATCGCGCGCCGGTTCGACGGCCCGACCGAGGCGTTCAACCACTTCGCGCAGGATGCCAGCTTCAATCGCAGCGGTTACCGCGCTCTCGAGAACGAGTGGGCCCGTGCGTTACGCGCTGGCAAACGTGTCGAGGTGAAGATCGAGCCGGACTTCGTCGGCAATTCGCAGCGGCCTTCGTCGATCAATGTATGGTATTGGATCGATGGAAAACTACAGGGCCGGCAATTCCCCAACGAGCCGGCGGAGACAGCCCGTGACAAACGATAGGACCGAACGTCTGCTCAGCGAGATCGGCGGCCTCCTTGCGGTGGACACCGCCTACCCCCTTGAGGGGACCCTTCTCTATGCGGTGCTCGACAGGAACTTAGTGGCCCCGTCGATCTTCAAGGATCTCGGGGACCACGTGGTGTATCGCCCGCCGAACCTGAATACCCTCGGCCGGGCCTTGCTCGACTTGTGGGAAGCGCAGGATACCGACGACCGGTGGCGGGAGATCGAATACGTCGTTCGAGGCGACACGTTCGAGGCCGAATATACCTATCCCGACGAGATCGATCCGGACGAGGAGCCGCTCGACCGCCGCGATCGCGTGGTGGCGCGGCATTTCGGAGACAAACCGATCACCTATCCGCCTCCGACGGAAGAAGATAGCTTCCTGTTCGAGCTCTGAGCGCACGGGTCGACCGCCGGTTCGCAGCGCCGGCGATTGTGGACACACGCCGCAAGTTCCGCCACACGCTGCGGCCCATGAGCTGGAACACCTTCGGCCGCGTGCTGCGCTTTACCACCTGGGGCGAGAGCCACGGGCCGGCCTTGGGCGCAGTGGTCGACGGGTGCCCGCCGGGGCTGGCGCTGAGCGAGGAGGTGATCCAGCCGTTCCTCGACGCTCGCAAGCCGGGGACGAGCAAGTTCACCACCCAGCGGCGCGAGGCGGACCTGGTCAAGATCCTCTCGGGCACGTTCGAGGGGAAGACCACCGGCACCCCGATCAGCCTGCTGATCGAGAACACCGACCAGCGCTCGAAGGACTATTCCGAGGTCGCCAAGGCCTATCGCCCGGGGCACGCCGACTACGCCTACGACGCCAAGTACGGGTTCCGCGACTATCGCGGCGGCGGGCGCTCGTCGGCGCGCGAGACCGCGGCGCGGGTGGCGGCCGGGGCGGTGGCGCGGCTGGTGATCCCGGAAGTGAGCATCGTCGCCTACGTCAGCGAGATCGGCGGCGACGCGATCGACCGCGAGGCGTTCGACGCGGCGCAGATCGGGCAGAACCCGTTCTTCTGCCCCGACAGCTGGGCGGCGAGCCGGTGGGAGAAGCTCGTCGACGAGGCGCGCAAGGACGGCTCGTCATTGGGCGCGGTGGTCGAGTGCGTTGCGACGGGCGTTCCGGCGGGGTGGGGCGCGCCGATTTACGGCAAGCTCGACGCCGACCTCGCCGGCGCGATGATGGGCATCAACGCGGTCAAGGGCGTCGAGATCGGCGACGGATTCGCGGCCGCGGCGCTGCGCGGCGAGCAGAACGCCGACCCGATGCGGCCGGGCGCAGATGGATCCCCCGAGTTCACCGCCAACCATGCGGGCGGGATCGCCGGCGGCATCTCGACCGGGCAGCCGGTCGTGGTGCGGGTGGCGTTCAAGCCGACCAGCTCGATCCTGATCCCGCAGGACACGATCACCCGCGAGGGCGAGGCGACCGAGCTCGCTACCAAGGGCCGGCACGACCCGTGTGTCGGCATCCGCGGCACGCCGGTGGTGGCGGCGATGATGGCGCTGGTGCTGGCCGACCACAAGCTGTTGCACCGGGCACAGTGCGGCTAGCCGGCCGGATAAAGAACGCCCGTTAACGACCCGACTCGGGCATTTCGAAGTCGCCAGGTAGCGGTCCAAATGCAGCCAGAATTCTGCGTCACGCAGGCACGCCATGACATTCATCATCCGGCACGCGATCTTCCCTGATGATAAGGCGGCGGTGCTGGAAATCTGGCGCGAGTTTATCGCCAATTCCCCGGTGAATCTGGATTATCAAAACAACGAAGCCGAGTTCGCCGATCTACCGGGGAAGTATACCTCGCCCAAAGGTTGCGTGCTGCTGGCAGATCGTGAGGGCGAAATCGAGGGCTGCGTCGCGATGCGGCACGTCACTCCCGAAATTTGCGAAATGAAACGACTCTATGTTCGTCCCCGATCTCAAGGCTTGCATCTCGGTCGAGCTCTCGCCGAACGTCTGATCGAAGAGGCCCGCGCTGTGGGTTACAGCGAGATGAGGCTTGATGTGCAGGCGAAGTTCGTGACGGCACGCAAGCTGTATGAGGCCCTCGGCTTCGTCGAGGCCAAGCCAGTCTCGTTCAATCCGGTTCCCGGTGCGTCCTTCCTCGGTCTCCATCTATGACCGGATCGGCAGTTCTCTGAGCAGTTTTGCCGAATGCTGTCTGGCGGGAGTCCACCCGAAGCTGCCGCAGGTTTGCGCAACAGCGGTGCGCTAGCGCCCTAGCGATAGTGGACCAGCCCTAGCAACGCCCGCGAAACCAGCTCGAACCACCCCGAGCCCACCACCGCCTCGTGCACCGCGCCCTCTACGAAAATCCACCCCGCGCCGAACCATGAATAGCCGCCGATCCGGCCGGTGGCGCGCCGCTCGTGGAGCAGGATCGCCGCCGCCATCGACCATAGCGTCAAGTAGAGCCAGAGCGTCGGCACCGGGTCGTCGAGCCCGAGCGCGTTGGCCCAGAAGCGGTTCACGCCGGGCGGGATGACCGGCAGCATGGCGAAAAGGATCATGCGCCGGTGAATCTCCGGCCGCGTCCGGTTGCGGATCGCCAGGGTGAACATCACGGCAAAGCCGAGGAAGGCGAGCAGGCCGAGGTAGAGCCCGTCGGTCCCGGCCGGTCTCCCGGCGGCATGGCCGCGGCCCGAGGCGACCAGCTGCATCATGAGGCCGATAAGGATGGTCGCGGTGCCCTGCGCGATGCCCCACAGGCCGAGCGTGCGGTGCAGCTTCACGTTGCCGGAGCATACCAGCGCGGACTGCATGAGCAGCAGCAGCATCCAGCCGATGAACACCACGCCGTGCAAGTGCACGATCGGCGGCGCCGGCGGGAAATTGCCCTGGAGCGCGGGCACGAAGGAATGGATGCCGAAGCCCGCGAATACGAACAGGCACATCGCCACGATCATCCAGAAGAAGAACGAGGGCCGGAACCGGCTGACGGCAGCGGGTGCGGCGGCCGGGGCCGGCGTGGTCATGGCGAGGCCCCTCCCCTGGCGGCTCCGGCGAGGGAGCTATCACGTTTGGTGAGAAAAACTCAACGGTTGTTGCAGTTTTCGAAAGTATCGCGCGGGTGATCGATTATTTCGATCTTCGCAATCGCATCAAATCGCTTTCTTGCGCTGCGTCAATGCCTATCTGGGCCGCGGAATTCAGGACGCAATCGCGTCGAACACCGGAGGCAGAATCACTCATGGGTATCATTGGCAGCACCATCCAGCCGTTCAAGGCGACCGCGTTCCAGGCGGGCAAGGACTTCTTCGAGGTCACCGAGCAGGACATCGCCGGGAAGTGGGCGGTGTTCTTCTTCTACCCGGCCGACTTCACCTTCGTCTGCCCGACCGAGCTCGAGGACCTCGGCGAGCACTACGAGATGCTGCAGAAGCTCGGCGTCGAGGTCTACGCGGTCTCGACCGACACGCACTTCAGCCACAAGGCGTGGCACGACACCTCGGACAAGATCGGCAAGCTCAAGTACGCCTTCCTCGGCGACCAGCTGCACACGCTGTCGAAGAACTTCGGCGTGCTGCGCGAGAACGCGGGGCTGGCCGACCGGGCGACCTTCGTGGTCGACCCCGACGGCGTGATCCAGATCATGGAAATCACCTGCGAGGGCGTCGGCCGCAACGCCAACGAGCTCGTGCGCAAGATCCGCGCCGCGCAGTACGTGCGCAACCACCCGGGCGAGGTATGCCCGGCGGCGTGGGAGGAAGGCAGCGAGACGCTCGCGCCCTCGCTCGACCTCGTCGGCAAGATCTGAGGCCGCACGCCTCAACGAGACGCACCTGCAATAGCGGGTCGCTAGGTGGCCCGGGGCATCCTCCCCCAAACCCCGCCCCGGGCCACCGATTTTCCTGACGATCCTCCCCCGTTTACGGGGGAGGTGGCGGCGCGAAGCGCTGACCGAGGGGGCACCGCACGACGCTTGCGGCCGGGCCCCCCTGCACCACCCAGCGGGTGGTCCCCCTCCCCCGTAAACGGGGGAGGATCGGGGCGGATTGAGGAGATCGAGATGCTCGACGCGACGATGACCGAACAGCTGAAGCAGTACCTCGCCATGCTGCGCGAGCCGGTCGAGCTCGTCGCCACGCTCGGCGACGATGCGAAGTCGGCGCAGACGCGCGAGCTGCTTGAACAGATCGCCGCGCTCAGCGACAAGGTGACCGCGAGCTTCGACGGCGACAACGAGCGTCGCCCGAGCTTCGTCATCCGCCGCGCCTCGGACCCGGCCAAGTGGGTCCGCTTCGCCGGGCTGCCGATGGGCCACGAGTTTACCAGCCTGGTGCTGGCGCTGCTGTGGGCCGGCGGCCATCCGCCCAAGGTGTCCGACGACGTGCTGCGGCAGATCGAGAACCTCGAAGCAGACTTCAATTTCGAAATGTATTTCTCGCTGTCGTGCCACAACTGCCCCGACGTGGTGCAGGCGCTGACGCTGATGGCGCTCAACAACCCGCGGATCACCGCGACGCTGATCGAGGGCGGCGCGTTCCAGCAGGAAGTCGACGCGCGCGGCGTGATGGCGGTGCCGGCGACCTTCCTCAACGGCGAGATGTTCGCCAGCGGCAAGATGACGGTCGAGGAGCTGCTGGCG
>JAEZES010000229.1 GCA_023432995.1 Pseudomonadota bacterium
GTTCGGGACCTTCCGCCGTATTCTAGTCCGCCATCGCCGGGACGGAGCCCCAGACTTCCTCGGCCACCTCGACCACCAGGCGGATCTTGGCCGCCTGCTGTTCGGTGGTGATGTCGTTGCCGTGGACGGTCGAGGCGAAGCCGCACTGCGGCGACAGCGCGAGCTGGTCGATGTCGGCGAACTTCGACGCCTCGTCGATCCGCCGCTTGATGTCATCCTTGCTCTCGAGCTCGCCAAGCTTGGTGGTGACGAGGCCGAGCACCACGGTCTTGCCCTTGGGCAGGAACCGCAGCGGGGCGAAGTCACCCGAGCGCGGATCGTCGTATTCGAGGAAGAAGGCGTCGATCTCGAGTTCGTTGAACATGATCTCGGCGACCGGCTCGTAGCCGCCCTCGGCCGCCCAGCTCGAGCGGAAGTTGCCGCGGCACAGGTGGATCGCCTTGATCATGTCGGCCGGGGCCGAGGCGAAGCTCTCGTTGATCAGCCGGGCATAGGCGCGCGGCGTCTCGTTCGGATCGACCCCGCGCGCGGCGGCGTCGGCGCGGTGGCTGTCGTCGCACAGGTAGGCGAGGTTGGTGTCGTCCATCTGGATGTAGCGGCAGCCGGCGGCGGCGAGGCTGTCGACCTCGGCGCGGTAGGCGGAGGCGACGTCGGCGTAGAATTCCTCCATCGTGGGGTAGACGTCCTCGGGAATGCCGGCGCGACCGGCGCGGAAGTGCAGCATCGTCGGGCTCGGGATCGCGACCTTGGGCGTCTCGCTGACGAGGCCCTTGAGGTAGTTGAAGTCGGCCAGCTGGATCGGCTTGACGTGCCGGATCTTGCCCGAGACGACCATCTTCGGCGGAGCGAAGTGGACGTCCTTGCCGGCGGCGTTCTGGAACGCCTTGGCGATCCCGCCGTGTTCCTCGACCCCGTCGAGCTGGAGCAGGAAGTCGGTGTGGAAGAAGTAGCGGCGGAACTCGCCGTCCGTGATGGCCTTGAGCCCGAGGCTCTCCTGCCACTTGACGAGTTCGGCGATCGCGGCGTCCTCGATCGCACGCAGCTCGGAGTAATCGATGTTACCCGCAGCCCTGTGCTCGCGTGCCTCGATTACCGATCGCGGACGGAGGAAGGAGCCGACGTGGTCGGCACGGGACGGCAGCTTGGTCGACATGGGAATGTCCTGTCTGGCTAACAATGTTGAGAAGCCAGGGTCATAACGCGGGCTCGCGCTCGACTGACGCGGCCTCAATACGCCGAACCCATGTTGCACTGCAACTGAGAATTGCCCCGATAGGCGCACGAGCAGGGCGCTTGACCCGCGCGATCCGCAAACCGTAAGTCCCGCATACAAAGTTGCCGGGTCGCGCGGGCCGGAGAGGACATGGCCGAAGTCACGCTCTATCACTGGGAGCCCAATGCCAACTCGGGCAAGCCAATGCTCGCGCTGGCCGAGAAGGGAGTCGCGTTCGCCAGCCATTACATCGACATGCTCGAGTTCGACCAGCACAAGCCCGAGTACCTCGCGGTCAACCCCCAGGGGACGATCCCGGCGATGCGCCACGGCGACAAGGTGCTGACAGAGAGCACCGCGATCATGGAATACGTCGACGAGGCGTTCGACGGCCCGCCGCTGATGCCCGCCGACCCGCGCGACCGCTGGCGCGTGCGCTGGTGGATGAAGTTCATGGACCAGTGGCTCGGGCCGAGCTTCTCGATGATCGGCTGGTGCACCTTCGTCGGCCCCTCGCTGGCTCACAAGTCGGAGGAGGAGCGCGAGGCGATGATCGCGCGGATCCCGCTGCCCGAGCGGCGCACCGCGTGGCGCAAGGCGATGTTCGCCGAGTTCAGCGAGGCCGAGCTGGCCGAGAGCCGGCGGCGGATCGCGCAGGGCGTTGCGCTGATCGAGGCCGAGCTGGGCAAGCGCGAATTCGTCGCCAGCGATGGCTATTCGCTGGCCGACATCAACCTGTTCAATTCGCTCTACGGCCTCCCGGTGGGCAATCCGGAGTTGTGCGGGCCCGAGCAGACGCCGAAGATCTGGGCCTGGCTTAAGGCCGTGTACCGGCGGCCCGCGGTACAGCGGACCTGGGCGCTCGGGCAAGGCCGCTTCACCGACCGGTTCAACGCGATCATGGCGGAGTTCGGGTGATGGCTGGGGTGCTCTATCACGGCGAGCCGAACGGGCCTTCGCTCAGTGTGCTCGCGGCGCTTCAAGAGAGTGGCCTGGAGATCGAGTGCTTCTGGACCAACTTGCGGGCGGGCGAACGTCACGCGATCGGACACGATCGCGGCATGATGACCGATCCCGTCCCGTACAACCATTTCGGGATCGAGGATTTCGTCGCGGCGGACTTTTCGGTCGAAGGCGAGGGCCCCTTCCTGGTGGTCGACGGCGAAGCGATGACCGATGCGGTGTTTCTCGCCCAGTACCTCGACGAGACGGCGCAAGGCTGCGGGTTGCAGCCGGCCGACCCCTACGCGCGCTGGCAGATGCGCATGTGGTGCCGCCAGGTGACCGAGCGGCTGGCGCCGGCCGCCGCCTACCTGGGCAACCTCGCGTATACGCAGGCCTGGCTCGCCGAATGGAATGGGCAGGACTTCCACGGGATGAGCCTCGAGATCGTCAGCGAAGACCTGCGCGTGCGCTGGCAGGAGTTGCGCGACGGGGTGGTCGATGACGCCAAGGTTGCCGACAGCAAGGCCAAGGTCGCGCAGTTTGCCCAGCGGATCGAGACCCAGCTCGGCGACGGGCGCGAGTGGCTGATGGGCGCGTTCTCGATGGCCGACCTCGAGACCTTAGCCTGGTTGCGCTCGATGCGCGAGCTGGAGGCCGAAGCGTTCGCCGCTACGCCGAGGTGCAATGCATGGATGGACCGCGTCGAGGCGCGGCCGAGCGTGCAGGCGGCGCTGGCCCGCGCAACGACCGACAAGCCCGAGCACGACTTCGCGCCGGGGCCGGAAATCAACCGCTGGGGCTGAGAGCCCGACCCTTGGGAGGGGATGCAGATGCGTTCGATGTGGATGATGGTCGCGTGCGCCGGGCTGGCGCTGGCGGGATGCGACCGGGGCGAAGACGGCGAAATCGATGCCGCGCGGCTGGTCGACGCCGCGGCCGATACCGCCAACTGGCTGACCTATGGCCGCGACTATTCGGAGCAGCGCTACAGCCCGCTCGACCAGGTCAACGCCGAGACCGTCGGCGATCTCGGCCTCGCCTGGTTCGCCGACCTCGATACCGCGCGCGGCCAGGAGGGCACGCCGCTGGTGATCGACGGCCGGATCTACATCACCACCGCGTGGAGCAAGGTGAAGGCCTACGACGCCAAGACCGGCGAACCTTTGTGGGCCTACGACCCGGAAGTGCCGGGCGAAACCGCGCCCAAGGCCTGCTGCGACGTGGTCAACCGCGGGATGGCGGCGTGGGGCGACCGCCTTTACTTCGGGACGCTTGACGGGCGGCTGATCGCGCTCGACCGCGAGACCGGCGAGGAGGCGTGGTCGACGGTGACCGTCGATCAGTCGAAGCCCTACACCATCACCGGCGCGCCGCGGGTGATCGACGGCAAGGTGATCATCGGCAACAGCGGCGCCGAGTTCGGCGTGCGCGGCTATGTCAGCGCTTACGATGCCGAGAGCGGCGAGCAGCTCTGGCGGTTCTACACGATCCCCGGCGCGCCGGGCGAGGACGGTGACGAGCCCGAATACCTCAAGAAGGCGCGCGCGACGTGGAACGGCGAGTTCTGGAAACTCGGCGGCGGCGGCACGGTGTGGGACGCGATGGCCTACGACCCCGAGCTCGACCTGCTGTACATCGGCGTCGGCAACGGATCGCCGTGGAACCAGGCGATCCGCTCGCCCGGCGGCGGCGACAACCTCTACCTGTCGTCGATCGTCGCGATCCGGCCGGATACCGGGGAATACGTCTGGCACTACCAGGAGACGCCGGGCGAAACCTGGGACTTCACCGCGACCCAGCACATCATGCTGGCCGACCTCGAGATCGACGGACGGCTGCGCAAGGTGCTGATGCAGGCGCCGAAGAACGGCTACTTCTACGTGCTCGACCGCGCGACCGGCGAGCTGATCAGTGCCGACAACTACGTGCCGCAGACCTGGACCACCGGGATCGACATGGAAACCGGC
Organism: Pseudomonadota bacterium; assembly: GCA_023432995.1. Classification (GTDB taxonomy): domain Bacteria; phylum Pseudomonadota; class Alphaproteobacteria; order Sphingomonadales; family Sphingomonadaceae; genus Croceibacterium_A. The sequence continues at coordinate 4,126 of JAEZES010000229.1, forward strand.
CGGCCGATCGTGCCGCCCGAGGCGCGCTTCGACCTGACCGGCCAGCCGTTCATCGGCACGCCCGGCGCCGGCGGCGGCCACAACTGGCACCCGATGGCGTTCAACCCCAGCGAGCGCCTGGTCTACATCCCGGCGATCGAGGCGGCGTTCCCGTACTTCCCCGAAGCCGGCTGGCAGCCCGACCACGATCGCGGCATGAACACCGGCCTCGACCTCTCGGCCGGGGCGATGCCGGCCGATCCGGCAGCCCGCGCGGCGGCGACGGCGGCGACCAAGGGCGCGCTGATCGCATGGGATCCGGTGACCCAGACCGAGCGCTGGCGGGTGCCCCATCCGAGCCCGTGGAACGGCGGCCTGCTGTCGACCGGTGGCGGCCTCGTGTTCCAGGGCAACGCCGCGGGCAACTTCGTCGCCTACTCGGCCAAGGACGGCAAGCAGCTGTGGTCGTTCTTCGCCCAGACCGGGATCATTGCCCCGCCGATCACCTACACGATCGACGGCGAGCAGTACGTCGCCGTGCTGGCCGGATGGGGCGGCGTGTTCCCGCTTTCGCCGACCGGCTTCCTGACCGAGCAGTCGGGCCCGCTGCCGAACATCTCGCGGCTGCTGGTGTTCAAGCTCGGCGGCACCGCCGAACTGCCCCCGGCGCGGGCGTTCGAGCGGCGGCCGCTCGACCCGCCACCGTTCACCGGCACCGCGGCCCAGGTCGCCTCGGGATCGTACGACTTCGGCCGCTACTGCAGCCAGTGCCACAACGATGCGGCGATCGGCTCGACCGTGTTGCCCGACCTGAGGCGCAGCGCCGCGCTCGAGAACCGCGACACCTGGATGGCGATCGTCCACGACGGCGCGCTCAAGGACAACGGCATGGTCAGCTTCTCGCCCTCGCTGAGCCGCGAGCGGATCGAGGCAATCCGCCAGTACGTGATCAAGCGGGCCAACGAGGACAAGGCGCTCGAGGGCCGCGGCGCGTGAGGCGGATCGGGCTGCGGGCGGTCGCGTCGCTGGTCCTGCTCGCGGCCGCCGGCGCGCCCGCGGGTGCCGCCGGCCGGGTCGACACGGTGCTGCTGGCGCAGGGAAGCGAGGCCGACTGGGCGGCGCACGGGCGCACCTACGGCGAGCAGCGCTGGAGCCCGCTGTCGCAGATCGACCGCGCGAGCGTGAGCCGGCTCGGGCTCGCCTGGTACGCCGACCTCGACACCAACCTGACGCAGGAAGCGACGCCGCTGGCGATCGACGGGAAGATCTATGTCTCGACCGCGTGGTCTAAGGCCAAGGCCTACGATGCGGTGACCGGGGAGCTGCTGTGGCAGTACGACCCCGAGGTGCCGCGCGAGACGCTGGCCAAGACCTGGGACGCGTTCAACCGCGGCCTGGCGGCGTGGGGCGACAAGCTCTACCTCGCGACGCTCGACGGGCGGCTGATCGCGCTCGACCGCGATACCGGCA
>JAEZES010000250.1 GCA_023432995.1 Pseudomonadota bacterium
GAGTTGGAGCGTTCGGCGAGCGCTTTCGAGCTTGCCCTTGTTCTCGATCCGGCGCACCGCGACAAGCACATCAGCAGGCTCGATCTCGGCAATTGGCAGCTGACCAATTGAACCATCGAGCAGCGAAAGCAGATACTCGCTCCGGGTGGCGGTGCTTTCCGCCCAGGCCTTCGCGCCGTCGCGGCGACGCTTCGTGCAGTATTCTTCCGCGATGGCCTTAAAGGTATGCTCGGCCTGGAGCTGTGCACGTAGCTTCTCGCGCTTCTTTTCGCGCGATGGGTCCTTGCCTAGCGAGAGCAGGTCTCTTGCCTCGTCGCGACGTTTACGCGCGTCTGCGAGGCTGGTTTGTGGGTAGGTGCCGATCGCAAGCTTCTTTTCCCGGCCTTCGTAGCGATATTTGAGGCGCCACAGCTTTCCGCCGGACGGCTGGACAAGCAGGAAGAGCCCGAGTGCGTCACCCAATTTGTAGGGCTTTCCCCTGGGCTTTGCGTTTCGAATCGCGACATCTGTAAGCGGCATGAATCCGGGCCTTTCCCGCCGAGTGGCCCCCACATGGGGGCCACTCGAATTGTCCATTTTTCCTGTGGCCCCCGCTTTGGCCCCGTGAACAGGGAGATGCAGCGAGATGTTCAGAGCAAAACTGGGACCAACAAACTCACGAAACCCAAGGGTTTCTGCGGGCGTTATAGGTCATCTGGGATTTCTTGGGAAGGGCGGCTGGAGCGGGTAACGGGAATCGAACCCGTCTAGCTAGCTTGGAAGGCTAGTGCATTACCACTATGCTATACCCGCTCGGGCCGCGCGGCGATTGCCACTTGTGCGGGCTCCGCGTCAACCGTCTGGCGGCGCGCCCGGCTCTTCGGCTTGCCTTTCGCCGGCTTGCGGCTCCGACCCGGCCGGAGCGACCGTGACCGTGACGCGGCGATTGCGCGCCCGCCCCTCCTCGTCCGGCGTGCCGTCGGGCAGCGCGTTGGGCGCCACCGGCCGCTGCTCGCCGAGGGGTATGATCTTGATCCGCGAACGGTCCACGCCCCGTTCCGCCAGCCAGTCGGCCACCACCTCGGCCCGGCGGCCGGACACGCGCAGGTTGGCCTCGTCGTGGCCCACCGAATCGGTATGGCCGCGCAGCACGATGGGCCAGCCCTGCGCGATCTGCGGTGATTCGATCAGTTCGCCCAGCGCACGCTCGGCGGCCTCGCTCAGGGCGAGGCCCCCGTCCGCGAACGGGACGGTGAGTTCGAGAGGCTCGGGCGCGGCCTCCACCGCCGGCGGCAGCACATCGGGGCGAATGATCGACGGCGTGACCTCCTCGGCGGGAACGGGCAGGGGCGTCGCGTCTTGATCGGATCCCGGTTCGCTGGCCCCACGCTCGCACGACGGCAGTGCCAGGGTGACGGCGGCCAAGATCACGATCCGTGAACGTTCGGACATCCTTCTCTCCTATGCGGCCGCGGTCCGCGCCCGCCCCCGGCCACGCTGCCCTTTCTCGGCGGACGCCGGCTTGGCCTGGGGTGGCGAGAACGAGATCACCGTATCCCCCGGCCGCGGTTCGGGCGTCGCCGCGTGCGTGAAGAAGCGCATCCGGCCATTCGCCCGCACCAGGAGCAGGAGCTCCGCCTCGTCCGGCAACGCGGCTTTCACATCCTCGAGCTTGAACTGCTCGGAGAGCTTGGTCTTGCGGAAGACCCAGCCCTCGCTCTGGCGCTGCTCGACGTCGTCGATCCCGAAACCGGTAGCGAACAGCGCCTGGCCCCTCAAGGACGCCGGCAGCGCGCGCGGATCGTCGCCGGTGTCCGCGTCGCCGAGCTGGTACACCGAATCCGAACCGATCTCCGGCGCGAACTCCGAGCACACCAGGGCGTTGTAGGCTTCGTTGTCGGTCGCGGCGACAAGCACCTGGAACGGATTGAGATCGAGTTCGTGCTCGGCCTCTTCGTGGAGAACTTCCCCGTGATAGGCGGGAATGCCCGCCTCTCGCGCCAGCTTGAGCCGGCGCCAGCTCGCATCGGCAATCAGCACCGGGTTGCCGAGCTCGTGGACCTGTCGGGCCAGCGCCACCGTCCACGGGGTCGAGCCCACGATCAGCAGACCCGGCCGCGCCTCGCCTTTCACGCCGAGCCAGCGCGCGACCCGGTCGATGGTGAAGCCATGGGCGACGATCGTCGCGACCACGACGGCGAAGCTGAGCCCGATCAGGATGGTGCCGTCGGCAAAGCCGATCTCCTCGAGCCGCAGCGCAAACAGGCCGGAAATAGAGACCATGACGATGCCGCGGGGCGCGATCCAGGCGAGGAACAGCCGTTCCTTCCACGGGATGCCGCTGAACAGCAGGCTGACGAGGATCGTTGCCGGACGGACCAAGAACAGCAAGGCGAGCAGGAACAGCCCGAAGCGCCATTCGAATGCGCGCAGCTCGGCCACCTCGAGCGAGGCCGCGAGAAGGACGAAGATTCCCGACACGAGCAGGGTCGCGACGTTCTGCTTGAACGGGTGGAAGCTCCGCAGGTTGGCCGCGGGCATGTTCGCCAGCGCGACCCCCATGACCGTCACGGCCACCAGGCCCGCTTCGTGCTCGACCAAGTTGCAGCCGACGAAGGTCGCGATCACGGCGACGAGCAGGACCGGTGCCTTCAGGTATTCGGGCACGAGGCCGCGCGAGAACGACCATCCGATGGCCCTTGCCGCGGCAAAGCCGATGGCAGCCGAGGCCACGGCGGCGAGGATCAGCGGTGGCACGATTGCGAGCACCGAGGTCCCGTCGCTCGACAGCCGGAAATACTCGTAGGCCATCACGGCGCAGAGCGCGCCGACGGGATCGTTGACGATCGCTTCCCAGCGAAGAATCGCCGCCGGGCGCGGCTGGATATTGGCCTGGCGAAGCAGCGGCAGCACCACCGTGGGGCCGGTCACCACGAGGATACCGGCGAACAGGATGGCGACCGGCCAGACGAGGCCGGCGATGTAGTAGCAGGCCAGCGCGCCGAGCAGCCACCCCACCGGCGCTCCGACCAGGACCAACCGCCAGACACCCTCGCCGTATTTGCGCAACTCGCGGAAATCGAGCTGCAGGCCGCCCTCGAACAGGATCAACGCGACCCCGATCGAGATCATCGGCCCGAGCAGGTCGCCGAACACCTCGCGCGGATTGAACAGGCCAAACACGGGGCCGGCGAGGAACCCTGCCGCCAGCATCAGAACAATGGCCGGCCAGCCGCTCCGCCAGGCGATCCACTGAGCCCCGATCCCGAGCAGGCCGACGAGGGCGATGACCAGAGCCTGATCTTGCATCGCTACAGATGGGACCCCGGTACGACCTCTACTCGCCGATCAATGCGCGCCGGCCTGATTCTTTCCGCGCGAGCGGTCAATGGCCCGGAAAGTCGATCAGCGCGTCGGCCGCGACGCCCGCCGCACGCAAGGCGTGGGCTCCGCCCAGATCCGGCAGGTCGATCACGAACAGCGCGTGCTCGACGGTGGCGCCGGCCCGGCGCAGCAGCTGCGCCCCCGCGAGCGCGGTCCCGCCGGTGGCAATCAGGTCGTCGACCAGCAGCACGCGTTCGCCCTGGCGGATCGCGCCCGGATCGAGCTCGATCCGGGCTGAGCCGTATTCGAGCGCGTAATCGATCCCGATCGTCTTGACCGGCAGCTTGCCGGCCTTGCGCAGCGGAACGAAGCCGATCCCGAGCCGCGCCGCGATCGCCGCACCGAAGATGAACCCGCGCGCCTCGATCCCGGCTACCGCCGACGCCCCGGTCCGCCCGGCGCGCTCGACCAGGTGCTCGATCGTCGCCGCGAAGCCCGGTCCATGCGCAATCAGCGTGGTGATGTCGCGGAACTGGATTCCCGCAGCCGGAAAGTCCGGGATCGTGCGGACCAGCGCCTTGATATCGGCCGGGGTCAATCCTCGCGCCGCTTGGGCTTCACGCCGGCCCAGACCTGCTGCTTGGCTAGCCAGGCGAGGATCGTCGCGAAGATCAGGAAACCGACCACCGCCCAGCCGGTCTGCTTGCGCTTCACCAGCGTCGGCTCCGCGGTCCAGGTGAGGAACGCAGCGACGTCCTTGGCCATCTGATCGACGGTGGCCTCGGTGCCGTCGGCATAGGTCACCTGGCCATCGGTCAGCGGCGGCGCCATCGCCAGGTTGAGGTTGGGGAAGTACGGATTGTAATACAGGCCGGTGCCGGTCCTGGCGTCGGGGAACTTCGCCAGCAACTCGGCCGGCTGCGCCTGGTAGCCCGTCAACAGCGAATAGACGTAGGCCGCGCCGTCATGCCGCGCCTTGGTCATCAGCGACAGGTCCGGCGGGATCGCGTTGTTGTTCGCCGCGCGGGCGGCGATATCGTTGGCGAACGGCGACGGGAAGTAGTCGGTCGGCGTACCCGCGCGGGTGTTGGTCTCACCGGTGTTCGGATCGACCCCCGGCACGGTCCAGCTGGCGGCCTCTGCCTTGATCTCGGCTTCGGTGTAGCCGAGCTGCGCAAGGTCGCGCATCGCGACGTACTTGAGCGAGTGGCAGGCCGAGCAGACTTCCTTGTAGACTTGGTAGCCGCGCTGGAGCTGCTGCAGGTCCCACTTGCCGAACGGGCCGTCGCTGGCCAGCGCGAGCGCCTTGGGGTGCTCGTGGAACTCGTGCTCGGCGGTCGGCTCGACCAGGTAGCCCTGGCCGATGACCGCGCTTGCGCCCGAGCCGAGGGCCCACAGCGCCATGACGGCGAAGCCGAGCCCGACAAAGAAACCGATCAACCTGATCATTGCGTCTTTCCCTTAGTCCCGCGCGCTCAGGTGGCCGGAGAGGTGTTTTCGCCCAGCACCGCCTTGTTGTCCGAGCCGAGCACCGCCTCGGTGATCGAGAACGGCAGCGGCTCGGGCCGCTCGACTATCGAGACGAGCGGCAGGATCACGAGGAAGTGCAGGAAGTAGTAGGCGGTGAAGATCTGGCTGAGCATCACGTAAGGCTCTTCGGCCGGGGCGCCGCCGCAGTAGAACAGCACCGCCATCGCCGGGATCAGCCCGAACCAGAAGAACTTGCGGAACAGCGGCCGGTAGTGACCCGAGCGCACCGGCGACTTGTCGAGCCAGGGCAGGAAGAACCAGACCAGGATCGAGGCGAACATCGCCAGGACGCCGAGCAGCTTCGCCTCGATGATCACCACCGAGGTGAACGGGATGACGAGGTCTTGCGTGAACGCGCGCAGGATCGCGTAGAACGGCCAGAAGTACCATTCGGGCACGATGTGCGCCGGCGTCGCCATCGGGTTGGCCTCGATGTAGTTGTCGGGGTGGCCGAGCAGGTTGGGCCCGAAGAACACCAGCGCGAAGTACAGGATCAGGAACACCCCGAGGCCGAAGCCGTCCTTGGCGGTGAAGTACGGGTGGAACGGCACCGTGTCGCTCTCGCTCTTGACCTCGACCCCGGTCGGGTTCGAAGAGCCGGGGATGTGCAGCGCCCAGATGTGCAGGATGACCACTCCGGCGATCACGAACGGCAAGAGGTAGTGCAGCGAGAAGAAGCGGTTGAGCGCGGCGTTGTCGGGCGCGAAGCCGCCAAGCAGCCAGATCTGCAGCGGCTCGCCGACCAGCGGGATTGCGCCGAACAGGCCGGTGATGACCTTGGCGCCCCAGAAGCTCATCTGCCCCCACGGCAGCACGTAGCCCATGAAGCCGGTCGCCATCAGCAGCAGGAAGATGACCACGCCGAGCAGCCAGACCATCTCGCGCGGGGCCTTGTACGAGCCGTAGTAGAACCCGCGGAAGATGTGCAGGTAGATCACCGCGAAGAACATGCTCGCGCCGTTGGCGTGGCCGTAGCGCAGCAGCCAGCCCCAGTTGACGTCGCGCATGATGTGCTCGACCGAGGCGAAGGCGACGCCGGCGTTGGCCGCATAATGCATCGCCAGGATCACGCCGGTGACGATCTGCAGCACCAGGCAGAAGCCGGCGAGCACGCCGAAGTTCCACCAGTAGTTGAGGTTGCGCGGCACCGGGTACCCGCCGCCGATGGCGTTGTAGACGAGGCGCGGAAGCGGCAACTTCTCGTCGAGGTACCGCATCAGTGGCACCTTGGGTTCGTAGTGCTTGGCCCAGGGGAAGCTCATCAGGCGGACTCCTGCCCAATCACGATCGTGGTGTCGGACGTAAAGGCATAGTCCGGCACTTCGAGGTTGGCCGGTGCCGGCCCTTTGCGGATGCGCCCCGCGGTGTCGTAGTGCGAGCCGTGGCACGGGCAGAAATAGCCGCCGAACTCGCCCCGGTTTTCACCCTCGGAAGCGCCGAGCGGCACGCACCCGAGGTGGGTGCAGACGCCCATCGTGACGAGAATGTTGCCGTGACCTTCCTTGGTCCGTTCGGCCAGCGTCTGCGGATCGCGCAGGCTGCCGGCCGGCACCGCATTGGCCGCCTCGATTTCCTGCGGCGTCAGGTTGCGCACGAAGACCGGCTGCTTGCGGAACACGGCCTTGACCGCCATGCCCGGCTCGATCGCCGAGATGTCGAGCTCGGTAGTGGATTCGGCGAGAACGTCCTTCGACGGCGCCATCTGACTGATCAGCGGGACCAGCGTGGCGACCCCGCCGACGCCGGCCGCACTCACGGCCGCGATGTTGATGAAATCGCGACGTCGCACGCCTTCCCCGGCGGCCAGCGCTTCGGGATCCGCGGTGCCTGTGGTGGTTGCCATTGCCTTGCCTTGCCTGCCGGCCCCGTGGGCGGCAGCCCGGACGCGGAACCGAAGAATTCTGGACCCGCCGCGTCCATTCCGAGGCCCCCCGGGGGCGCGGCTTGGCCGGGCTGATAGACGAGGGAACCGGCCATGCCAACAGGCATTTTGGCCCCCGATTTGGCGCTCAGCCGGCCAGCCCGATCAGCGAGAATTGGCGCCCGTAGGTCGGCTCGCCGCGATGCGTCGCCCGGCGGTAGGAAAAGAAGCGGGTCTCGTCGGCATAAGTATCGAGGCCGAGCGCGTCGACCGTGGCAACACCCGCCGCGCGCAGGCGAGCGGCGGCGTAGCCTTCGAGATCGAACTGCCAGCGCCCCTCGCGGCCGGGCGCAAAGTATTGTTCATCCCCGGCTGTGAAGTTGTCGCGGAAGCGGCTGTCGACCTCGTAGCTCGGCTGGGCGATCGCGGGGCCGATCGCCGCAGCGATGCGGCCGGCACGAGCCCCGAGCCGTTCCATCGCCGCGACGGTGTTCTCGAGCACGCCGCCATGCGCGCCGCGCCAGCCGGCGTGCGCGGCGCCGATCACCCCGGCCTCCGCGTCGGCGAGCAGCACCGGAGCGCAGTCGGCGGTGACCACGCCGAGCAGCAGGCCGGGACGCGCGGTGACCATCGCGTCGGCCCGCGGGCGCTCGTCGTGGGGCCACGGTTCGCGCACCTCGACCGCGTCGGGCGAATGGACCTGGTAGACCGTCGCCAGGCGCGCGCCGGGCAGCACGGCGGCGACCGCGCGGCGGCGGTTCTCGGCCACCGCCTCGCTGTCGTCCTCAGCTCCGTGCCCGACGTTGAGCCCGACGATCGTGCCTTGTGAGACGCCGCCGCGGCGACCGAGGAAGCCATGCGCGAGACCGTTCAGCGCCGCGGAGCGGATGACCTCGACGCCCTCAGCCAAGGCTGCGCGTCACCTGTTCGTAAGTGTCGCGGCTCAGCTTGGGGGCCGCGGCGATCCGCTCGAGCTCGGCGCGCATCAGCGCCGCGCGCACCGGCTCGGTCCGCCGCCAGCGGCCGAGCGAGGGCACGAAGCGCGCCGCGGTCTGCGGATTGATCGGGTCGAGCGCGAGAATGAGGTCGGCGATCAGGCGGTAGCCCTCGCCGCTCTCGGCGTGAAAGCCCTGCGGCGCCCCGGTGAAGGCCATGTACAGCGAGCGCACCCGGTTGGGGTTCCTGAGCGTGAAGTCCGGATGCCGTGCCAGCGACTTGACGTGCTCGAGCACGCTCGAATGCAGCGACTGCGCCTGCAGCGCGAACCACTTGTCGATCGCCAGCGGGTTGTCGCGGTAGCGGTTGTAGAAATCGAGCAGCTTGTGCGTTCGTTCGGGCGTGTCGAGCCCGGCCAGGACCATCAGCGCGCCCTGGCGGTCGGTCATGTTGTCGGCCTGCTGGTACTGCGCCGCGGCCATCTCGGCCGCGCGCCCCGGTACGCCGGCGGCGAGGTATACCAGCGCCTGGGTCTTGAGCTTGCGCGCGCCGCGCGCCGCGGCGTCGAGGCTGTAGTTCACGCGGCAGGCCCGCGCGTGCAGCGCGGCCAGCTCGCTTTCGAGCGTCGCGCCGAGCCAGGCCTTGAGCCCTTCGCGCTCGGCATGGATCGCGCCCGGGTCGGCGACCGGCATCTGCTCGGCGAGGTACGAATGGCCGGGGAGGATCAGCAGCTCGCCGCGCATCAGGTCGTCGAGCGCATCGTCGGCGAGAACCGCGGCGAACGCGGTGCGAATCGCCTCGCGCCCGGCCGTGCGGTCGCGCTCCCCGCGCGCGCCGCCGGCAGCGTCGCGCAAGTGGCCGACGATCAGGTCCTGCATCGCCTCGTAGCGGGCGAACGGATCGTCGTCGTGCGCGGCGAGGAACACCAGGTCGTCGAGCGGAACCTCGCGCTCGATCGCCACCGGGGCCGAGAACCCGCGGTTGATCGACAGCACCGGCGGCCTGGCGAACCCCGCGACGCCCAGGCTCGCCTGGGCCTGCTCGAGCGTGAACAGCCGCTCGCCCCCGTGCCGGCCCGAATCCCTGTCGAACAGCGCCAGCCGCAGCGGGATCGGCATCGGCTCCTTGCCCGGCTGCCCCGGCGTTGCCGGAACATCCTGCCGGAAGTGGACGGTCGCCGTGTCACCATCGTGTTCGACAGCAACGGTCACCTTGGGCGTGCCCGCCTGCTCGTACCACAGGCGGAACTGGCCGAGATCGAGCCCGGCCCCGTCCTCGATCGCGCGGATGAAGTCCTCGCAGGTGGCCGCCTGGCCGTCGTGGCGCTCGAAGTAGAGATCGCAGCCGGCGCGGAAGCGCTCGGGACCGGCCATCGTGCGCATCATGCGGATGACCTCGGCGCCCTTGTTGTAGACGGTCGAGGTGTAGAAGTTCGAGATCTCGCGATAGCTGTCGGGCCGGATCGGGTGCGCCAGCGGCCCCGAGTCCTCGGGGAACTGCACCGCGCGGAGCACGCGCACGTCCTCGATCCGCTTGACCGCCGCCGAGCCCATGTCCTGGCTGAACAGCTGGTCGCGCAGCACGGTGAAGCCTTCCTTGAGGCTGAGCTGGAACCAGTCGCGGCAGGTGACGCGGTTGCCCGACCAGTTGTGGAAGTACTCGTGCGCGATCACACCCTCGACCGCGTCGTAGTCGCCGTCGGTGGCCGTCTCGGGGTCGGCGAGAACGTACTTGGTGTTGAAGATGTTGAGGCCCTTGTTCTCCATCGCGCCCATGTTGAAGTCAGACACGGCGACGATGTTGAAGGTGTCGAGATCGTACTCCCGGCCGAAGGTGTCCTCGTCCCACGTCATCGCGCGCTTCAGCGAATCCATCGCGTGCTGGGTCCGCGGCAGGTCCGGCTCGCGCACCCAGATCGCGAGGTCGACTTCGCGCCCCGACATCGTGGTGAAGCGGTCGCGGTTGGCGACGAGGTCGCCGGCCACCAGCGCGAACAGGTAGCTCGGCTTGGGCCAGGGATCGTGCCATTCGGCCCAGTGCATGCCCTCGGGGCCTTCGCCCTCGGCCTCGAGGTTGCCGTTGCACAGCAGGACCGGGAACTGCGCCTTGGGCCCGTTGAGGCGAACGCGATAGGTCGACAGCACGTCGGGCCGGTCGGGAAAGAAGGTGATCCGGCGGAAGCCTTCGGCCTCGCATTGCGTGCACAGCATGCCGTTCGACGCGTAGAGCCCCATCAGCTGGGTGTTGCTCGACGGATCGATCTCGGTGGCAACCTCGATCTGATGCGTGTCGCCCGAGAGCGGCACGATCAGGTCGTCGCCGTCGAGGCTCCACGAGTTGACCGCCTGCCCGTCGACGACGACCTCGAGCGGCACGATCCCGTCGCCGTTGAGGCGGATCATCGACGCCGCGGGCGCGCGCGCGTTGCGCTGCACGGTCAGTGTCGAGCGGACGCGGGTGCGCTCGAGCCCGAGGTCGAATTCCAGCGCGATTTCCGGCACCAGCCAGGGAAACGGCGCATAATCCTCGCGGCGGATCAGCAACGGCTCCTTGGGCTCGGGCGCGGCATCGGCCATCTCGGGGTTGCCATCGGGAGTCGAGGGAGTGCGGGCGATATCCATGCAAGACCTCCTAGGCGCTTTCGCCGAGCCGTCCAGCCGGTAGAACGCGCGCATGGCGCATCTGTTCATCTTCGGGCTCGGCTACTCGGCGAAGCGCATTCGCGAGCGGGCCGAAGCGCGCGGCTGGCGCGTCACGGCGACCGGGCGCGAAGGCGACCTGGCGTTCGACGACGAAGCGGGCGTGGGCGCCGCGCTGGCCAGCGCAAGCCACGTGCTCTCGTCGGTCCCGCCGTGCGAAACCGGCGACCCGGTGCTCGCGCGCTACGGCGACGCGCTCGGCCGCTGCTGTCTGGGATACCTGTCATCGACCGGCGTCTACGGCGATACCGGCGGCGGCTGGGTCGACGAAAGCGCAC
>JAEZES010000251.1 GCA_023432995.1 Pseudomonadota bacterium
TTTCCGATCCTGAAACGCACGAAGGGCGGCGGCCGCGTGGCCACCGCCCTTCGCTTCGTCCTCCGGTCGGGACGGTGAAGGGCGGAAGCCATTCGGCTCCCGCCCCCTCCCCCCCGCCCCGATGACCCTGTGATATCACCGGGCCGCCAGGATCCGTGTGCTAGAAGTCGACCTTCGCGCCGAGGCGGAAGTACCGACCCATGATGTTCGGACCACCCCAGGCGGGGTTGAAGCCGAACAGGCCGTAGGCCGCCGACGGGTCGAACCGCGGGTCGATGTCGAACACGTTCAGGACGTCGAGGTAGATCGTGAACTGATCGTTGATCGTGTGACGCGCGTTGAAGTCGACGTTCCACTGCGCCGGCTGGGTGCAGTTCACCGGGGTCACGCCGTCCTCGAAGATCAAGGTCGACGCGTGGTTCTCGGCGTTGAACTGGCAGTCACCCTCGATACCGCCGAAGTCGATCGACGCGGTGTCGTAGCCGCCGGTGTAGTACGCGGTCAGCGACAGCGTCGTGTCACCGAAGTCGACCGAGTTCTGCCAGCTCGCGCGCCACTCGGGAGCACCCGAGCACGACGTGATGTTGCAGGGGCTCAGCGTGCCTTCGTAGTTGAGCACGTCACCCGCGTCGGTCCGCAGCTGGTACTTCATCAGCCAGGACGCGTCCGCCACCGTACGGAAGGTGATATCCGGGGTCACCTCGAACGTGGCGTTCACGCCGAAGTCGAGACCCGACACGGTCTGCGAGTCCTGGTTGACGAACGACGACTGGATGAAACCCAGCACCGGCAGGGCGTTCGGGAACGCCGGGTCCGGCTGGCCCGGAAGCACGACGATGCCCGGAATGTTCACCACGCCGTTGTTCTGGTAGTAGGCCGCCTCGATCGCCGAGGTGTCAGTCGCTGCAGCGCTGATCAGGTTTTCGACCTTGATGTGCCAGAAGTCGACCGTGAAGCTGACGTTGCGGATCGGCTCGACGATGATGCCGGCGGTGAACGCCTCGGACTCTTCCGGCTCCAGATTCGGGTTACCGGTCTGGGTCAGGCCGAGCGAGTAGTTACCCGTGGCATAAGCGTTGTTGCCGTGCGCGGCGCAGAACGCCGCGCCGTAGGTTCCGCAGTTCACCGTGCGGGTCACGTAACCCGTGGTCGGCAGCCCGAACGACTCGTTGAAGCTCGGGATCCGGAAGCCCTGCGAGTAGGTGCCACGCAGCGCCAGCCCGCGAATCGGCTCGAACTTGGCGCCGACCTTCGGCGAGAAGCTCGACTGGCCCGTCGAGTAATCGTCGTAACGGCCCGAGAAGTTCAGCTCGAAGCTGTCGACGATCGGCGCGCTGATTTCGAAGAAGCCCGACCAGACGTTGCGGCTGCCCGCGGTGCCGACCGAGTTGACCGAATAGTAGCGCTCGTACTGGTTGCCCAGGACGCCCGGGTTGCCGCTCGGCGCGTCGATCGATTCCTGACGATAGGAGCCGCCGACCGCCACCTGAAGCGGACCGCCCGGCAGCTCGAACAGGTCCTTCGCCAGGGTGGCCTGGACCTGCCACAGCTTCGACACCGAGGTCGTGCTCTGCAGTGGGGCGATGTAGTCCCACACCTCCTCGGTGTTGGCCGACGGATCGAGGAAGTTGAACTCGCCGGTCGCAACGACGTCCATGATCCGCTGCGGGATCAGGTAGTTGCCCTGGTTGCGCTCGAGGCTGACCTCGGACGCGGTGAAGTTGGCCGAGTAGTTCCAGTCGTCACCGAACGAACCGTCGATCCCGAGCACGCCGCGCAGCGCGCGAGTATCGGTGTCGACCGTGCGCCCGCGATCGCCCGGCATGCGCAGGAACGCACGCGTGCGAAGGCCGGTGCCGGCATAGGGGTTATACGGGTTGAGCGTGCCGTTGACGGCGTCGCAACCGGTGTTCATGCCATCGGGCGTGCCGACGCCGGTGGCGCAGATGTAGTCTGGCAGCCACACGTTGTAGGCAGCGACGCTGTTGTTCGGCGGGGTCGGCGTGCCGTTCAAGCCGAGCGGCGTGAACTGCGCGTGAGTCTTGGTGTTGTACCAGTTGACCATCGCGTAGGCCTGCGCGCGGTCGCTCACGTTGAACGTGAACCGCCCCGACAGCCCCATGCGCTCGATCTCGGGCTGGAGCATGATGAATTCGTGATTGACGTCGACTTCGCAGACGCCCTGCGGGAACGCCGTTGATCCCGTCTGGCTGACAATCGTCGCCGGATCGATGAACTCATATCCGCGGCAACCGGCCGACTGGTTGAGGAACGTGTACCCGCCAGCGGTGGTCGTGCCATTCGCCTGGTACGGACGCACCATCGTCACGCCCGGAATGGTCACGAAAGCGTTGAAGAAGCCGCTTTCGGGCGTGATGCCGTTCCAGTTCAGGTTGGCCATGCAGGTGCTGCCGCTGTCGGAGCAGATGTTGGTCCAGTCGGCCGTGTTGAACGGATACTCGCGGTCGCGCATCCACAGCGCGTCCTGCTTCTGGTATTCGCCGCTGACGTAGAAGTTGAACCCCTGCTCGTTGAGATCGCCGTAACCCCAGGTCGCGTCGATCCGCTGCTCGCCGGCGTCGCCTTCCTGCGAGATGCCGTACGAGGCGTTCAGGTGCAGGCCCTGGATTTCGCGCTTGGTGATCACGTTGATCACGCCGGCGATCGCGTCGGCGCCGTAAGTCGACGAGGCGCCGTCGCGCAGGATCTCGATCCGCTCGACAATCGCCTGCGGGATCGTGTTGAGGTCGACGAAGTTGCGCTGGCCGTCGTCAGCCAGCGGGTACGGTGCAAGCCGCAGGCCGTCGGCGATCGACAGGGTCGACTGCACGGTCAGGCCGCGCAGCGCCGGCGCGTTGGCGCCCGAGGCGAAGTTGAAGCCGGTGTTCCAGCCCTGCTGGATGGTGCCGGCGTTGTTGGCCGGAATGCGCTGAATCGCCTCGGCGACCGTGTTGATGCCGCGCTCGGCCATCGTTTCCGACGACAGCACGGTGACCGGCGACGGGGTTTCCGTGTCGGTGCGGCTGAACAGCGTGCCGGTGACGAGAATGACGTCTTCGGAGCTGTCGTCCTCGAGGTCTTCCGCCGAAACAGTGGTCACAGGCGCCGGAGTCTCGGTCACCTGGGCGAAGGCCGGTGCCCCCGCAAAAGCCACGGCGAGCGCAAACGGCGCTACGCCTGCCCGAAGGGCAGTCAGAGTAGATTTTTGCATTGCAGTCCCTTTTCGCAATGGGGCGCCGCTAAGCGCCACATCCACCCGTAATCCAGCTGGTGAGGTCAACGTGGCCCACTGATTCGGGCCGATCGCCACAGGCCGACCGGAGATGGATGCGCGTTCCTGCCCGAACCTCGCACCCGCAGCAAAGTCTTTGGTTGCATGGGCAACAACTATGTGTTGCGACTGTAACCAAATCGCAACACGCCGGAAATCTACGGGAAATCCGAAGGTTACCGAAGATTAGGGAAACAATGTTGCAACCGCAACTAGGCAAATTTCACGAATGCTCGATGTTTTGACATTTCCGCGCGGCGCCGAGCCACCAATGCGCAATTGACTTCGTTCCGCATCTGTTCCACCGAGCGGCGATGGCGAGCCCGGCACCGGATATTCCCCTTCCCGACGACTCCCGGCGAGCTCTCGCCGTGGCCCGCGGCATCTGCCGGCTGCTGGCCCGGAACGACATCTGGGCGCTCGCCGAGATGCCGCTGCGCAACGGTCGACGGGCCGACCTGATGGGAATCGATCCCAAGGGCCGAATCGTGATCGTCGAGATCAAGACCGCCCGCGCCGACCTCCTCGGCGACGGCAAGTGGCCCGACTATCTCGAGTTCTGCGACCGGTTCTACTGGGGCCTGCCCCCCGAGCTCGATCGGGCCTGTCTCGAAGGGCCGGGCTTCCGCCCCGAGTGCTGCGGGGTGATCGTGGCCGACGAGTACGATGCCGAGATCGTGCGCCCGGCGCCGAGCCGCCCGCTGGCCGCGGCCCGGCGCAAGGTCGAGACCGAGCGGCTCGCGCGGGCGGCGCTCCGGCGCCAGCTCGTCGGACTCGATCCGTGGTGTTCGGCGTGGGGGCAGGCGCACGGCTGAACCGCTGGCGGCGCGCCGCGGCAAGCGGCATAAGCGGCCATGATGGCGTGGGCCGTGTTCCTTTCGATGCTGGCGATGAGCGCGATCGTTGCGGTGCGCTACCTCGCGACGAGCGGGCTCTTTGCGTGGGTAACGGCCCGGCTGCGTCCGGACCTATATAACGGGCTGCGGCCGCAGATCCGGCGCGAAATCGGCTGGTCGCTCGGCTCGGCGGTGGTCTACGGAGCGCCGGCGGGTCTCGTCGCCTGGGGGTGGCAGCAGCACGCCTGGACGCGGGTCTACACCGAATTCACCGCCTACCCGCTGTGGTACCTGCCGCTGTCGGTGCTGATCTACCTCGGGCTGCACGACACCTGGTTCTACTGGACCCACCGGCTGCTGCACCGCCCGGCCTGGTTCCGTGTCGCGCACGCCGTGCACCACGCCAGCCGCCCGCCCACCGCCTGGGCGGCGATGAGCTTCCATCCGCTCGAGGCGCTGACCGGCGCCGTGGTCATCCCGGTGCTGGTCTTCCTCGTGCCGATCCACGCCGCGATGCTCGGGCTGGTGCTGGCGGTGATGACCGTGATGGGGGTCACCAATCACATGGGCTGGGAAATGTTTCCCCGCGCGTTCGTGCACTCCCCCGCCGGAAGCTGGCTGATCACCGCCAGCCATCACCAGCGACATCACGACGCCTATCGCTGCAACTATGGCCTCTACTTCCGCTGGTGGGATCGCCTGTGCGGCACCGACCACGGGCTCGCGGCCCGCCGGACGGGATGACCGCCACGACGATGCGCCGCCACGGTCTCGCGGCATCGGCAGGCGACCCGGCCAAGCCGTTCGCCCCCGCACAACTTTACGGTTAATTTACTATGTTGCGCCGATAAGCCCAGGCGAGAACACCTTGAAGGGCCCAATCGCATGGACACGATGCGCGGCAATTTCGGATCGCTTGCCGAAACGGACGGTTACGACCCGGCCGACGAGGAGAACGGCCGCGAGGTCCCTCCCGCCGCGATTGGCCAGGACGAACGGCGCATGCAGGTGCGCGCCTACAACCACTGGGCGAGCCTGCTCGGCGACCGCAACTATCCGTCGATCGAGGATCTCGAGCCCGACAACCTGCCCGACTTCGGCCCCTACAGCGTGCTGCTCGACTTCTCCTCGGGAATCGAGGACCCCGGCATCGCCTTTCTCGGCGACCGGCTGGCCGCCGAGTGCGACATCGACGAGGAGCTCAACACGCTGGCCGACGTGCCCAGCCGTTCGCTGCTCAGCCGCATCACCGATCACTACATGCAGATCATCGCCAACCAGGCGCCGATCGGGTTCGAGGCCGAGTTCGTCAACCAGCGCAGCAAGACGATCGCCTACCGTGGCATTCTCCTGCCTTACTCGAGCGACGACGACACGATCGACTTCATTTACGGCGTGATCAACTGGAAGGAACTGGCCGACGCCCAAGCTTCGGACGAGCTGCTGCTGGAGATCGACCAGGCGCTCGAGCCCAAGCTCGAGACGGCCCCCGGCTTCGAGGCCGACGGCCCGCTGACCGACTGGGCCGACGGCCCGGGCGGCGCGGCGGCGAACGACCTGGCCGAAGGCGGCGATAACGAGGCCGTGGCCGCAGACTACGCCTTCGATGAGCTTGGCGAGGCGCCGTCCGGTTCCGCTGAAGTGGACGGCGATGGTCTGCCGCTGCCGTCGTTCGGCCTCGAGGACGACGACGAGGATGACGACGAAGAACCGCGGTTCGGCTCGTTGCTGAAGATGCCGCTGCAGCTCTCGCCCAAGGAGGCCGAGCTGAGCGATGACCCGCCCTCGGTCAGCTACGACGATACCTTCGAGGACACGGTCGAGGACGATTCCGAGTTCGAGCTGACCGAAGAGCACCTGGCCGAGGCGGAAGCCGACGACACCGAAATGCCGGAAGAAGATGCAGGCGAACCGGCCCACGTCGACCCGGCCGAAGCGCTCGTCGATGCGCCCGATCTGCCGCCCCTCGATCTGCATGAGAGCGACGTCGCGGCGCCCGAGCCGGCCACGCCCGCGGCCTGGCCGAGCGAAGCCGAGCTCACAGCGGCCGACGGCGGAATCGACGGCAGCGAGCATGGACACGAAATCGCGCTGCCGGAAATCGACCCGTCCGAGATGGAACTCGGCGACTGGCTCGCGGCGGCGCGCGAAATGGCGGTCGCCGCGCGCGGCAGCGAGGAACGCACCCGCGAAGCGCTCTACGAGGCAATCGGCCGGGCCTACGACTTCTCGCTCGCGGCTGCCGAGCAGCCGACCGAGTTCGACGAGCTGCTCGTCGATTCGGGGCTGACGGTGCAGGACCGAGCGCCGATGACCCCGGTGGTCAAGCTCGTGTTCGGGGCCGACTACGACAAGACCCGCCTGACCGAGTACGCGGCTGCGCTGACCCATGCCCATCGGCTCGGGCTGCCGCGCGGCGCGCTGTCGGAATACCTGTGCCAGGCCGAAGGCGGCCTCAAGGGCGTCGTCAAGGCCGAACGCCGTCTGCGGCGCGAAGAGGCTGGCAAGGCGGTCGAACCTGCCGACGCGCCGCGGCACGCGCTCGCCCGCAAGCTCCGCGCCCTGCCGCCGCAGAGGTTCGACGCGCTCGCCGCGGATGGCAGCGAGTTCGCCCTGGTGATGATCCGCCGCACCGACGAGGGTGAGGTGGTCATGCTCGGCGAGGTGCCCGACGACGTGGCCCTGGTCGAGCGCGCCGCGCGACGCCTGCTCGGCTAAGAGCGCTCCGCTCGCCCGACCCCGTCACGGACTCTTCAGTTCCCGTTCAGGCGGCAATGCGCTAGCGAGGGGGCGATGCGACCCGTCGCCCGAGTGTTTGCCCGGCTGCTCGCCTTTGCCGCCCTGTTGGGCCTTGTCGCCCAGCCGGCGGCCGCGCAGGCGATTCTGCGCGATGCGGAGACCGAAGCGCTGCTGCGCGAGATGGTGGCGCCGCTCGCCGAAGCCGCCGGGCTGCAGCCGGGGGCGGTCGAAGTCGTGCTCGTGCAAGACCCGTCGATCAACGCCTTCGTCGCCACCGGACAGAGGATCTACATCCATTCGGGCCTGATCAACGCGGCCGACACGGCGAACGAGGTCCAGGGCGTACTCGCCCATGAGCTCGGCCACATCACCGGCGGACACGCGATCAGCATTTACGAAGGCGCGGGCAAGGCGACCAAGGTCCAGCTGCTGTCGATGCTCGCGGCGGTCGGCGCGATGCTGGCCGGCGCGGGCGACGCCGGCATGGCGGCGATGGCGCTCGGCCAGCAGGCCGCGATGGGCACGTTCCTGTCGTTCCGGCGCGACCAGGAAGCGAGCGCGGACGCGGCCGGCGTGCAGTTCCTCTCCAAGGCGGGGATCACCGGCAAGGGCTCGATCGCGTTCTTCCAGAAGCTGCAGAACCTGGAGTTCCGCTACGGCTACAGCCAGGACGACGAACAGACTTATGCCCGCAGCCACCCGCTGTCGGGCGATCGCATCTCGCGGCTGGAGGCCGACTACCGCGCCGATCCGGCGTGGGACCGGGCCCCCGACGCCCGCCAGCAGGAGCTTTTCCTGCGCATCAAGGCGAAGCTCTACGGTTACCTCGCGACGCCGCGGGACACGCTGACAGCCTATCCCGAATACGTAACCAGCGTGCCGGCGCGCTACGCGCGGGCCTACGCCTATCACAAGGAATCGCGGCTCGACGAAGCGCTAGCCGAGGCCGACGCGCTGCTCGCGACGGCTCCGGACGATCCCTATTTCCTCGAGCTCAAGGGCCAGATCCTGCTTGAATCGGGCAAGCCCCGCGAGGCGCTCGAGCCGCTCCGTCGGGCGACGACCCTGACCGGCAACAACCCGCTGATCGCCAGCCTGTTCGCGCACGCGCTGATGGCGACCGAAGACAACACGCACCTCGCCGAGGCGGAGCAGGTGCTCAAGGCGGCCGTCGGGCGCGACCGCGAGAACCCCGCGGCCTGGTACCAGCTCGGGGTGGTCTATGGCGCGCGTGGCGACATTCCCCGCGCCCAGCTCGCCAGCGCCGAGCAGCAGATCATGTCGGGCCGCCCGCGCGAAGCGCTGTTCAACGCCGAGTCCGCCGAGCGGGCACTCCCGGCCGGCTCGCCCGACTGGATTCGCGCCCAGGACGTGGCGCTGCAGGCCCGGGCCGAGCTTGAACGAACCCGCGACCGCAATTAGGCCGGGCGGCATGCGCTGGCTCCTCACCGTGGTGATCGCGCTCTCGGCCGGCTTCGCCGGCTCGGCGCTGTGGGACGTCAGCGGCCTCGGCGACCGGGCGACGCGCGCTTACCTGCTGGCCAACCCCGAAGTCCTGCCCGAGGCGATGGAGGTCCTCCAGCAGCGCGAGCAGCTGGCCCGCATCGAACCGCTCCGCGCCGAACTCGAGGCCCCGTTCCCGGGTGCCGTGCTCGGCAATCCGGCCGGCTCGGTGACGCTGGTCGAATTCACCGACTATGCCTGCAGCTTCTGCCGCCAGAGCGTGGCCGACGTCGATGCGCTGATCGCAGCCAACCCCGACCTCAAGGTGGTGATGCGCGAGTACCCGATCCTGTCGCGCGAAAGCGTCGACGCCGCGCGGATGGCGCTGGCCGCCGCGCAGCAGGGCCGCTACGCGCAGTTCCACGCGGCGATGTTCCGGCTCGGTCCGCCGACCGACGAGGCGATCGAGGCGGCTGCCCAGGAGGCCGGCGTCGACCTCGCCCTGGCGCGGCGCGTCATCGCCACCGGCGCCCTGGACAGCCAGCTCCACGCCAATGCGGCGATGGCCGCCCAGCTCGGCATTTCGGGCACCCCCGGGTGGGTCATCGGCGATCGGACTCTCAACGGTGCCGTCGGTCGCGCGGCGATCGGTGAAGCCATCGAGGCGGCCCGCCAGTCCTGACCATGCCGCTGCGCTTCACCCGCCGATCGGCCAACGACGCCCCTCCGCAGACCATCGACCCTGCGAAAGGCGGCTCGATGGCGATGCTGCCGTTTACCCCGGCACCGTTCTTCGCCGACAAGAATCGCGCCTTCTGGCGCCTGCAGCTCCTCGGCTGGGGCGGCGCGGCGCTGCTGCGCGCCACGGCCAACATCGCCAACGGCATGCCCGAGAAGATGGTGCTGACGCTGATCGCGACCGTCACCGGCTTTTCGATCAGCCTGATCCTGTCGGTCGTCTACGGCAAGCTGATCAACCGGCGCCCGCTGGTGACCTGGAGCGTGACCGCGCTCGCCCTGGCGATCGCGGTCGTGGTTTCGGCCACGATCAACGGCTGGACGCTGAACCTCAGCCAGGCCGGCAGCGAAACCAGCTTCGCGCAGACGGTGCTCAGCGTCCTCTACCTCGACATGCCGCTGCTCGCCGCCTGGTCGGCGCTGTATTACGCGATCAACTACTACCTCCAGGTCGAGGAGCAGGCCGACCGGCTCGAACGGCTCGAAGCGCAGGCGACCAGCGCTCAGCTCGCCATGCTGCGCTACCAGCTCAACCCGCATTTCCTGTTCAATACCTTGAACTCGATCAGCACTCTGGTTCTGCTCAAGCAGACCGAGCCGGCCAACGCGATGCTCACGCGCCTGTCCGGCTTCCTGCGCCACACGCTGGTGTCCCAGCCGGGAGGCAAGGTTTCGGTGGCGCAGGAGGTGGAAACGTTGAAGCTCTATCTCGACATCGAGCGGATGCGCTTCGAGGAGCGCCTGCGCACGGTGTTCAAGATCGAGCCCGGTGCGGCGAAAGCCGCCATTCCCTCGTTGCTGCTCCAGCCGCTGGTCGAGAACGCCATCAAGTACGCGGTCTCGCCGCAGGAGGAGGGCGCGCGGATCAGCCTGACCGCGCAGGTCATCGGCAACCGGCTGCGAATGACCGTGGCCGATACCGGGCCGGGGCTGCAGGGCCGCCCGCTGGTCCAGCGCCGCTACGATAACCGCGCGGCCGGGCATTCGGCATCGACCGGTCTCGGCCTGGCCAACATCCGCGACCGCCTGGCGCAGACCTACGGCGAGGATCACCGGTTCGAGATCGTCACGCCGCCGGAGGGCGGGTTCACCGTGATCATCGAGATCCCCTACGAAATCTACCGCGAGGCCGAGACGGCGCCCGACGACCTTGCGAAACCTACAGCGGCGCCGACCGTTGACGAGACGCCCAGCGAACGGGCGATGGGAACCAATGCATGACAATTCGCACGCTTATCGTCGATGACGAGAAACTCGCCATCCAGGGTCTCCAGCTGCGGCTCGAGCCCTATTCCGATGTCGAGGTGATCGGCACCTGCTCCAACGGGCGCGAGGCGATCCGGGCGATCAAGACCGAGAAGCCCGACCTCGTGTTCCTCGACATCCAGATGCCCGGCTTCGACGGCTTTTCGGTGGTCAAGGGGGTGATGGAGATCGAACCGCCGCTGTTCGTCTTCGTCACCGCCTACGAGGAGCACGCGATCCGCGCGTTCGAGGCCAACGCGGTCAACTACCTGATGAAGCCGGTCGACGAAGACAAGCTGGCCGACACGCTCGACCGGGTGCGAACCCGCCTCGCCGAAAAGCGCTCGGCCGAAGAGGCCAAGAAGCTGCAGGACGTGCTGGCCGAGATCGCCCCCGACGCGATCGAGAACCTGCCGACCGACGAGGAAAGCTCGGGCCGCTACGAGCGGATGATCAACATCAAGGACCGCGGGCAAATCTTTCGCGTCGACGTCGAGACGATCGAGCACATCGAGGCCGCCGGCGACTACATGTGCATCTATACCGGCGACAATTCGCTGATCCTGCGCGAGACGATGAAGGACCTCGAACGCCGCCTCGACCCGCGCGTGTTCCAGCGCGTGCACCGCTCGACGATCGTCAACCTCGACCAGGTCCGCCAGGTCAGGCCGCATACCAACGGCGAGTGCTTCCTGGTGCTCGATTCGGGCGCGGAGGTGAAGGTCAGCCGGTCGTATCGCGACGTGGTGGCGCGGTTCGTTCACTAGTCGGCTCTGCGCGCCCTGGCCCTCTCGGTCCCTCTGGCGGGGGAGTCGAGCCGCCGGGCTCGAACATAGTCCCTCGACTTCGCCCGGGACGAACGGGATAGGGGGGTATGGATTCGTTCTCCCTTGCCGGCTTCGACCTCGCCGCGTTCGTCCGCAGCACGCTCGACGAGGATCTCGGCGTGGGCCTGCCCGGCGGCGGCCATGACGTCACCGCCGACAGCGTGATCCCGGCCGACGCCCGCTTCTCCGGGATCATGGACAGCCGCGATGCGATCGTCGTCGCCGGATTGCCGATTGCCGCCGCCTTCTTTCGCGCGCTCGACCCGGCGATGGAGATCGAGCTGTTGGTCGAGGACGGCGCAGAGGTTCAGCCGGGGGGCGACCTGATGCGGCTCGAGGGCAATGCGCGCGCGCTGCTGACGGCAGAGCGCAGCGCGCTCAACACCGTGCAGCACCTCTCGGGGATCGCCACGATGACCCGGCAGTACGTCGCGGCGATGGGCGAGACCCGCTGTGTCCTGCTCGACACGCGCAAGACCATCCCCGGCCTCAGGCACCTCGAGAAGTACGCCACCCGGATGGGCGGGGCGCACAATCACCGCATGGGCCTGTGGGACGCGGCCATGATCAAGGACAACCACATCCTCGTCGCCGGTGGTGTTGCCGAAGCGGTGCGCCGGGCGCGCGCTGCCGGGGTCGAGCAGGTCATCTGCGAGGTCGACCGCCTCGACCAGATCGAACCGGCGATCGCCGCCGGGGCGAATCACATCCTGCTCGACAACATGGACCCGGCAACGCTGCGCGAGGCCGTGGGCCTGGTCGCGGGGCGCGCGGCGACCGAGGCCTCGGGCGGCGTGCGGCTCGACACGATCGGCGCGATCGCCGCCACCGGTGTCGATTACGTCTCGGTCGGCCGGCGGTCGCAGAGCGCGCCGGCCGCCGACATCGGGCTTGACTTCACGCCGCTGTGAGATTGCGCCGGCCGGCCGGCTGGCGCAGAGAGGGGCTTTCAGGGGAGGGACCGATGCGACCGCCATCCATCATCAAGTTCGAGCGGCTGTTCCTGGCGTCGCTCGCCGTCAGCGCGATCGGCTTCGTGATCGGCTACGAGGCAGCGATGCGGGTGGTCGAGAGCGACCCCTCGATGCAGCGATTCGGCCTCGGCGGCGGGTTCATGCTCGGGGTGCTCGCGGCCAGTTTCGCGATCTACCTGTTGCTGTGGTACCTGATCGCGCACCGCGCCTCGACCATCGCGAAATGGGTGCTGATCGTGTTCGTCGCGCTGGGCCTGGTCTCGCTTCCGTTTGCGCTGACGGGGCCGCTGAGCCTGACCGTCGCGCTCAACCTTCTGGTCTACGTGCTCGAGGTTGTGGCGCTGGTGTACCTGTTCCGCCCCGACGCCAAGGCATGGTTCCGCGGCGAGAGCCCGCCCGACCCCGCGGCGCTCGACTGACCATGCGCGGCGCGGCGGCAGCGCTGGCCGCGCTGGCGCTGGCGCCGCACCCTGCCCTTGCCCAGGCCTACCAGTGCCGGGCTCCGCGGGCGCCGGTCAGCATCCCGGCGGTCGCTCGCGACGGACCGGTGCGGCAAGGTCCGATCGCCGGCTACACGCTCGCGCTGAGCTGGTCGCCCGAGTACTGCCGCTTCCGCGGCACGGTCGAAGCCGACGCGCGGCAGTGCTCGGGCCGGGCCGGGCGGTTCGGGTTCGTGGTCCACGGCCTGTGGCCCGAAGGCCGCGCCGGGACCTGGCCGCAATGGTGCCCGACGCGGCACCGGCTGACGCCGCGCGAGGCGGCGCGCAACTTGTGCATGACCCCCTCCGAGGCGCTGCTGGCGCACGAGTGGATGAAGCACGGCTCGTGCATGGCGGCGCGGCCCGAGAGCTACTTCCGGACCGCGCGCGAGCTGTGGGCCGGGCTCCGCTGGCCCGATTTCGACCGCCTGGCCCGCCAGGGCGACCTGACTGCCGGGCGGGTCCGGGACGAGTTTGCGCAGGCCAACCGGCTGTGGCGGCCCGAGCATGTCGGGCTGGTGCTCGGCGAGCGCGGCTGGCTGCGCGAACTGCGGCTCTGCTACGGGCGCGATTTCCGGCCGACCGCGTGCGACCCGCGCCGGTTCGGGCCGGACGACGCGACGCGGGTCAGGATCTGGCGCGGCCTCTAGCGGCGGGCGGCGAAGAACTCGCGCAGCAGCGCCGCCGCCGGCTGCTCGCCGATCCCGGCATAGACCTCGGGCTTGTGCAGGCACTGCGGCTGCTCGAACACGCGCGCGCCGTGCTCGACGGCGCCGCCCTTGGGATCGACCGCGCCGTAGTACAGGCGGGCGACGCGTGCGTGCGCGATGGCCCCGGCGCACATCGCGCAGGGTT
>JAEZES010000283.1 GCA_023432995.1 Pseudomonadota bacterium
GCGCAACAGTGGCGAAATCGCGTTGAGTCGCCTTCACGCGTCTTCGCGCAGCGCAACCGTGACCCGGGTGACGATCCGGTCGGCCACTTCGCGCGACAGGTTCTCGAGCGCGGTCTGCTCGGCGGCAATGGTGGCGAACTCCGACGAAACCACGTCGATGCCGGCGTCCGAGCCGGCGGTGGCGTCGACGATGATCCGGCCGTCCGCGAGATCGACCAACTGGTAGCGCGCGCGCAGCGTGCGACGCTCGCGGCCGATCGTTTCGCCGGTCAGCAGGCCGAGGCCTTCCAGATCGTCGTCGAGCAGCACGTCGAGCCGGTAACGCGCCGTGCCGGCGCCGTCGCCGCTCTGCCTGAGCCGCTCCTGCAGTGCGTTGCGCACGAGCCAGCCGGCCCGGCCCTCGATCGGCGGTACGTCGATCGCCGCGAGCCCTTGCGCGACGACCCCGCTGCCGCCCCCGGCATACATCGGCTGAAGACCGCAGGCGGCAAGCGCGAACGGCAGCGCGAGGGCGACTCGCACCTTCATACGACGATGTTGACCAGCCTGTCGGGCACCACGATCACCTTGCGCACCTGCGCGCCGTCGAGGAAACGCTGGACCTTCTCGCTGGCCAGCGCAAGCGCTTCGAGCTCGTCCTTCGGTAGCCCCTTGGGCGCGGTCAGCGTGTCGCGCAGCTTGCCCTGGACCTGCACCGCCACGGTGACCTCGTCCTCGACCAGCAGCGCCGGGTCGACCTCGGGCCAGGCGTCGTCGGCGACCAGGCCGAGACCCAGGTTGAATGCGGCGCGCGCTTCCTCGGCGAGGTGCGGCATCATCGGCGCGATCAGCCTGAGAAGCACTGCGATCGCGTTCGAGCGGCTGGCCGAGGGCGGCGCCTTCTCGATCGCCCCGGTCAGCTCGTAGATCCGCGCGACGGCCTTGTTGAAGGCGAGCGCTTCGATGTCTTCGGCGACCGCGGCGACCGTCTGGTGGACCTTGCGGTCGAGCGGCTTGTCCTCGACCGCGTCGGCGCCCGCGCCGCCCGCGCCGCGCTGGGCGAACAGTCGCCACAGGCGCTGGACGAAGCGCCCGCAGCCCTCGATGCCGGCCTCCGACCACGGCAGGTCGCGCTCGGGCGGGCTGTCGGAGAGCATGAACCAGCGCACCGCGTCCGCGCCGTAGCGGGCCACGATCTCGTCCGGGTCGACGACGTTCTTCTTCGACTTGGACATCTTGATGACGCGGCCGACCGTGACCGGCGCGCCGTCGGCCTTGAGCACCGCGCCGTCGGCCGAGCGCTCGACCTCGCCCGGCCCGTAGTAGACCGGCTGGCCGGTCTCGGGGTGGGTGCGCTCGTAGGTCTCGTGCGTGACCATGCCCTGGGTGAACAGGCTGGCGAAGGGCTCCTTGACCTCGAGCAGGCCGACATGCGCGAGCGCGCGGGTCCAGAAGCGGGCATAGAGCAGGTGCAGGATCGCGTGCTCGATGCCGCCGATGTACTGCTCGACAGGCAGCCATTTGGCGATCTCGGCCCTGTCGAACGGCTTGTCGACCGGCTGGCTGGCGAAGCGCAGGAAGTACCAGCTCGAGTTGACGAACGTGTCGAGCGTGTCGGTCTCGCGCTCGGCCGCGCCGCCGCACTGCGGGCAGGCGACGTGTTTCCAGGTCGGGTGGCGCACGAGCGGGTTGCCGGGCGTGGCGAAGTCGACATCCTCGGGCAGGGTGACCGGGAGCTGGTCTTTCGGCACAGGGACCACGCCGCAGGCCGGGCAGTGGATGAACGGAATCGGCGTGCCCCAGTAGCGCTGCCGGCTGACGCCCCAGTCGCGCAGGCGCCAGACGGTCTTGCCCTCGCCCCAGCCCTCGCCCTCGGCGCGGGCGATGACCGCGGCCTTGGCCTCGGCGACGGACATGCCATCGATGAAGCCCGAGTTGACCAGCACGCCGTCGCCGGCTTCGGCTTCGACCAGCGGCGCGTCCGCCTCCGCCGCCGACGGCGCGACGACGCGGACGATCGGCAGGCCGTACTTGGTGGCGAAATCGAAGTCGCGCTGGTCGTGTCCGGGCACGGCCATGATCGCGCCGGTGCCGTAGTCCATCAGCACGAAGTTGGCGATGAAGACCGGCAGGCTCTTGTCGGGATCGAGCGGGTGGACCGCGCCGATGCCCGTGTCGAAACCGAGCTTCTCGGCGGTCTCGAGCTCGGCCGCTGTGGTACCGCCCTGCTTGCACAGCTCGATGAACTTGGCGGCGTCGCAGTTGAAGCTCGCCACCTCCTGCGCCAGCGGGTGGTCGGGCGCGACGGCGACGAAGCTCGCGCCGAAGATCGTGTCCGGCCGCGTGGTGTAGACCTCGAGCTCCTGGCCGTTGGTCAGCGCGAAGCGGAACTGCATCCCGGTGCTCTTGCCGATCCAGTTCTCCTGCATCGTGCGGACCTTCACCGGCCAGCCGTCGAGCGTTTCGAGCCCGTCGAGCAAGTCCTGCGCGAAGGCGGTGATCTTGAGAAACCACTGGTCGAGCTGTCGCTTCTCGACCACCGCGCCCGAGCGCCAGCCGCGCCCGTCGATGACCTGCTCGTTGGCCAGCACGGTCTGGTCGACCGGGTCCCAGTTGACCGCACTCTGACGGCGATAGACCAGGCCCGCCTGGAAGAGATCGAGAAACAGCGCCTGCTCGTGGCCGTAGTAGTCCGGATCGCAAGTGGCGAACTCGCGGCTCCAGTCGAGCGCGAAGCCGAGCCGCCTGAGCTGTGCCTTCATCGTGGCGATATTCTGGTAGGTCCAGCCGGCCGGGTGGACACCCTGTTCCATCGCCGCGTTCTCGGCCGGCATGCCGAACGCATCCCAGCCCATCGGGTGCAGCACTTCGTGACCGGTCATCCGCTTGTAGCGCGCCAGCACGTCGCCCATCGTGTAGTTGCGTACATGGCCGATGTGGATGCGCCCGCTGGGATAGGGGAACATCTCCAGCACGAAGCTCTTGGGCTTCTCGGAGTTGCTGTCCGCCTCGAACGCGCGCGCCGCCTCCCACGCGGCTTGCCAGCGCGTGTCGGCTGATGCGGGATCGAAACGCTCGCTCGTCATGCGGCCTGCGTTAGAGAAATCGTGCGCGATGAAAACCCGTCGCGCCTATTTTCGCCCAGAGGGCCGGATCGATTACCC
Organism: Pseudomonadota bacterium; assembly: GCA_023432995.1. Taxonomy (GTDB): domain Bacteria; phylum Pseudomonadota; class Alphaproteobacteria; order Sphingomonadales; family Sphingomonadaceae; genus Croceibacterium_A. The sequence continues at coordinate 3,144 of JAEZES010000283.1, forward strand.
GGCGACGGCCTGCCGGCGCAGCTCGCGCGCCTTGGTGAGGATGATATCCTCAAGCTTCTGAACGGTGGCGGCCTGGACGGGCGCATCGACCCAGTTCGCGCCTTGCGCCACCTGGCGGCTGGCGGCGACCCGCAGCGCATCGGCGCGCAGATCCCTGTCGAGGATGCTCACTGTAACCTTTACGCGCTCGCCCGGGTTCGTCGGATTGGCGTACCAATCGGTCACGATCACGCCGCCGTTGCTGTCGGCCTGAAGCAGCGGGGCGAAGCTCACCGTCTCGAGCGCGGCGCGCCAGAGATAGGAATTGACGCCGATGGTGTTGACCTGCGCGGCGGCGAGATCGGCCCTGGGGCGCGCGTTGTTCGAAGAGCAAGCAGCCAGGACGGCCATAAGGGCGAGCGCGGCGGCAGGGCGGAGGTGGCGGGCAAAACGGCGCATGGAAGTCCTTCGTATCTCGTCGTATCGCGTCTTGGGGCGCTCTATAGCCGCCCCTGTAATCTGGGCAAGCGAGGCGGGCGTTGGCCGACGCGCGCAGAAACGCCGCGGGATTTGAATAGGCCGTGAACCGCTCGCTGCGCGTGATACGATGCAGACTAGCCACACTCGCGGTCCGTTCGGGCCGGATTCGTGCCTCATGCTGTGGAAAAGCTGGCAATTACGCCTGTAGAGGCATATCTTTCGAGTCGATATCAGGGG
>JAEZES010000020.1 GCA_023432995.1 Pseudomonadota bacterium
GGGCCGCGCCGCGGCCCCTTGGGACCGAACGGACCGCCGGGCCCGAACGGGCCGCCCGGTCCGAAAGGCCCGCTCGGGCCAAACGGCCCGTCAGGACCGAACGGGCCGAACCACTTCGGCCCGCCCCAGCCGCCGGCCCAGGCCCTGGCGGCGCGCTTCCAGGCGCGGCGAGCGTCGTGTTCGTGACAGTGGTGATGCATGTCGAATCTCCTTAGATAGCTCTACGATATATCTTACCTCTGCGAGAATTCAAGAAGGCTCGCGGTCCTTTCAACGAACGCCTATCTGCCGGCGATGGCCGATCTGTTCGCCGACGACCTGCCGCCCCCCGCGCGCCCACAAGAGGCGCCAGGCGCGGACGCGCCCCTCGCCGACCGGCTGCGCCCGCAAGCGCTCGAGCACGTCATCGGCCAGGAGCACCTGACCGGGCCCGAGGGGGCGATCGGGCGGATGGTTGCCGCCGGACGGCTGTCGAGCATGGTGCTGTGGGGGCCGCCGGGAACCGGCAAGACCAGCATCGCCCGGCTGCTCGCGGACGCGGTCGGCATGCGCTTCGTGGCGATCAGCGCGGTGTTTTCGGGCGTCGCCGACCTCAAGAAGGCGTTTGCCGAGGCCGAGGTAGCGCAGAAGGCCGGCCAGCGCACGCTGCTGTTCGTGGACGAAATCCACCGCTTCAACCGCGCGCAGCAGGACGGCTTCCTGCCTTACGTCGAGCGCGGCACCGTGACGCTGGTCGGCGCGACGACCGAGAACCCGAGCTTCGAGCTCAACGCCGCGTTGCTCAGCCGCGCGCAGGTGCTGATCCTCCACCGGCTCGACCATGCCGCGCTGGGCAAGCTGCTCGACCGCGCCGAGGCGCTCGAAGGCCCGCTGCCGCTGACGCCGGAGGCGCGCGAGGCGCTCGTCGCCAGCGCCGACGGCGACGGCCGCTTCCTGCTCAACCAGGCGGAGACGCTTTACGCCGCGCAGATCGCCGAGCCGCTCGGCCCGGCGCAACTCGGCCAGTTCCTGCAGCGGCGCGTGGCGGTCTACGACAAGGACCGCGAGGGCCACTACAACCTGATCTCGGCGCTGCACAAATCGGTCCGCGGCTCGGACCCGCAGGCGGCACTGTATTACCTTGCGCGGATGCTCGTCGCCGGCGAGGAGCCGCTGTACCTCGCGCGTCGGCTTGTGCGCATGGCGATCGAGGACATCGGCCTCGCCGACCCGCAGGCGGTGGTGCAGTGCCTCGCGGCCAAGGACACCTACGAGTTCCTCGGCAGCCCCGAGGGCGAGCTGGCGCTGGCGCAGGCCTGCCTCTACCTCGCCACCGCCCCCAAATCGAACGCCGGTTACAAGGCGTTCAAGGCCGCCTCGGCCAGCGCGCGCGAGACCGGCAGCCTGATGCCGCCGGCCAATATCCTCAACGCGCCGACCAAGCTGATGAAGGACATCGGCTACGGCCAGGGCTACACGTACGACCACGACGCCGAGGACGGCTTCTCGGGCGACAACTACTGGCCCGAGGAGATGGAGCCGCAGACCTTCTACGAGCCGGTCGAGCGCGGCTTCGAGCGCCAGGTACGCGAGCGGATCGCCTACTGGAACAAGCTGCGCGAGGAGCGCCGCCAGTGAGGGCCGCGCCGCTCGACAGCTGGGACGAGGTCGCCGCCTTCGCGCTCGGCCTGCCCGGAACGGTGGCGACAACGAGCTGGGGCGGGCCGGCGGTCGCGGTGGCGGCGAACGGCCGCGCGTTCCTCTATCCGGGCCGCGAGCGCGATACCTCGTTCGCGCTGGCGATCGACCTCGACACGATCGAGCTGCTCAAAGCGACCGAGCCCGAGACCTACTGGCAATCGCCGCACTACGAGGGCTGGCCGGCGGTGCTGGTGCGCTTCGATAGCCCCGATCCAGAACGGGTGCGCGAAACGATAGCGCGCGCGCTCGAGCAGGCGGCGGCGAAGAAACCGGTGCGCAAGCGGAAGGCCTAGGGACGAGAGGGACAGCCGGATGACGCGACGGATGCTGGTTGCCGCGGCCGCGATCGGGCTGGCCGCTTGCGGTGCGGAGGATTCCCGCGAGGCCGAAGCGGAAACCGCGGGCGACCGGGCCGCGGCACCGGCGTCGGCCGAGACCGTGGCCCCGGCAAGGCCGGACCTCGCCGGCTGCCCCGCCCGCCGGCTGCTCGAGGAAGGGCTGCGCGAGCGGACGGCCCCGATCTCGGTTCCGACCGCACTCGAGGGCGTGATGGCCTCCGGCATGGACAATTTCGCCGTCACGACCCTCGACGGCTCGACGCTGTGCATCGACGCGAGCTGGATGGAGGAGATCCACGCTCCACGCCTTTCGGCCGACGGGCGTTTCGCGAGCTTCGACTGGGGCGGGTACGAGGCCTACGGCCACGTGATCGTCGATCGCGCCGGCACGGGCCGGGTGCTCGATACGGGGCTGGCCCCGGTCTATTCGCCGTCGGGCCGGCGGTTCGCCGCGGCCGATCTCGGCGAAGCCGGCTACGGCGCGCTCAACGCCTTCGCCGTGTGGCAGGTCGAGCCGGCGCGGATCCGCCAGCTGGGCAAGCAGGAGCAGGTTCCCGAGGCGACCGACTGGCACATCGAGCGCTGGACGGGCGAGGCTTGCCTCGAGCTGACCGCGATCCCGTGGGACGGCTACACCGGTGAAGGCGACGCACCGCGCGATCCCTACCGGGCGCGCGAGGCCGGCGGCTGGCAGCTCGAGCCGGGCCGCTGCGCCGGGGTGTGAGGCGCTTCGGCCACTTCGCCGCGATCGACTGGTCGGGCGCCGCCGGCGAGCGGCACCGCGGGATCGCGCTGGCGCTGTGCGCGGCCGGGGGCGGTGCGCCGCAGCTCGTCCGTCCGGGACATCGCTGGTCGCGCCCCGAAGTGCTCGAGTGGCTGCTCGACGGGATGCCCGCTGACACGCTGGTCGGGCTCGATCTCGGCATCTCGCTGCCGTTCGCCGACTGCGGCGCGTTCTTTCCCGGCTGGGCGGACAGCCCGCCCGATGCGAAGGCGCTGTGGACGCTGGTCGAGACGGTCTGCGCCGGGGAACCTCACCTCGGCGTCGCCCGGTTCGTCGATCATGCCGAGGCAAGCCGCTTCTTCCGCCGGCACGGCGGGCGCGAGGGGGCGGGATTCCACGCGCCCGAAGCGCTCGACCGGCGCGGCCGCTTCCGAGTGACCGAGCGCGAACAGGAGCGCATGGGGTGCAAGCCCTACTCCAACTTCAACCTCGTCGGCGCGGCGCAAGTCGGCAAGTCGAGCCTGTCGGGCATGCGCGTGCTGCACCGACTGGCCGGACGGCTGCCAGTGTGGCCGGTCGACCCACTGCCCGAGACGGGCTCGGTCGTGGTCGAGATTTACACCACGATCGCCGCGATGGCGGCGGGGCGCCCGGCCGCGAAGAGCAAGATGCGCACGCGCGCCGAGCTCGATGCCGCCCTGGCCGCGCTCGGCTCGGCGC
>JAEZES010000061.1 GCA_023432995.1 Pseudomonadota bacterium
AGCTATGAACGCACAACCCGTGCTCATCGTCGGCGGCCGGTCCGACATCGGCCTGGCGCTCGCGCGCCGCTTCGCGGCGGCCGGCCACCCGGTGCAGCTCGCCGCGCGCAATGCCGCGGGCCTCGCGCGGGACAAGGGCGACATCGAGGTCCGCCACGGGGTGGCGGTGACGCTGCACGAGCTCGACATCCTCGCCCCCGGCTCGTTCGCGGCCTTCCTCAAGGGCCTTCCCGCGTTGCCCTCCGTGGCCATTTGCGTGGTCGGCCTGCTGGGCGATCAGGCCGAGGCGGAAAAGGATCTCGACGCCGCGGCGCTGACCCTGCGCAGCAACTTCGAGGGCCCGGCGCTGCTGACCGGGCTGCTGGCCAACGCGTTCGAGCAGCGCGGCTCGGGCACGATCGTGGGGATCAGCTCGGTCGCCGGTGAACGCGGGCGGGCGAGCAACTACGTCTACGGTTCGGCCAAGGCCGGCTACACCGCGTTTCTTTCCGGCCTGCGCAATCGCCTGGCCAAGAAGGGCGTCGACGTCCTCACCGTCCTGCCCGGCTTCGTGGCGACGCGGATGACCGAGGGAATGGAGCTCCCGAAGCGGCTGACCGCCTCGGCGGACGAGGTTGCGGAGGCCGTGTTCAAGGCAGTCGCGCGCGGCCGCAACGTGGTGTACGTGAAGCCCGTCTGGTGGCTGGTGATGTCGATCATCCGGGCCATCCCGGAGCAGATTTTCAAGGGGCTGAAGATCTGACCGACCGACCGGCTCCCGCGCTCGTCACGAGCCGTCCGGTGCTGACCGCCATCCTGGCGGTTTCGGCATTGCTGTCGCTCGTCGCGGCGATCCTGTTCCAGGCGCCCGAACTGCTCGAGCGGGACAAGGTCCTGACCGACTTCGATGCGTTCTATGTCGCCGGGCTGATGGCGAATGAAGGCCGCGCCGCCGAAGCTTACCAGGCGACCGAGATGCTGGCCGCGCAGGAGGCCTTCACCGGCACCACGAGTTTCATGCCGTGGGCCTACCCTCCGCCCTATACGCTTCTGGTCAAGGGTCTGGCGCGATTGCCGATAGGCTATGCCTACCTGTTGTTCACCTGGACCAGCTTCATCTTCTACCTGCTGGTCCTGCGCCGGATTGCCGGCGATCGCCTCCCCGGGGTGCTGATCGCCATCTTGCCGACGATCGTGCTGATCATGAGGACCGGGCAGAACGGGTTCCTGACGGCGGGGCTGGTCGGCACCTTTCTGCTCGCTTTCAACCAGCGACGCGCGGTCGCGGGCGTGCCGCTCGGGCTGATGATCATCAAGCCGCACTTGGCGGCCGGGATCGGGCTGCTTGCGCTGCTCGGGCGCCGCTGGATGGCGATGGCGATAGCCGCCGCGATCGTGCTTGCCGCGGCACTCGCCGCGACCGCGGCGTTCGGGCTCGGCATCTGGGAGGCCTTTCGGGGCGGCATGAGCGAGGCAGGCCAGTTCCTGGTCCTCGGCTATTACCCGCTGTTCCGGATGATCTCGCTCTACGCCGCCGTGTGGGCCTCCGGAGGGCCGGTTGCTCTGGCCTTCGCCGTCCAGGCCATTGGGGCGTTGGCCGGTATCGGCCTGCTGCTTTATGTCTGGTCGCGAAACTTCGCGCCGCGCTTCGTTGCCGCGGCCGCCTGCGCCACCTCGCTGTTCGTCAGCCCGTACGGATACGACTACGACCTGCCGATCCTCGGACTCGGCCTGGCCTTCGTCTTGCCCGACCTGCTCAGCCTCTCCCGGCCGAAGGAACTGACAGGCCTGCTGCTCCTGTCGTGGATCGCAACCGGCTACGGCCTCGCGCTCAATGCAGTTCTCGAGGCCTTTCCCGGCAATGAATCCGAGGTCGTCACCAAGCTCGGCACCGACGTCTTTCCATCGCTCGGCGGTCCGGCGCTGGTGCTGCTGATCGTGGCATGCTGCGCCATCCTGCGGCGCGGGGGCGAGGCCATGGTTCTCGCGGATCCGCCGGAGGCCGAAGGAATGCCCGCCCACCCGGCCGGTCGAGCAGAACTCGAACCCGCCTGAGGCGGATCGCGGATAAACCGCGAAGCCTGTTTGCGGGCGTGGCATTTTTCGTCGCGGCAGCTTATTGGCCCCTGCCATGGCTCCCCATCGACCCGCCCCAAGCCCGAAGCACCGCGCCCCATGAGCAGTCTCGACGGGCCCGACGAGGACGATCCGCGCGGCAAGCCGCCCGTGCCCGAGAACGTGCAGGAAGCGGTGCGCACGCTGATCCGCTGGGCAGGCGACGATCCCGCGCGAGAAGGCCTGCGCGACACGCCGCAGCGGGTCGCCCGGGCGTGGAAGGAATATTGCCAGGGCTACGAGGAGGATCCGGCAAGCCACCTGTCGCGCATGTTCGAGGAGGTCGGCGGCTACGACGAGATCGTGCTGCTCAAGGACATTCCCTTCCAGAGCCACTGCGAGCACCACATGGCGCCGATCATCGGGCGGGCCGCCATCGCCTACCTGCCGACCGATCGGGTGGTCGGGATTTCGAAGCTGGCGCGCGTGCTGCACGGGTTCGCCCGGCGGCTGCAGATCCAGGAGCGGCTTACGGCCGAAGTCGCGCAATGCATCTGGGACGAGCTCCAGCCCAAGGGGGTGGCGGTGGTGATCGAGGCGAGCCACGCCTGCATGACCGCGCGCGGCGTGCGCACGCCGGGAGTCAACATGGTCACCAGCCGGATCATGGGCGTGTTCCGCCGTGACGAGAAGAGCCGGCAGGAAGTCCTCAAGCTGATGGGATATTGAATGTCTTCATTGCTCGTTAGGGGCGGCAAGCGGCTGATGGGCAGCGTCGAACCCTCGGCCAACAAGAACGCGGTGCTGCCGGTGCTCTGCGCGACCCTGCTCAGCGACGGGCCGATCACCCTGCGCAACGTGCCGGAAATCACCGACGTCAGCCGGATCGTCGAATTCTTCGGCGAACTCGGTTCGACCGTCCACTGGGACAAGGCCGACAAGCGGCTCGAGATCGATCATTCGACGATTTCGCCGCAGTCCAAGGCGCGGCTGCCGCAGGCGATGCGCGCCTCGATCATGATGATCCCGGGCCTGCTCGTCCGCCTCGGCGAAGCGCGGCTCGAGCACGAGGTCAAGGGCTGCACGCTCGGCGCGCGCGAGATCGATCCGCACGTCGCGGTGTTCCGTGCGTTCGGCGCCGAGGTCAGCCAGACGGGGCACGAAATCGTCTTCCGGGTCACCGGAACCGGGCAGGCGACGCGCATGTGGCTAGAGTATGCCTCGGTGACCACGACCGAGAACTTCATTCTCAGCGCGCTGACGGTCAAGGGCACGTCGCAGCTGATCAACGCCGCCTGCGAGCCGCACGTGCAGGAAATGTGCGGCTTCCTCGAGCTGCTCGGCGCCAAGGTCGTCGGCAAGGGCACCTCGATGGTTTCGATCGAAGGCTCGCCGAAGCTCGGCGGGGCCGACTACACCTTCTCCGACGATTTTCACGAAGTGGCCACCTTCCTTGCGCTGGCGGCCGTCACCGGTGGCGACATCGCCGTCCGCAACGATCACCCGGAACACTTCGACCTGATCGACCGGACCTTCGCCAAGTTCGGAGCGCGCGTGCGGCACGAGAACGGCTGGTCGCGGCTCGAGGCCCCGCCGCGGCTCAGGGTCGAGGAAAACTTCACTTCGCACCTGATCACCAAGGTCGAGGCGGCGCCTTGGCCCTACATCCCGGCCGACCTGTTGCCGATCTTCATCGCGCTCGGGGTCAAGGCCGAGGGCGAGACGATGTTCTGGAACAAGGTCTACGAGGGCGGCCTGACCTGGCACACCGAGCTGTCGCTGTTCGGCGCGCACACGCTGCTGTGCGACCCGCACCGGCTGATCACGTTCGGCGGTGGCGAGCTCGCCCCGGCCACGGTGACCAGCCCGTACATCATCCGCGTGGCGATCGCGCTGCTGATGGTCGCCTCGTCGGTCGAGGGCGAATCGACGATCCTCGATGCCGACCCTATTCGCCGCGCGCACCCGGGCTTCGTCGACAACTTCGTCGCGCTCGGCGCCGACGTGCAATGGGTCGACTAGCGTCGTGGTTCGGCCAGTCTCGCCGGCGATGGTGAGGGTGATCTTGCTCTATGCGCTGGTGCTGGCACTGGCGGCGACGGCCCTCGCCTGGCTCGAGTACCGCTACCTGGCGCGGGCGTTTTCGTTCGAGATCTATCTGCTGCTCGTGGCCATAGGCGCGATCGCGTTCGGTGCCTGGCTCGGCCGGCGGCTGACGCCGCGACGGGCGTCCGACGGGCCGTTCGAACGCAACGCCGCGGCGGTGCGCTCGCTCCGGCTCAGCCCGCGCGAAGTCGAGATCCTGGAGATCCTCGCGGCGGGTCAATCGAACAAGGAGATCGCCCGCCGGCTGGGCATCTCGCCCAACACCGTGAAGACGCACGTGGCGCGGGTGTACGAGAAGCTCGGCGTGCGGCGGCGCGTCCAGGCGATCGAGAAGGCGCGGTTTCTCTCGCTGATTCGCTGATCCCTTCGGAAGATTGGGCCGCGATCACCCATTCGGGCGATGGATCGCACGGCCGAATCGGGTAAGCCGGCAATCGTCACGACGAGGAGGCGACGATGCCGGTTGTCGGAATGGGCGGATACTTCTTCCGCGCGAAGGATCCCGAAGCGCTCAAGACGTGGTACCGCGAGCGGCTCGGCGTGGGCGGCGGGGTCGGGGGCGACCCCGTGACCGGCCAGTCGAACGAATGGGTCTGGTTCCACGAAGGCGGCCCGATGGTGTTCGAGCCGTTCAAGGCCGACACCAGCTACTTCGCCGCGGACCGCCAGGCGATGGTCAACTTTCGCGTGCGCGACCTCGATTCCCTGCTCGCGGATCTGCGGGCCGCGGGCGTCGAGGTCTCGCGCGAGGAGGAGATGGACGGCGTCGGCCGTTTCGCGCGCATCCACGATCCCGAGGGCAATCCGATCGAACTGTGGGAGCCGTCGGCGGCATGAGGGGAGGGAGAGCGATGCGTTACACCCTGGTCTACGGCGCCATCGCCGGGAGCATCACGATCGCGGTGATCGCCGCGAGCTTCGTGTTCGACGGGCTCAATCACCTGCAGTCGGAGTGGTTCGGCTACCTCGTGATGCTGCTCGCGCTCTCGCTCGTGTTCGTCGGGGTCAAGCGCTATCGCGACGTCGAGTGCGGCGGCGTGATCGGCTTCGGCAAGGCGCTCGCCGTCGGCGTCGGCATCGCGGTGGTTGCGGGCGTGTTCTATGTGATCGGCTGGGAAGCCTACCTGGCGACGACCGACGGCCGCTTCATGGAGGACTACGCCGCTGCGGCGCTGGCCGAGGTTCGCGCGTCGGGAGCGAGCGCGGCCGAGATCGCCGCGGCCGAGCGCGAGATGGCCTGGGCGGTCGACATTTACAGGCAGCCGCTGGCGCGGATGGCGATAACCTTCCTCGAGATTGCACCGGTCGGCCTGCTGATGGCGTTCGTCTCGGCGCTGGTCCTGCGCAATCCGCGCATGCTCGCCGCGACCAAGGGCTGAGGCGCGCACCGGCAACCCTTCACCCCGCGTTTCGCGCGCCCCGCCGAAC
>JAEZES010000259.1 GCA_023432995.1 Pseudomonadota bacterium
GGCATCGGCCATCCGGTCCACGGGCCGATGCCGGTCGACATCCGCCGCGACGGCGGCGAGGCGGCGGTGCGCCGCGCCCTAGGGTGGCTGTCGGGCGATGCCGCGGGTCTCGAACCGTCGCTCGACCAGCGGCCCGCGGTCGCCTTCAACCTGATCACGCTGGCGATGCTGTGCGGCACCGAACTGGTGCCCGACCTGTCGGGGCACGTGGTGATGGTCGAGGAAGTGGCCGAGCACCTCTACGCGATCGACCGGCTGTTCTTCCACGTGACCCAGCACCTGGGCGGGATCGCCGGGCTGCGGCTCGGGCGGGTCAGCGCCGTGCCCGAGAACGATCGCCCGTTCGGCGCCACCGCCGAGGCCATCGCACGCGACTGGTGCGCCCGCTCGGGCATCGCGTTCCTCGGCGCGGCCGACATCGGCCACGACGCGGCCAACCGGATCGTGCCGTTCGGCCTTGCCCGAACGCCGGCGCGCTCATAACCGCGCCGCGAGAGGAGTCGACGATGACCGCATTCGTGTTCCCCGGCCAGGGCAGCCACAAGGTCGGCATGGGCGCCGAGCTGGCCGACGCCAGCGCCGCCGCGCGGGAAGTGTTCGAGGAAGTCGACGAGGCGCTCGGGCAGAGCCTGTCGCGGATCATGCGCGAAGGGCCCGAGGAGGAACTGGTGCTGACCGCCAACGCCCAGCCGGCGATCATGGCCAACGCCATCGCGGTGCTGCGCGTGCTCGAGAAAGAGGCGGGGCTGTCGATCGCCGACAAGGCCGACGCCGGCGCCGGGCATTCGCGCGGCGAGTACACCGCGCTGTGCGCGGTCGGCGCGTTCTCGCTTGCGGACACCGCGCGGCTGCTGCGGCGGCGCGGCGAGGCGATGCAGGCCGCCGTGCCGGTCGGCGTCGGGGCGATGTGCGCGCTGCTCGGGGCCGACCTCGACAAGGCCCAGGCGCTGGCCACGGCGGCAGCCGAGGGCGAGGTGTGCGAGGTCGCCAACGACAACGATCCCGGCCAGGTCGTGCTCTCGGGCCACAAGGGCGCGATCGAGCGCGCGGTGGCGCTGGCCAGGGAACACGGCATCAAGCGCGGCGTGATCCTGCCGGTTTCGGCGCCGTTCCACTGCTCGCTAATGCAGCCCGCCGCCGAGGCGATGGCGGAGGCGCTCGGCCAGATCCCGTCGCGCCCGTTGCGCCTGCCGCTCTACGCCAACGTCACCGCCACCCCGGTGACCGATCCCGGGGAAGAGCGCCGCCTGCTGGTCGAACAGGTCACCGGCCGCGTCCGCTGGCGCGAGAGCGTGATCGCGATGCGCGCGGCCGGCATCGAGCGGTTCGTCGAGCTCGGCGGCAAGGTCGTCGGCCCGATGATCGGGCGCACGGTGGACGATGTCACCGTTTTGAACGTGATTACGATGGCCGATGTCGAGGCTTTCGCTAAGGAGTCTTAGGCTCACGCGGAGACGCGGAGGGTCTGTGGTCGAGGTCGACGCCCTGTCCGGTGAGGTGATCGACTCCGCGATCGCGATACATCGCGAGCTTGGGCCCGGGCTTCTCGAAAGCGTTTACGAGATGGTCCTGGCCGGCACCCTCAGGGGGAAGGGCTTGAAGGTCGATCGGCAAATGCCGATCGACATCGAGTATGCTGGCGTTCGCTACGACGCTGCGTTTCGCATCGACCTGCTGATCGAAGACGTCCTTCTGGTCGAGATAAAGTCTGTCGAACGGCTCGCACCCGTCCATGGAAAGCAGTTGCTGACCTACTTGCGCCTCGCCAGACAGTCCGTAGGGCTGCTGCTCAATTTTTCAGGCGCGACGATGAAGGAGGGGATCAAGCGGGTGGTCAACGACTATCGTCCATCCCTGGACCCCTCCGCGTTTCCGCGTCTCCGCGTGAACCAAACCAATGGAGCCACCTAGATGTTCGACCTCACCGGAATGACCGCCCTCGTGACCGGCGCCAGCGGCGGGATCGGCTCGTCGATCGCGCGCTGCCTCGCGCGGCAGGGGGCGCGGCTGGCGCTGTCGGGCTCGAACAGCGCCAAGCTGCGCGCCTTCCGCGACGAGCTCAACGACGAGTTCGGGCACGACCATGTCGAGATCACCTGCGACCTCGGCAACGCGACCCAGGTCGAGGAGCTGGTGCCGGCCGCGCTCGACACGTTCGGCCAGCTCGACATCCTCGTCAACAACGCCGGCATCACCCGCGACAACCTGGCGATGCGGATGAAGGACGAGGAGTGGCAGCAGGTCATCGCGATCAACCTCGAGGCCGCCTTCCGCCTGATGCGCGCCGCCGCGCGGCCGATGATGAAGGCCCGCTTCGGGCGCATCGTCACCATCACCAGCGTGGTCGGGGCGACCGGCAACCCCGGGCAGATGAACTACGCCGCGGCCAAGGCCGGGCTCGTCGGCATGACCAAGAGCTTCGCCCAGGAGGTCGCCAGCCGCGGCATCACCGCCAACTGCGTCGCCCCGGGCTTCATCCGCACGGCCATGACCGACGTCCTGCCCGAAGCGCAGAAGGAGGCGCTCAACGCGCGCATCCCGATGGGCCGGATGGGCGAGGGCGAGGATATCGGCGCCGCGGTCGTCTACCTCGCCTCGAAGGAAGCGAGCTACGTCACCGGGCACACGCTGCACGTCAACGGCGGCATGGCGATGTTCGCCTAGGCGCGCGCGTCCGCGCTCGCCCGCCGCGGCGCCTCGGCCGCGCCGTTCAGCGCCGGCCGAACAGCCTGCCGGCGAAGTCCATCGCGTCGTCGAGCGCGCTGCCGTCGCCGTCCTGGTCGAGCATCTGCGCGAACCGCGCGAGCGAGCCTTCGCCGCCGATCTGCTCGACGATCTGCGCCACCACGCCCGCCTCGAGCCCGGTCTTCGCCGCCGCCTGCCGCACGGTGTCACCCGGCTGCTGGTGCGCCTCGCCGAGCGCGGCGACCGCCCGCTCGACCTGGTCCTGCGAGAGCCCGAGCCTGGCCGCCAGGTTGCCGAGTTCGGGATGGCCGCTCACTTTGCCGAGAATGTCGTCGAACAGCGCCATGGGTGCCTCCTTACGAGGATCCCGTCCGCGGCGGAGTGTGGCGGATTCTGGCGGGGGTGCAAGGGGGCGTGGCGAAGTCTCGGATAGACAGGAGCGAGGCTTGGCACTGATCCGTTTCGGGCGCGGTTCGGCTTGCGGGGTCGTCAGCACGAGCCGAGAATCTGGCAATGAGCATGGTCATGTATCTCAGACGCGCGGGCGACGCGAACATTGCGCGCATCGGTGAGGACGAAGAAGCCGCAGTCAGATTTGTCTTCGAAGAAGGTGATGCGAGTTGCGACCTGGTCGATTTCGATGTCGCCTGGGCAGCCATTCACTTCATGCTGTGCGGGGCCGCCTACGACGGCGACCATCCGCTCGGTATCGTTGCGGGCAGGCTTCCCGAGCACGGCGTGGATGCCGACGGGAACGTCGGATTCTGGGTGATCTCACCAAAGACGATGAAGCGCTTCGCAGGAGCGTTGGAATCCCTGTCCGACGAAGATCTGATTAGTCGCTACGATCCCCCCGCATGGCTCGCGGCCGGCATCCATCGCGGTGAAATGCTCGCCGAGGATGACGAAGAAGATCATGCAGGAACACTGGCCTATGTGTTGCAGAGCGTGCCGCGGTTGCGGCAGCTGGCATCAAGCTGTGCAGCAGCCGGCGACGGTGCGCTCCGGATCCTCCGCTAGATGAAAAGCCGCGGCATTGGTCTTGCGAACCGTGCTTTCGTGATCATTCGACCAAGTCAGTTAGGTCGAGGCCATACCTACATCATAAAGAGCCCGAGGCAGTAAGATGTATAAGAACACGAAGCCTTATGTCCCCAGGAGCGTTGAAGAGGTTCAGGACCTTGTCGGCAGCATGATGCTGGGGGCTCCGACATTTGTCGATAAGACGGAGTTCTTTCCTGATCGCAATATCGAGTCCGAATTCTTTTGCTTGAACGAAGGGCTAAAGGGTATTCGAAAGCAGATCGGCGAGCAGGATTACGACCGACTCGCTGGTCTAACCCGGAGGATGCGCGCCCATTTCGAGGCCGATCCCGAGGACATCACGGGAGAGACGGCCAAGGGCCGTCAGTGCATACTTGAAATGCTGGAGGTGCTCGGCGCCGCCTGGCGAAGGGAGCATCGATCTGCGCGCTAACGCGGGCCGTTCCGCGCCACCCGCAACAGGGGGTTCCCTCCCCGGGGACGGGACCCGGGGAGGGGCGGCCGCTAGCGCACGGCGCCGCGGCGGAACAGGTTGACGATCGCCAGCAGGATCACCGCGCCGAGCAGCGAGACGAGGATCGCGCTGAGGCTGAGGTCGCCGCTCATGATATTGCCGCCGCCGATCAGCGGGTTGAGCACGAAGCCGGCCAGCAGCGCGCCGACGATGCCGACAACGACGTTGAGGATCAGGCCCTGCTGGCCGTCGGTGCGCATGATCAGGCTGGCGACCCAGCCGAGGATGCCGCCGACGATAAGAAGAATGATAAGATTCATGGTCGCTCTCCAGTCTCCCGTTGCCGGTAGCAACCAAGCGGAGCCGGTCCGGTTCCGCGAACGGCGCGGCGCGCGGGCGCGGCCGATCGCGTGTTGTGCCGGCCCGGGCAGGCCGGTAGCAGGGGCGCGCGCCGGGCGGCCGGCGGCTGGCAGGTGACCCGATGGCGATTCCCGACTTGCTGACACGCCCGCTCCGCTACCGGCTGTTTCGCCAGCGCTGGAACATCGCGGTGATCCCGCACCCGGTGGCGGCGGTCGCCGGGCTCGAGGGCGCCGCGCGGCAGGCGCAGGCGCTGGCCGACGCGGTGTGGATGGCCGAGGACCCGGGCGCGTTCCGCGCCGACCCGTTCCTCGCCCCGCACCCCGCGGCGCCCGGCGAGCACCTGGTGTTCTACGAGGATTTTCCGTGGGATACGGCGCAGGGCACGATCGGCGCCTGCCGCTGGGACGGGGCCCGGTTCGGCGAGCCGGTGGCCGCGCTGGCGACCGGGCACCACCTGTCGTACCCCTACGTGACCGAACTCGGCGGGCGGCCCGTGATCGTGCCCGAGCACTCGGCCGCGCGCGACGTCTCGGCCTACGCGTTCGATGCCAGCGGGCGGGCGGGCGAGCGGACCGGGCTGATCGCCGGGCTGCCGCTGATCGACCCGACGATCGTCCACCACGGCGGCCGCTGGTGGCTGTTCGCGACGCGCGCGGACGAGGGCGACAACCTCTCGCTCAACCTGTTCCACGCCGAGCGGCCCGAGGGGCCGTGGACCGCGCACGCGGGCAACCCGGTCAAGCGCGACCCGGGCAGCGCGCGCCCGGCCGGGCAGCCGTTCACTTTCCGCGGCGAGCTCTACCGCCCGGCGCAGGACTGCCGCCGCTATTACGGCGAGGCGGTGGTCATCAACCGGATCGTCGAGCTGAGCGAGGAGGCGTTCGTCGAGGAAGCGGTCAGCGAGGTGCGCCCGCCGGCCGGCTGGCGCTACCGCGGCGGGCTGCACACGCTGGCGCATTGCGGCGAGACCTGCGTGATCGACGCCGCGCGGTTCGAGAGCCTGGTCCACCCGGCGCTCGACCGGCTGTCGGGCTGGTTCGCCTGAGCGTGCCGGCGCGCCGAGGGCCTCAGGGGAACAGGAAGCCGTCGCTGCAGAAGTGCGACAGGTGCCAGTCGCCGAGCGCGGGCGGGGCGGCCACCGGGCTGCCCGGCGCGAGCTTATAGGCGAAGCTCATGCCCTCGCCGCGCTTGCGGTAGCCGCGCCGCGAGAGGGCGGCGAGCAGCGCCGGGGCGGCGGTGACGATGTCGGCCACGTCGGCGCTCGATTCGAGCAGCAGCCGCTCGAGCGCGGCGGCGACCAGCGCCGGCGTGTCGGGCGCGTCGTCGAGCGCGACGTACTCCATCAGCGTCAGCC
>JAEZES010000108.1 GCA_023432995.1 Pseudomonadota bacterium
GACGCGATCCTCGAGGCGGCGTTCGCCAGCGGGACCGAGATCGGCCGCACCGCGTTCTGGCTCGGCGCCTTCGCCGCTCTGCTGACCAGCTTCTATTCCTGGCGGCTGATGTTCCTCACGTTCTGGGGCAAGCCGCGCTGGGCGGCGAGCGAGCACATTCAGCACGCGGTGCACGATTCGCACGGCCACGGTCACGTTGACGCGGCGGCCGATCCGCACGGTCACGCTGCCGGCGACAATCCGCCGGCGCAGGAGCATGCGGGCCATGACGCCGCGCATCACGCCCCCGATCCCGATCACGGCGATGGAACTGCCGGTTATCATCCGCACGAGAGCCCGTGGACGATGCTGGTGCCGCTAGGTCTGCTGTCGCTCGGCGCGATCTTGGCGGGCTGGGTGTTCAGCCACGCGTTCCTCGAGGATCCGGCGTTCTGGGGCACGTCGATCGCCTGGAACGAGCACCTGATGCACGCGATGCACGAGGTGCCGCTGTGGGTTAAGCTGACCGCCAGCATCGTCATGCTGGTCGGGCTGGCGATCGCCTGGATGGCCTATATCCGCGATCCGTCGATCCCGGCGCGGACGGCCGAGCAGCTCGGCCCGGTCTACCGGTTCCTCTACAACAAGTGGTACTTCGACGAGCTGTACCACTTCCTGTTCGTCCGCCCGGCGTTCTGGCTCGGCCGGCTGCTGTGGAAGCGCGGTGACGTCGGTATCATCGACCGCTTCGGTCCCGACGGTGCGGCCTGGGCGGTGGAGCGCGGCGCGCTCGTCGCGCGGCGCCTGCAGTCCGGATACCTCAACACGTACGCGCTCGTCATGCTGCTCGGCCTCGTCGCTGCCGTGACCTGGGTGCTGTTCTGATGGAGGGCTTTCCGATCCTCTCGGTGATGCTGCTCGTGCCGATGCTCGGCGCGATCGCCTGCCTGTTCGTCGGCGAGAAGCCGGCGCGGCAGATCGCGCTGGCGGCGACGCTGATCGACCTCGCTCTCGGCGTGCTGCTGTGGGTGAACTACGACATCGGCGGCGCGCAGTGGCAGTTCGTCGAGCGCGCGCCGATCTTCGGCCAGTTCTCGTGGGCGCTGGGGATCGACGGCATCGCGCTGATGCTGATCGTGCTGAGCGTGTTCCTGATGCCGATCTGCATCCTCGCCAGCCACGCGATCGACAAGCGCGTCGGCGAGTACATGGCGACCTTCCTGTTCATGGAAGTGCTGATGATCGGCGTGTTCGCCGCGCAGGACCTGTTCCTGTTCTACATCTTCTTCGAGGCCGGCCTGATTCCGATGTACCTGATCATCGGCATCTGGGGCGGGGCGAACCGGATCTACGCCGCGTACAAGTTCTTTCTCTACACGCTGCTCGGCTCGGTGGTGATGCTGATCGCGATGCTGTGGATGGTCAACGAGGCCGGCACGACCGAGATCCCGACGCTGATGGCCTACGACTTCCCGGTCGAGGCGCAGACCTGGCTGTGGCTCGCGTTCTTCGCCAGCTTCGCGGTCAAGATGCCGATGTGGCCGCTGCACACCTGGCTCCCCGACGCGCACGTGCAGGCGCCGACCGCGGGCTCGGTGATCCTCGCCGGCGTGTTGCTGAAAATGGGCGGCTACGGCTTCATCCGCTTCAGCCTGCCGATGTTCCCCGAGGCGAGCGAGCAGTGGATGTGGCTGATCTTCGCGCTGTCGATGATCGCCGTCGTCGCCACCAGCCTGATCGCGCTGGTGCAGGAGGACATGAAGAAGCTGATCGCCTACTCGTCGGTCGCGCACATGGCGATCGTCACGGTCGGCCTGTTCGCGTTCAACGTGCAGGGGCTCGAGGGCGCGATGATCGTCATGCTCTCGCACGGCCTGGTCTCGGGCGCCTTGTTCCTGTGCGTCGGTGTGATCTACGACCGGCTGCACACGCGCGAGATCGACCGCTACGGCGGCCTCAGCATCAACATGCCCAAGTACGCGCTGTTCTTCATGTTGTTCACGATGGCCTCGATCGGCCTGCCGGGCACGAGCGGGTTCGTCGGCGAATTCCTCAGCCTCGCCGGCATCTACCAGGTGTCGAGCTGGGTCACCTTCGTCTGCGCCACCGGCATCATCCTCGGCGCGGCCTACATGCTCTACCTCTATTGGCGGATCGCGTTCGGGGTGCAGAAGAACGCCGACGCGGCCGCGATGCCCGATCTGTCGGTCCGCGAATGGCTGATGCTCGGCCCGATCGCCGCCGCGGTGCTGTGGATGGGCGTCTATCCCGAGAGCTTCCTGGCACCGATCCGCGCCGACATTTCGGCGCTCAACGCTCGCGTCGCCCGCGCCGCGCCCGAGAGCGACGCGCGGCTGGTCATCGGCGAGGCGACGGCCGCGGAAGCTGACGCGGGCGAGGGAGCGCACTGATGGATTTCACCGCTTCCCTCTCGCTCATCGTACCCGAGATCGTCCTCTCGCTCTCGGGCCTCGTGCTGCTGCTGGCGGCGGCCTGGGCCGGCGACAAGGCCTCGAGCGCCATCAGCGTGCTGGCCTGTGTTGCGCTCGGCGCGGCGTTCTTCCTCGTCGCCCCGGCGGTTTGTGCCGGCGCCTCGGGCCCCGATACGGTCGCGTTCTATGGCCAGTTCCGCGCCGACGCCTTTGCCGGGTTCGCCAAGCTGCTGATCTTTGCCGCCAGCGGCGCCGCGCTCGTCGTTGCGCCGGCGTTCTTCGGCCATGCCGGCGCGATGCGCGCCGAATACCCGGTGCTGGTGCTGTTCGCCGCGCTCGGCATGAGCATCATGGTCTCGGCGGGCGACCTGCTGGCCCTCTATGTGGGTCTCGAACTCAACTCGCTGTCAGCTTACGTGCTGGCCGCGTTCCTGCGCAGCGACACGCGTTCGGCCGAGGCGGGGCTCAAGTATTTCGTGCTCGGCGCGCTCGCCAGCGGCATCCTGCTGTTCGGCATGAGCCTGACTTACGGCTTCACCGGCACGACCAGCTTCGAGGGGATCCGTGCGGCGCTGGACGGCGGCCTGTCGATGGGCGCGCTGTTCGGGCTCGTGTTCGTGCTCGCCGGCCTCGCGTTCAAGATCAGCGCGGTCCCGTTCCACATGTGGACGCCCGACGTCTACGAGGGCGCCCCGACGCCGGTGACGACGTTCTTCGCCAGCGCACCGAAGGTCGCTGCCGTAGTGCTGTCGGCCCGCGTCGCGCTCGAGGCCTTCGGCGGTCATGTCGACGCCTGGCGCCAGGTGGTGATCTTTGCCGCGCTGGCCTCGATCATCGTCGGTGCGCTCGGGGCGATCGGCCAGCAGAATCTCAAGCGCCTGCTTGCCTATTCATCGATCAACAACGTCGGCTTCATCCTCATCGGCCTCGCCGCGGCCAACGCCGCCGGCGCCAGCGCAATGTTGGTCTACCTCGCGATCTACGTCGCGATGACCGTCGGCAGCTTCGTCGCGGTGCTGATGCTGAAGACCGAGGACGGCGAGCCCCTCGAGGGCATTCCCGACCTCGCCGGCCTGTCGCGCACGCGTCCGGCGCTCGCCTGGTGCCTGATGGTACTGATGTTCAGTCTTGCCGGCATCCCGCCGCTGTTCGGCTTCTGGGGCAAGTTCGTGGTGTTCCAGGCCGCGGTGGAGGCCGACCTGATGGCGCTTGCGGTGCTCGGCATCGCTGCCTCGGTGATCGGCGCCTACTACTACATCAAGATCGTCAAGGTGATGTTCTTCGACGAGCCCGCCGATACCGTTCGGGGACACAGCGACTGGGCGCACTGGGCGCTGCTCGTGATCAGCTCGCTGCTGGTGTCGCCGCTCGGGTACCTGTCGATCGGCTGGCTCGGCAGCCTCGCGGACGGCGCCGCCGGGGCGCTGTTCCTGCCCGCCTGACTTGTCTCCTCGCGTCGAGTTCGTCGAGCATACCGGGTCCACCAGCATGGACCTCATCGCCCGGATCGCCCGGGGCGAGGCCATCCCAGAGGGATACTGGCTGGTGGCCGACCGTCAGAGCGAGGGCCGCGGACGGCAGGGACGCAACTGGCTCGACGCGCCGGGCAATTTCATGGGCTCGACCGTGGTCAACCTGCAACCGAGCGATCCGCTGCCGGCTAGCCTGTCGTTCGTCGCCGCCATGGCCACCTACGAGGTGGTGGTGAGCCACCTCGCTGCGCCCCAGGCGCTGCTGATAAAATGGCCCAACGACCTGATGCTGCGCGGGGTCAAGCTGTCCGGCATCCTGCTCGAGCGCGTCGGAGATTCCGCGGTGGTGGGGATCGGCGTCAACCTGGCCGTCGCCCCCCAGCTCGACGAGCGCGAAACCGCATCGCTCGCGGACACCGGGCCGGCCCCCGACCGCGACGTCTTTGCCCGCGAGCTCGCCGCGAGCTTCGACCGTGAACTCGACCGCTGGCGCCAGTTCGGACTCGATCCGTTGTTTGCGCGGCTCCTTGCGGCAAGCTACCCTCTCGGCTCGGTGCTGACGGTGCATGGCGCCGACGGCACCTGGGTGACCGGCGAATTCTGCGGGCTGGAAAGCGACGGTGCGCTGCGCCTGCGCCTGTCAGACGGCACGATCAGCGTCATCCACGCGGGCGACATCACGGAAGGACGAGGTTGATGCTCCTGGCGGTCGATGTCGGCAACACCAACGTGGTCTTCGCGTTGTTCGACGGGCGGACCATTCGCGCTCGCTGGCGAATTGCCACCGACCCCCGCCGGACCGGCGATGAATATGCGGTGTGGCTGCTGCAGCTGATGGCGATCGAAGGGCTCGGCCGCGACGCGATCACGCAGATGATCGTCTCGACCGTCGTGCCGCGCGCACGCCACAACCTCGAGGTGCTCGGCCAGAAGTACTTCGCGCTGGCCCCGCTGTTCGCCGGAGAGGGCGCGGCCGAGTGGGGCATCCCGATCGACGTCGACGAACCGCGTTCGCTCGGGGCCGACCGCGCCGTCAACGCGATCGCCGCCCATGCCGGCTATAGCGGCGACCTGATCGTGATCGACTTCGGCACCGCCACGACGTTCGACGTGGTCGACTTCAATGGCGCCTACAAGGGCGGCATCATCGCGCCCGGGATCAATCTGTCGCTCGATGCGCTGGTCAGCAATACGGCCAAGCTGCCGCGCATCGCGATCGAACCTCCGAGGGACGCGTCGGTGATCGGCCGCAATACCGAGGATCAGATGCATATCGGCGTGTTCTGGGGCTACGTGGCGATGATGGAGGGCCTGATCGCACGGCTTCGCGAGGAGATCGGCCGCCCGGCCAAGGTCGTCGCGACCGGCGGGCTCGCGCTGCTGTTCGACGAGCACACCGAGATCTTCGACGCGGTCGACCCAGACCTGACGCTGCACGGGCTCGCGCTTCTTGCCGAGAGGGCCGCCGCCCGGTGAAGAAGGATTTTACCCCGGAAGACGAACTGCTGTTCCTCGCGCTCGGCGGATCGGGCGAGATCGGCATGAACGTCAACCTCTACGGCTGCCGCGGCAAGTGGCTGATGGTCGATCTCGGCATGAGTTTCGGCTCGAACGAGTATCCGGGCACCGAACTGATGTTCGCCGATCCCGAGTTCATCGAGGAGCGGGCCGAGGACCTGCTTGCGGTGGTGCTGACCCATGCGCACGAGGACCACATCGGCGCCGTGCCGTACTTTGCGGCGGATCTCGGCGTGCCGCTCTACGCCACGCCGTTCACGGCCGGGCTGGTGACGCGCAAGCTCGAAGAGGCGGGGCTGGTCGGTGACGTCGACCTCAGGGTCATCGACCGCGAGCACGGTTCGATCCGGCTTGGCCCGTTCGAGGTCACCTACATTCCGCTCGCCCACTCGATCGCCGAGGGCAATGCGCTGCTGATCGAGACGCCGTTCGGGCGCGTGTTCCACACCGGCGACTGGAAGCTCGACGAGGAGCCGCTGATCGGCCTGCCTGCAACCGAGGAAGAGCTGCTTCAGCTCGGCGACGAGGGCGTGCTCGCGCTGGTCTGCGATTCGACCAACGTGTTCAACCCGGCCTCGTCGGGCTCGGAAGGCGAGGTCTACCGCGGCCTGCTCGAGGAAGTGCACGGCCATGCGGGCAAGCGCGTGCTGGTGACCACGTTCGCCTCGAACGTCGCGCGGCTGCAGACGCTCGGCCGCGTCGCGCGGCAGACCGGGCGGGAGCTGTGCGTCGCCGGTCGCTCGCTCGAGCGGATCATCGAGGTCGCGCAGGACAACGGCTACCTGCTCGACTTCCCCTCGACGGTCGATTTCGACGCGGCGATGGCACTGCCCCGCGGCAAGGTCATGATCCTCGCCACCGGCGGGCAGGGCGAGCCGCGCGCCGCCCTGGCCCGCATCGCCGAGGGTAATCACCCGCTTTCGCTTACTGAAGGCGATGTCGTGCTGTTCTCGAGCCGGCAGATACCCGGCAACGAGCTTGCCATCGGCCGGATCCAGAACCTGCTGGCGCACAAGGGGATCGCGATGGTGACCGATCGCCAGAGCATGATCCACGTTTCGGGGCATCCCGGGCGGCCCGACCTCGAGGCGATCTACCGCTGGCTGCGGCCGCAGATCCTCGTTCCGGTCCACGGGGAGATTCGCCACATGAACGAGCAGGCCCGTCTCGGCCTCGAGACCGGGATCCCGACCGCCGTCACGCAGACCAACGGCGACCTGGTCCGGCTGGCTCCCGGGCATCCGGGCAAGATCGCCGAGGTGCGCAGCGGGCGGCTGGTGCTCGACGGCGACATCATCGTCCCCGCCGACGGCGAGGCGATCGTGACCCGGCGCCGCCTCGCCCGCGACGGGCTGCTGATCGTCGCGCTCGACGGCAAGGGGGGCGCGCAGGTCCACGGTATCGGCCTGCCGCTCGACGAGGACTACGCCGAATTCGTTGCCGAGGCCGAGGCCGACGTGGCGGAGGCGCTGCGTCAGCTCAAGGGCAAGGGGAAAGGCGATCGCGAGGCCGTGGCCGAGGCCGCCCGGCTGGCCGCGCGCCGCGCGGCGCAGCGCTGGTCAGGCAAGAAGCCGCAGACCAAGGTGCTGCTGCCGGCATGAACTGGACCTCGATCCTGGCCATCTACGCGCTGTTCTGGGTGATGAGCGCGTTCGTCATGCTGCCCTTCGGCGTCCGGACGCACGACGAAGCCGGCATCCCGAAGGTTCCGGGGCAGGCCGACAGCGCGCCGGCGAACTTCCGCCCCGGCCGCGTCGCCTTGCGGGCGACGCTGCTTTCCGCGGTGCTCTGCGGGCTGTTCGTGGCCAACTACATCTACGGCTGGATCGGCCCCGAGGACCTCAACCTGTTCGGGGCCCCGCCGGACGAGGGCGCGGCCCGCTAGCGGGTCGCCGCGTCAGGCGCGCAGCCGCTCGATCGCCTGGGCCAGCGCGACATAGAGCTTGCCCATGTCCGACGACAGCAGGGTCACCGCCAGCGCGTGCCCGTCACGCGTCGACAGCACGCTGCGCAGCATCGCTTCGAAATCGTGGATGTAGCGGTTGACCGTTTCGCGGAAGTCGGCGTCCTCCTCGTAGATCCCGGCCACGGCGCGCGCGCTCTGGCTGTCGAGCAGGCGCACCGCCCGGCGGGTGAAGATGCCGCGGTCGCCGCGCAGGTAGCTTGCCCAGGCGGTGTCGGTCACATCGTTGGCGAACGCCTTCGAGATGTCGATCGCGTTCGAATTCAGGCTTTCGGTGATGAGCGCCATGCGCCGCGTGAAGTCGTTGTCGACCTGTTCCTCGGCGCGCTCGCGCGCATGCGCGACGCGGCGTTCGAGGTTGCCGGCGAGTTCGTTGACCGCGGCCAGTTGGTCGCGCAGCAGCACGACGGTCTCACGGCCGCGTTCGCCGGCACGTTGCGCCGCTTCCTCGAGCTCGGAGATCGCACTGGCAGCGTTGTCGCGCAGCGCCTGCTCGATCGCCGCGGTGCTGTCGCCCGCGATGCGCTCGGCCATGCCGCGGATCGCTTCGGCCTGCTGGTCCTGGAATCCGGCGAACACGCTGCGCGAAGCGTTCTCGAG
Source organism: Pseudomonadota bacterium (assembly GCA_023432995.1). GTDB lineage: Bacteria > Pseudomonadota > Alphaproteobacteria > Sphingomonadales > Sphingomonadaceae > Croceibacterium_A. The sequence continues at coordinate 7,965 of JAEZES010000108.1, forward strand.
CGTGGCGATCGCCTCGCCGAGCTCGCTGCGCGCCTGCGCCGCGAGCGCCTCGGAGCTCTGCGCCAGCTCGGCCAGCCGGCTTTCGAGCTGGTTCAGCTGTTCGAGCGTCGCGGTCCCGTTGACCCGGGCGGCATCGATGTGGCCGGCAAGCGCCGCCCCTTTCTCGCCCGTGTCGGCTATCAGGCCCTGGAGCGCGCCGGCCTGGCGCTCGAACGCCGCGAGGCGGGCTTCGGCCTCGCTGATCGCCTGCGGCAGGTCGGTGCCGCCGTGCTCGGCGCTGGCACGGATCAGTTCGAGCAGGCGCACGCTGTCGTTGGTCAGCCGGGCGATCTGCTCGCCGCTCTTCTCGATCAGCGCCTGGCTCTCGGCGAGGCGGGCGCCGAGCCCTTCGGCCGAGCCCGACAGCTCGCCCTGCGTCTGGCGGCCCTGGCTCGAAATCCGCTCCATTTCGGCGCTCAGTTCGGCGAGCCGCTGGGCGAGCGCGTCGCCGCGTTCGGCGAGCCCGGAAACGTGGGCGAGGTGCTCCTGCTGGCGCTCGGCGATCTGCGCGTCGAAGGCGGCAATGCGCTGCTCGAGCGCCGCGAGTGCCGCAGCCTCGCGCGCTTCGGCCTCGGCCGTACGCTGACTGCGCTGCAGCTCGAACGCCTCGGTGCGCTCGGCGAGCGCCCGTTCGACCTGCTCGGCCTCGGTGCGCACCTCGGCCAACCGCTGGCGCGCGGCTTCCATCGCCCCCTGATCGACCTCGGTGATGCGGCGGATCGTGTCGCGCATGCGCTGCTCGAGCTCGGCCACGGCATTGGACCAGGCTCCGGCGGCGTCACGCTCGCCGTCGCGCAAGGTGTCGGCGAGGCGGGTGCCCTCGTCGCGAAGCAGCGCCATGCGTTCCTGCAGGGCCTCGAACGCCGCGGACTCGGCCGCCTCGAGCTCGCCCTGGCGCGCGGTCAGCTCCTCGCGCAGCGTATCGGCGCGGCGCCGGATGGCGGCGAAGGCCTCCACCTCGCGCCCGTCGAGCTCGGCGCGGAACGCCGCGCTGCGCTCGGCCAGCTCGGCGAACCGGTTGCTGGCGATCGTTTCGAGCTCCGCCGCCTGGCTGCCGAAGGCGGCGAGCGCCTCGTCGACCTTGCCCCGCAGGGTGGCGACTTGCCGCCCGCTGGCCTCACCGAACTGGTTAAGGCGGTTGAACCCGGCGACGAGCTCCTCGAGCTGTTCTTTGGCGATGGCGCCGGCGTGGCCGATCTGGCTGGCGACGTCGCGCGCCGAATTGGAGATCACCGGCAGGTCGTCGCGCAGCCGGTCCATGTTCTCCAGCGCGGTCGTGCTGACACGGCCGATAGCCTCGACCTGCGCGCCGTTGTCGCGCACGAGGTCCTGCAGCCGGTCGGCATGCTGCGACAGCCGCTCGCCGGCGATCCGGCCGAGCGACTCGAGGTCGCGCGACTGCGCGGCGATGAAATCCCGCGCCAGGCTGAGCTCGCGGTTGACCACCGCGAGCCGGCGTTCGAGTGCGGCGGACTCCTGCGCGAGCTCGCGCGCGGCGCGGCCGAAGCGCGCGGCCTCGCGCTGGCTGTTGCGCATCGCCAGCAGCCACAGCGCGATGACCAGCAGGACCGGCACCGACCAGTCGACGATCCACTCCGCCCACTGGACGGAGCTGGCGCCGGCAAACATCGCCTGCCGGTGGGCCAGCCCGAAGAACACCGTCCAGTCGATCACCGCCAGGACCGCCAGCGCGGGCATGATCCAGCCGAAGCGCTCGCGCCGGTCGACGGCTTCGTCGCGCGAAATGAACTCCTCCGCCGGAGCAGGGTTGTCGTCGACGCGCGCGTCGTCCGCCGCGGTGGCGACGGCCTCGGCAGCGCTGTCCGTCTCGCTCTGGGCTTGGGACCCGACGGCCACGAGGTTCTTCCGGTTGCTCATGCTATGCAAAATACCACACCACGAGACATGATAAACCCCGCGTTAGGAACTCTTCCACTATGCCCCGGGAATGGCCCTCGAATCCGCAGATTTCGACGCTACCCTGGCGGCTGCCGCCGGCGAGGACGCGGAGCTGCTGCGCGAACTGCGCGCGGCCTTCGCCGAAAGCCTGACGCAACAGGTCGACCTGCTGCGCCGCGCGCGCTGCGACGGCAACTGGGAGGTCGCCGCGATGCGCCTCAGGGGGCTCGGCGCGAGCTTTCACGCGCCCGAGCTCGTTCGGCTGGCCGAGCAGGCCCTCGACGGGGCGCCGGGCGAACCCGGCGTGCTGCGCCAGCTCGACAAGTTCTGCGCCGAATTCACAGGCTGAACGCCGCTTCGCTTGGCAGGCGAGGCCCGAACGCTTAGGCGTTCGACTGTGCGTGCTGCCCTGATTTCGATCGCTGCAACACCGCTCCCCCTGGCCGGGAAATCGATCGCGCGCCGCCAGCTCGATTTCGCGCTCGCGGCCGGCTGCGAGCGGGTGATCGCACTCGGCGACGGGGCCTCGGCCGAGGCTCTCGCGCTGCGCCATGCCGCCGAGGCGCGCGGCGCGAAGTTCCAGTGCATCGGCGATGCGCATGGCCTGCTCGGCGCGGTCCCGGCCGCGGACGAACTGCTCGTGCTTGCCCCCGGCTTGCTCGCCGAGGACGCGAGCGCGCTCGAGGCGCTCGAGCGCGGCAGCGCCGTGCTGGTGCTGCCGGCGGGCCCGGGTGTCGCGGCGGGGTTCGAACGGATCGACCTCGAGCGCGCCTGGGCCGGCGCGCTGGTCCTGTCCGGTCGGCTCGTCGAGCGGCTGGCGGACCTTCCGCCCGACAGCGAAGCGACCGCGGCCCTGCTCCGGATTGCGCTCCAGGCCCGCGTGGCGGAGAAGCGGCTGGCCGAGAAGGCGCTCGACGAGGGCGCCTGGACGATCGTCGGCGGGGAGGGCGATCTCGGGCTGCGCCAGCGCGCCTGGCTCAAGCGCAACCTGCCTCGCGCCGACGGCTACGGTCTCTCGCGGCGGCTGGCCAGCCTCGCCCTGCGGCGGCTCGCAATTCCGCTGCTGGCGACGGCGCGCGCGCTGCCTGGGC
>JAEZES010000143.1 GCA_023432995.1 Pseudomonadota bacterium
CTGTAACATCGATTCGCCCCCCCCCGACCGAGACCCCGATCCCATGCGTTCCCAATGCGCGCTGCTCGCCGCCTCCAGTCTTGCCCTTTCGGTTCCCGCCCTGGCGCAGGACCCGCCGGTGCCCGCCGACGCGGGCTCTTCGGTTCCGGTTACCGACGACGACGGCGACGACTTTCACGGCGTCATCTACGTGACCGCCAGCGGGCTCGAGCGGCTCGACATGCTCGCGGGAACCTCGCTGGTCGAGGGGGACGCGCTGCAGCGCAACCTCGCGGGGCAGATTGGCGACGTCCTCGCAAAGCTTCCGGGCGTCTCGGCCACCAGCTTCTCGCCCGGCGCGTCGCGGCCCGTGCTGCGCGGCCTGGGCGGCGATCGCGTGCGCGTGCTGGTCGACGGGATCGGCGCGATCGACGCGTCGAACACCTCGGCCGACCACGCGGTGACGATCGATCCCCTGACCGCCGACCGTATCGAGGTGCTGCGCGGCCCGGCGGTGCTGCTCTACGGCAGCTCGGCGATCGGCGGCGCGGTCAACGTGATCGGCAAGCGCATCCCGCTGCGCGTGCCCGACGAGGCGGTTCATATCGACGGTCTCGCCGCGCTCGATACCGCCTACGACTTGCGCGAGGGCGGCGTATCGCTCGACCTGCCGCTGGCCCCTGCGCTGGCGTTCCACGTCGACGGTTCGTGGCGCCGCACCGACGATGTCGAGATCGCCGGCTTCGCGCCGTCCGCTGCGCTGCGACAGGAACTGCTCGCCGACGCAGCCGAGGAACTCGACGAAGGCCATCTCGAAGAGGCCGAGGCTCTGACCCAGGCGGCCGGCGCGCGCGGCGTGCTGCCGTCGAGCGCGACGGAGACGGTCTCGCTCGGCAGCGGGCTCGCGTGGATCGGCAGCGGCGCCAGCTTCGGCGTCTCGCTCGGCTACTACGACAGCCGCTACGGCGTCCCCACGCGGCCGGGCGCGCACCACGCGCACGACGACGGCGAAGAGGAGCAGGAAGGCCACGAGCACGGCGCGGAGCCGGTGTCGATCTCGCTCGAGCAGTGGCGGGCGGACTTGCGCGGCTCGGTTGCGCTCGGCGCCGGGGTCTTCGAGGAACTGACCACCCGCTGGGCCTATTCGGACTATTCGCACGTCGAACTGGAGGGCGCCGCGATCGGCACGCGTTTCGCCGTCGAGGGGATTGAGGGCCGGGTCGAACTCGCACAGCGCCGACGCGGCGGCTGGAGCGGGTCGATCGGCGGGCAGTATCTGTACCGCGACTTCGCGGCCGCGGGCGCCGAGGCGTTCGTCCCGGCCAACGCGACCGAGAGCCTGGCGCTGTTCACGCTGCAGGAGATCGAGCTCGATCCGTTCGAGATCGAGGCCGGCGCGCGCTACGAGCGGGTCCGGCTCGAGGCGGAAGGGCTGGGCACCGGACGAACCTTCGACACGTTCTCCGCTGCGCTCGGCCTCGCGTGGAGCCCGGTGCGGGACCTGCGGCTCGGCCTCAACGGCTCGCGCGCGGCACGCGCCCCGTCGGCCGAGGAGCTGTTCGCCGACGGGCCGCATATCGCCACCCAGCAATTCGAGATCGGCAACCCCGGGCTGTCCCAGGAAACCGCCTGGGGCGTGGAGGCTTACGCGCGCGGCGGTCTCGGTGGCGCCGACTTCGGCCTCACCGTCTATCGCAGCTGGTTCGACGACTTCGTCTACCTCGACGCGACCGGAGAGATGCGCGACGGCCTGCCGCTCTTCCGCCAGATGCAGCAGGGTGCCGATCACTTCGGCGTCGAGGCCGAGGCGAGCGTGCGGCTGGTCGACGCCGGGGGCTTCCGCTGGGTCGGCGAGGTCCAGGGCGACTACGTGCGGGCGACGCTGGCCGACGGCTCGCCGGTGCCGCGGATTCCGCCGTTGAGCCTGCTCGGCGCGCTCGAGGCGCAGTCCGACCGGCTCGACCTGCGCGCCGAACTGCAGTGGTTCGATGCGCAGGACCGTCTGGCGGCGTTCGAGACGCCGACCGACGGTTTCGCGCAGGTCAATCTGTCGCTCGCCTGGAAGCCCTTGCGTGGCAGCAACAACGTCACCGTCCTGATGCAAGCCGACAACGTGCTCGACGCCGAGGGCCGCCGCCACGCCAGCGTGACCAAGGACTTCGTGCCGCTGGCTGGCCGGAACGTGAAGTTGAGCGTGAAGGGCAGTTTTTGAAACCGATCCTCCCTGTCCGGCGAAGCCGGATGGGGAGGCAGCAGACGCCGCAGGCGGCTGACGGAGGGGCTTTGCGACGTAGCCATGCCCCGCGAGCCCCTCCACCACTCGCCTTCGGCGAGCGGTCCCCCTTCCCCATCCCCGCTGGCGCGAGGATGGAGTGGATCTGGCGTCAAACCTCGTCGTAGTGGAACGGCGCGATCACCGGCTCCGGGTATGCCTCGTAGTCCATCGTCGGCGGCCGGTCCGGCGCGAGGCCCTCAATCGAGCGCAGCAGCCTGACCCCGCTGCGGTGCCAGCCTTCGTCGTACTCGGTGTAGAAGTTGACCACGCCATGCAGGCTGGCGATGCGCCAGCGGCCGTCCTCGCGGACGTAGGCGTTCTCGTAAGTCGCCTCGCCCCAGCGGCCCTCGTGGCCGAGCCGGCCGACCATCATCAGCGTGCGCCAGCGGCCGCGCGCGCTGCCCGCTTCGCTGTCGATGTGCAGCACCGGCTGCAGCTGCATATGGTTGTAGAGCGTGCCGTGGCCGTAAGGCGGCAGATGCCGCAGATACTCGCGCAACCGCGCGCGGCCGACGTAGACTCCACGCCCGGCGATCTCGAGCGTGCCGTCGCGTGCGAACAGGTCGGCCGCCTTGTCCCACAGGCCCTTGTCGACATAGTAGCCGTAGGCTCCCTGCAGGTTGACGAGGTCGCGGTAGTCCTCGGCCGCCTGGGCTCGCCGCTCGAGCCGCTCGATCCGCTCGAGCAGCGCTGCGATGTCCGCCATTCTCCCCTCCCTGTGTCGTCAGAACCAGCGTCGCTTCGGCCTTACCGCGGCGACGCCATCGCCGTCGACATCGGTGACGACCGTGCGTGGCGCTGCCGCCACGCCTTCGGCCACGCCCTCGGCGCGCGCGGCGCGCAGCTCGGCATCGTAGGTCCGTCGCCGCTCCCGCATGTAGTCGAACGTCCCGCGCACCTGGCCGTAGGCGAAGGTCATCGCCAGCCCGCCCATGATCGCGAGGTTCTTCAGCGCCAGCGTGCCCTGCAGCGGGTCGGCGAACTCGTTGTGGAAGAAGAAGATCGTCAGCCCCACGAACACGAACAGGGCGAGCGCGGTCAGCCGCGTCATCAGCCCGATCGCCAGCAGCAGGCCCCCGACCAGTTCGAACACGCCCGTCGGCAGCGCGAAGCTGGCCGAGAGGTTAGTCGCCTCGAGCATCTGCCCGGTCGGCGCTGGATTGGCGATCTTCTGCGCGCCCGAAACGATGAACATCACGGCCAAGAGCAGGCGGCCGAGTACAGCGGCAATCACGGACATGGCGTTGCTCCCCATCGCGGCTCTCCCGGCCGTGGAGAGCTAACGCGCATCGCGGCGAATGGTGCCTTGCGGGTTACCTCGTGGAGGCAGGTCGGCCCTTCGTCGATTGGGAGTTCGGATGGATGCTCGGGCGGCGCAGGGTGCAGCAACGGAGGACTGCCCATGCGAAAACTTGTGATGGCGACGACCCTCGGATGCCTCGCCGTGGCGACTGCAGCGGATGCGCATGTCGCCGGAAAGAGCCCCGCGCCGTGCCTTTACGGTGTCGCCGACGGGGATCTCGTGACAGAGGTCGCGAGCCTCGGCGCGCGCCGCCTGCCCGGAATGGGCTTGGTCTAGAGCTTCGGCAGCGTCACGCCGCGCTGCCCCATGTACTTGCCCGACCGGTCCGAATAGCTGGTCTCGCACGGCTCGTTGCCGTGCAGGAACAGGAACTGGCAGGCGCCCTCGTTGGCGTAGATCTTGGCCGGCAGCGGCGTGGTGTTGGAGAACTCGAGCGTGACGTGGCCTTCCCACTCGGGTTCGAGCGGGGTCACGTTCACGATAATGCCGCAGCGCGCGTAAGTGCTCTTGCCGAGGCAGATCACCAGCACGTCGCGCGGGATGCGGAAGTACTCGACCGTGCGCGCCAGCACGAAGCTGTTCGGCGGGATCACACAGACGTCGGTTTTGCGGTCGACGAAGCTGTTGCCGGAGAAGTCCTTCGGGTCGACCACCGCGTTGTCGACGTTGGTGAAGATCTTGAACTCGTCGGCCACGCGCGCGTCGTAGCCGTACGAGCTGAGCCCGTAGGAGATCACCCCCTCGCGCTTCTGGTGCTCGACGAACGGCTCGATCATCCCGCTGTGGCGGACTTCGTTGCGAATCCAGCGATCGGAAAGAATGGCCATCGGCGAGGGATTCCGGAGCGGCGCGGGCGGGGCAAGGGACGCGCGGGGTTTTCCCCCGGTTAAGAGGGGAGGAAGCCCTCATCCAAGCTACGCTAACCGCCTGCGGCGGTAAGCTTCGCTACTCTTCTCCAGCCAGCGGGAGAAGAAGTGTGGCCGCTGGCGTTTGCCACATCTTCTCCCACTCGTGGGACAAGGATACGCAGACCAGGGGCTGCGAAGCAGGCCCTGGTCGGAGTTGGATGAGGGCCCTTTCCCCCTCACCCTCCCGCCAGCAGGCTCGCATTGCCGCCCGCCGCCGTGGTGTCGATCGTGGTCACCCGCTCGGTGGCGAAGCGGACGACGTAGTTCGGGCCGCCGGCCTTGGGACCGGTGCCCGAGAGCCCTTCGCCGCCGAACGGCTGGCTGCCGACGACCGCGCCGATCTGGTTGCGGTTGACGTAGAAGTTGCCGGCGCGGGCGCGCTGCTCGATCCGGCGGCGGGTCGCGTCGATGCGGCTGTGCAGCCCGAGCGTGAGGCCGTAGCCGGTGGCGTTGATATCGTCGATCACCCGGTCCAGCTCGTCGGCCGCGAAGCGGGCCACGTGAAGGATCGGTCCGAAGTTCTCGCGCTGCAGGTCGGTGATCGAATCGATCTCGACGATCGCCGGGGCGACGAAAGTGCCGCGGCTGCATTCGGCCGGCAGCTCACGCTGCCAGACCCGCCGGTGGGCGCCGCGCATCTGGGCGAGATGGACCTCGAGCGCGCGCTTGGCGTCGGCGTCGATCACCGGGCCGACATCGGTCGCTAGCTCGGCCGGATCGCCGATCACCAGCGCCTCGAAGGCGCCGCGGACCATCTCGAGCATGGCATCGGCGACGTCGTCCTGGACGTAGAGCACGCGCAACGCCGAGCAGCGCTGGCCGGCGCTCTGGAACGCCGAGCTCATCACGTCGCGCGCGACCTGCTCGGGCAGCGCCGAGGAATCGACGATCAGCGCGTTTTGGCCGCCGGTCTCGGCGATCAGCGTCGCGATCGGCGCATCGCGCGCGGCCAGCGCGCGGTTGATCGCGCGCGCGGTCTCGGTCGATCCGGTGAACGCGACCCCGGCGATCCGCGGGTCGGAGGTCAGCGCGGCGCCGACGCGCCCTTCGCCGGGAGCGAGCTGGAGCACGTCGTCGGGGATGCCTGCCTCGTGGCACAGCCTGACCGCCAGCGCGGCGATCAGCGGCGTCTGCTCGGCCGGCTTGGCGATCACCGTATTGCCCGCGGCGAGCGCCGCCGAGGCCATACCGGCGAAGATCGCCAGCGGGAAGTTCCACGGGCTGATCGTGGCGAACACGCCCCTGCCGTGGAGCCGCAGCAGGTTCTGTTCGCCGGTCGGGCCGGGCAGCGGCTGCGGCGCCGAGAACAGCATTCGCGCC
>JAEZES010000175.1 GCA_023432995.1 Pseudomonadota bacterium
CTTCGGCCGCTGCCGCGGCATCGCGCCATCGGGCGAACACCAGCCGCGCCTCGGCGTGCTGGATCTTCTCCGACAGCGCCTTGTAGCGCTCGGCCTGCTTGGCCTGGCGCCTGAGCGCGGCAATCTGGCTGTCGAGCCCGGCCATCAGGTCCTCGAGCCGCGCGAGGTTGGCCTCGGTCTGCCTGAGCTTGCCCTCGGCGTCGCGCCGGCGGACGTGAAGGCCGGCGATCCCCGCCGCCTCCTCGAGCATCGCCCGCCGTTCGGCCGGCTTGGCCGCGATCACCGCGGCGATCTTGCCCTGGCTGACCAGCGAGGGGCTGTGCGCGCCGGTCGCCGCGTCGGCGAATACCAGCGCCACGTCCTTGGCCCGGACATCGCGTCCGTTGACGCGGTAGGCGCTGCCCGCACCGCGCTCGATCCGGCGGGTGACCTGCAGTTCCTCGCCCTCGTCGTCGACCGCGTCGAGCACGACTTCGGCGAAGTCGCGCGGCGGGCGCTGGGCGGTGCCGGCGAAGATTACGTCGTCCATCCCCCCCGAGCGCATCGACTTGGCCGAGGTCTCGCCCATGACCCAGCGGATCGCCTCGAGCAGGTTGGACTTGCCGCACCCGTTGGGCCCGACCACCCCGGTCAGGCCCGGCTCGATGCGCAGCTCGGCCGGTTCGACGAAGCTCTTGAACCCCGCCAGCTTGAGCTTGCGGATCAGCACCGCGGGCGGCTCGTCGGCAAGGCGCTAGCGGGCGCCGGCATTCTGCAGCGTGGCCTCGAGCCCGGGGTCGTCGCGGCGCGGCCCCCAGCTGGTGCTGGTCACCGGCGTGCCGTTGAGGAAGAAGCTCGGCGTGCCGGTGATCTGGAGCTCCTCGGCCTGGGTGTCCGAACGCGTGGAGATCAGTTGCGCCTTGTCGGTGTCGGCCAGGCACTGCATCGCTTGGTCGTTGCTGATGCCGCGGGCGGCGAAGAACTCGAGCAGGCCGGACGCCTGGGCAATCGCCTGCAACCGCTGCGCGGTCGGCGCGTTCTGCGCTTCCTGCAGCGCGGCGCCGTTGGCCTGCACCGTGGCCATCAGCTCGTCGAAGTTTTGCCACGCCTGGTTGGCCAGCGGGTGGAACGCGGTGGGGCCGCTGCAGCGCGCCAGTATCGCGATCGTCAGGTCGATCGGGTCGCGGATCAGGTTGCGGATCTCATAGCTGACCACGCCGCTCTCGACGTACTTGTCCATCGCCGCCGCGCCGTCCTTCGAGAAGTCGGCGCAGACGTGGCAGGTGTGGCTGGCGTACTCGACCAGCTTGAGCGGCGCTTCGGGGTTGCCGATGCGGAACCCGCCCTCGGGGGTCTCGGCGACCGTCTCGACCCACGACTGTCCCGCGGGTGGGGCAATCGCCGCGATCGCCTCGCCGCGCGGCGGTCCTTCGCTTGCCTCGTCGCCGCAGGCGGCGAGGCCGAACGCCAGCGGCGCGGCGCAGAGGACGAGGGCGAGACGGCGGAAAGTGGACATCGGACGGATTCCCTTGCGCAAGTGTGGCAGGCTAGACGATGGTCGCAGGCGGTAGAAGCGGGGCGCGGCGGTTTCCACAGCAAAGCATCCTTAACGCCGGGCGCCGGCTCACAGGAAGTCGTTGAGCTGCCGCTCGAGCGCCGCCCAGGTGTGCGTCCCGGGCATGACCAGGCCGTTGATCGAGAAGCTCGGCGTGGAGTCGATGCCCGGCCGGTCCCAGTCCTTCTGCGACCGCTCGGCGAACTGGCGCGCGGCGGCCTCGTCGGCCAGGCAGCGGTCGAGTTCGGGGCGGTTGTAGCCGCGCTGTTCCATCATCCGGTAGAAGCCGAAGTCGCTGGCGATCGCGCGTCGCCGCGAGGGGCCGTCGCCGCTCGTCCAGCGCGCGCGCTGGGCCGCGGTCGCGTTGGCCAGCGGGGCGATCCAGCGCGACTGCTGCAGCATGAAGGCCGCGTGGTTCTGCGGGAATTTCTCGGCCGGGCCGCAGTTCACCAGCATCACCGCGGTCAGGTCGACCGGGTCGCGGATCAGGTGGCGGATCTCGACGCTGACCCGGCCGGGGGTGACGTAGGCGAGCTTGATCCGATCGTCGGCCTCGCGGGTGAACTCGGCGCAATGCGGACAGGTATAGCTGACGAACTCGACCAGCTTCACCTTGGCTTCGGGGTTGCCGATGCGGTGCCCGCCGTCGGCGGTCTCGGCCACCACGGTCGGCCAGTTCCGGTTGCTCTGTGCGCTGGTCATGAACGCGGCGCCCAGCAGCGCCGCCGCCTTCACGATCGTCGACAACTTCATTCCTGCTCCTGCCCCTCTTTCGCCCCGAGGCTGCGTGCCAGCGATTCGAGCACCGCGCGCAATTCGGGGTCGCCGACATCGCGCAGGCTGTCACCGAGTTCCAGCGGGATCGGCTTGAGCGAGGGCGGCGCCTGGCGCGCTGTGCCCGTCGGCGGCTTAACCTCGCCTTGCCGCATCTTGGCCTTGGCCACCGCCTGGTAGCCGAAGAAGCGGTTCACCCGCTCGATGATTTCGGGAATCACGTGCTGGATCAGCGGCGCGTGCGCCGGCAGTACGACCAGCTGGATAATCCCGCCGCTCTTTTCGCCCGGCGGGAAGCGGATCGCCTCGGGCATGCACACGCGCGCGTGGCGCTCGCCGACGATCTCGGGCCAGCGGGTCACCACGCTCGACTGGACGAACCCGAAGCGGCGGAACGCGGCGCGCCCGATCTGCGGCACGAGCTCGGCCACCGGCCTGGCCGGTCCGCCGCGCGGGCGCTCGTAGGGGCGGGCCTTTTTCGGCTTGGCGTCGCGTTCCATCGTGCACCGGGCCATGCCATAGCGGGCCGATGGAGGATAGGGTCTCGACCGCACTGCTCGGGTGGTACGACGCGCACGCCCGGGCGCTGCCGTGGCGGACGGGGCCTGGCGAGGCTCCCGCGGACCCGTACCGCGTGTGGCTCTCGGAAATTATGCTCCAGCAGACGACCACCGCGCACGCGGCGCCCTACTTTGTCCGCTTCGTCGAGCGCTGGCCGACGGTCGCGGCGCTCGCCGCAGCGCCAGAGGAGGCGGTCATGGCCGAGTGGGCCGGCCTCGGGTACTATTCGCGCGCGCGCAACCTCGTCGCCTGCGCGAGGGCGGTGGCCGAGCGCGGCGGGTTCCCCGCCAGCGAGGCTGAGCTGCGCCGGCTTCCCGGGCTCGGTCCTTACACCGCCGCCGCGGTCGCCGCGATCGCGTTCGGCCGCCGAGCGGTGGTGATCGACGCCAATGTCGAGCGGGTCATCGCGCGGCTGTTCGCGATCGGCGAACCGCTTCCCGGCGCGCGCAAGGCGATCCGCGAGGCGACCGACGCGATCACACCCGACGAGCGCCCGGGCGACTTCGCCCAGGCGATGATGGATCTCGGCGCGACGATCTGCACCGCGCGCAATCCCCGCTGCCTGCTGTGCCCGCTCTCGTCGCTGTGCCAGGCGCGGGCCCAGGGGCGCCAGGCGGACCTGCCGGTCAAGGCGGCGAAGAAGGCCAAGCCCCTGCGCGAGGGCACCGCGTTCTGGATCGAGCGCGAGGGCAAGGTCTGGCTGGTGCGCCGCCCGGCGAAAGGCATGCTCGGCGGCATGCGGGCGCTGCCCGACGACGGCTGGAG
>JAEZES010000226.1 GCA_023432995.1 Pseudomonadota bacterium
GCATAGTGCCGCTGCAGGTCGGCGAGGCGCGTCTCGACCAGCTCGTTCGTGGCCTGCTCGAACACGCCGATCAGCTCCCGGTCGCTCGGCCGCGGCTTGATGCTGCTGAAGAACCGGTCGACGCCGACCCTGAAGAGCGGCTCGAGGCCGAACGATGCGAGCCGCCCGTCCAGCTCGCCCGGCTCCGCGCCGTAGTCCTCGAGCTGCAGCACCGCCTCGTTGCGCTCGAGCAGCGTCGCCATCCCGGCGAGGACCTGCGGTTCGTGGCCTTCGACATCGATCTTCACGCACAGCCGCTGGCCGGCGATCGACAGCAGCTTGTCGAGCGGCGCGGCCGCTACTTCGATCTGCCGCTCGAAGGTCCGGTGGAGCGAGGTGTCGACCAGGCTGTTGGCGCCCGACAGCGCCCCGACGATGCCGAACCTCAGCACCCCCTCCTTGTCGGACACGGCCTTGTTGTGGATCTGGATCGGCAGGCCGTTGAGCTCGACGTTCTGGCGCAGCTCGGCGAAAGTCTCCGGGCTCGCCTCGAACGCGTGGATCGCCGTTACCGAGGGCACGCCGCTCATCATGATCGCGTAGGCGCCACGTTGGCGCCGACGTCGAGAAACGTCTGGCATTCGAACCGCCGGGCCAGCGCCATCAGCAGGTGCGGCTGCAACGGCTCGTAGTGCCGGGTCATGTAGTTGCGGCCGATCGAATGACGCGTCCATCGGTACAGGTGGTACATGCGCATCTCCATGCGGCGCTGGCGAGGCCGGTGCCGGCGCTGATACCATCAAATTCGGTAATGCACGCCCCCTGGGCATGACGGGCCGTCGCGCGATCGCAACGGGACGCGCTGCCGATTCCCCCTTCCGCTCCCCGCCGGCTTCCGGCACCCTCGGCCTTGAAGCGCGTGTCTTGCCTGCCTAATACAGTGAGAGCTTGCCGGAAAGGGGACCATGAATGGCCACGAAAACCGAGACCGCCACCAAGACGGCGACCGAGCTTGAGCTGACTCCCCCCGACCCGGTGCCAGTCGTCGCGCCCGACAAGGCTGCCGGGCTCGTCGCGATCGACAGCGAGAAGAAATCCGCGCTCGAGCAGAAGGTCGAAGGCTTCGTCGCCGAGCTGGTCGCGCTCGATGCGCAGTCGCCCGAGTTCGGCAAGAAGGTCGACCAGATCACCGGGATGGGCCGCAAGGAGATCGCCACCGCGGCGGGGATGTCGAACCGCTTCCTCGACCGGCCGGTGCGGGCGATGGACCAGGAGTCGGGCGTCGGCAAGGATCTCAGCGAGCTGCGCCGCACGGTCGAAGACCTCGACCCGGGCCGCAAGGGCAAGCTGACCGGGCGCAAGCTGTTCGGGATCATCCCGTTCGGCAATTCGCTCAAGCGCTACTTCGACAGCTACACCTCGGCCCAGGGCCACATCCAGGCGATCCTCGCCCGCCTCGCCAGCGGCAAGGACGAGCTGCTGATGGACAACGCCGCGATCGACGTCGAGCGCCAGAAGCTGTGGGAGGCGATGGGCAAGCTCGAGCAGATGATCCACATCGCCAAGACGCTCGACGAGCGGCTCGAGGACGAGGCGGCGAACCTCGATTCGACCGACCCGGCCAAGGCCAAGGCGATCCGCGAGACCGCGCTGTTCTACGTCCGCCAGCGCACGCAGGACTTGCTGACGCAGATGGCGGTCAGCGTGCAGGGCTACCTCGCGCTCGACCTGGTCAAGAAGAACAACGTCGAGCTGGTCAAGGGCGTCGACCGCGCCAGCACGACCACCGTCGGCGCGCTGCGCACCGCGGTCACCGTGGCGCAGGCGATGACCAACCAGCGGCTCGTGCTGCAGCAGATCACCTCTCTGAACGAGACCACCGCCGGGATCATCGATTCGACCGGCAAGCTGCTGCGCGACAACACCGCCAAGATCCACGAGCAGGCGGCCTCGAGCACGATCCCGATGGAGACGCTGCAGCGCGCGTTCCAGAACATCTACGACACGATGGACGCGGTCGACACGTTCAAGGTCAAGGCGCTCGCCAACATGAAGCAGACCGTCGAGGTGCTCTCGACCGAGGTCGAGAAGTCGAAGGGCTACATCGCCCGTGCCGAGGGCCAGGCCCAGGCGGCGCAGGCGGTGCAGGAGCCTTCGCTGCTGACCGCCGAGTGACCCGGACCTGATGGCGCGCGACCTGTCCCGCGACACCGACCGGGCGCTCGAGGAGGGCCGCGCCCTGCTGCGCGACAACCGCGCCGGCGGCCGTCATCGCCGCGTGCGCCAGCGGCCGATCGGGCGCGGTTCGGCCGAGCTGCGGCAGAAGAACCTGAAGACGCGCTTCAAGCTCGCCGGCATCTCGTTCGCGGCCATCTTGGGGGCGGCGATGGCCATCGGGCTGGTGATCGACGGAATCGGCTTCCCGGGCGTGATGATCACGCTCTGCGCGGTGTTCGTCGCGATGGCGATATTCTGGAACTTCCCCAAGGTCCGCATTCCCGACCGCCGCGACCTCAACACCGGCGACGTGCGCCAGATGGTCGCGCGCACCGAGCTGTGGCTCGAACACCAGCGTCCGGCGCTGCCGCCGCCGGCGGTGACGCTGGTCGACCAGATCGGCGTCCAGCTCGATGCGCTCGGGCTGCAGCTCGAGCACGTCGAGCCGCTGCATCCGGCCGCGGTCGAGACGCGCAAGCTGGTCGGCGAGACGCTGCCCGGGATGATCGACGCCTACCGCAAGATCCCGGCGCAGCTGCGCAAGGAGCAGCGCGCCGGCGCCTCGCCCGACGAGCAACTCGTCGACAGCCTGGGCAAGATCAGCCAGGAAATCGACCGCGTCACCCGGCAGCTGGCCGACGGCGCGCTCGACGACCTCGCGATCAAGACCCGCTACCTCGACTACCGCTACGGCGCCGCCGGCGAACCCGAGGCGCTGCCCTCCCCCGATCCGCTCGACCAGCTCAACCGGCTGCCCGACCGCGACAAGCAGGAACACTGATGGAAGTCGCCATTCCCCACGCGCTCGGCCGCGAGGAAGCGCGCCGCCGGCTGCGCGAGAACAGCCACCGCATGGCCGAGGGCATTCCCGGCGGGATGGCCCAAGTCGACACGCGCTGGTCGAGCGAGGACCGGCTCGAGATGTCGATCGCCGCGCTCGGCCAGGCGCTGGTCGGCCATATCGACGTCGGCGACTCCGAGGTCGTGCTGTCGGTCGACCTGCCGCCGGCGCTCGGGTTCCTCAGGCCGATCGTCGAGGGCGCGGTCCGCCAGCAGGGCCAGCAGTTGCTCGCCCCGCCGAAGAGCTAGGGACAGTCCCCAAAAAAGGGACAGTCCCCAACGAGGGACAGTCCCAACTTGCGGGGCGGAGGAAAAGAGGGACTGTCCCTCTTTTTCGAGCCGGCGGCGGCTAGAGCTTCCGCTCCAGTTCCAGGTAAGTCTCCGGAATCCGCAGCGCCGCGGTCGCTTCGCGGGTCTCGCGCAGGAACAGCAGCAGCCCGGCCATCACCAGCCCGAGCGCGAGCACGAACGTGGTGGCGATGTAGAGCTTGAGGTTGATCGCCCCGAAGTCCTCGATGAACAGCAGGACGACGGTCAGGCTGATCGTCAGGCCGGCGAGCACGAGCAGCAGGATCGCCCGCCCGATCAGGTGGATACGGTGGTCGACCAGACGGATTTCGCGCACGATCGCATCGTGCTCGGCGCCCGTCGTCTGCGGGTGGCGCTCGACCAGGTAGCGCGAGCGGTCGACAATCCGGCCGAGCCGGGTCGAGAGAATGTTCATGATGTTGCCGATCGCCACCAGCACGAACACCGGCGCCAGCGCCAGCTGGATCGTCTGGGCGATGACGCCGATTCCCCCCTCCATGCGTGACCCTCCCGCCGCTACTGGTTGACCGCGCCGCTCAGCTTGCCGACCTTCTGCGCGCCGGCCATCGTGGTGACCAGCACGTCGTTGCCGTCGACCACGATCGCCACGTCCTCGAGCCCGATGACCGAGATGCGCGGGCCGTCGGTCTCGGCCAGCACGTTGCGGCAATCGACCAGTTCGACCTCGCCGCGCGTGCGGTTGCCGTTGGCGTCGGCCGGGCGCGCATCGCGCAGCGCCTGCCAGTTGCCGATGTCGGACCAGCCCATCGCCACCGGCACGACCGCTGCGCGGGTGGTGTTCTCCATCACCGCGTAGTCGACCGATTCGGATTCGATCCGCGCGAAGGCGTCGGCATCGGGATGGAACGCGGCGCCGTCCTCGCGGCCGCGCTCGACCGCCTCGCGCGCCGCGGCCGCGATCTGCGGCCGGTGGCGGGCCAGTTCGTCGAGGAAGGTCGAGGCCTTGAATACGAAGATGCCGCCGTTCCAGCTGTAGTTGCCGTCGGCGAGGAACGCCTGGGCCGTGCCGAGATCGGGCTTCTCGACGAACCGTTCGACCTGGAACCCGCCGGCGAGCGCGGCGCCGCGGCGGATGTAGCCGAAACCGGTCTCGGGCCCGGTCGGCGCGATGCCGAACGAGACCAGCCAGTCGTCCTCGGCCAGCCGCGCCGCGGCCGCGGCGGCGTCGCAGAACGCCTGCGGGTCGGCGATGTGATGATCGCTCGGGCAGACCAGCATGATCGCGTCCGCCGGCAGCCGGTGCGCAGCGAGCGCGATCGCCGCGGCGGTGTTCCTGGCCATCGGCTCGACGATCGTGCGCGTGCCCGCAAACCGTGCCGCCTGCGCCTCGACGTGCGCCCGGTGCCCGGCACCGGTGACGACCAGCGGCGGCGCGAAGCGCGCAGGATCGGCGCAGCGCGCCAGCGTCCCTTCGAACAGCGTCTCTTCGCCGACGAGCGGCAGGAACGGCTTGGGCGCCTGCTTGCGGCTGCGCGGCCAGAGGCGCGTGCCGCTGCCGCCGCAGAGCACGACCGGATGAATCACCGTCATTCGCCTGAGAATCCTTCGGAACTCGAGTTTCGCTGCAATGTAGTCAGAACCACCGCTGCCGCCAACGGTATGTGCCGACCACCGGTTCCCCGGCGGCATTGAGCCGTGGGCGGAACACGAACCGCTCGGTCGCAAGGCGGCAGGTAATCGCGTCGGCCTCGGGATCAGGGCTCGGGTCAGTGATCCGGCAGGCGCTGACGCGGCCGTCGGTGCCGACCGTCAGCTCGATCACGACGTCGTGGCCGCGGCGGATGCGCCGCCCGCCGGGAGGCGTCGGATAGTCGCGCGCGTCGTCGATCCGGCCCGAGATCAGCTCGAGCGGGCGCGCGCCCCTGCCCTGGCCCGCTCCGGCGC
>JAEZES010000089.1 GCA_023432995.1 Pseudomonadota bacterium
GAGCTGGGCCAGCCCGAAGCGCTCGGCCTGCTCGATCACCATCAGCGTCGCGGCGGGCACGTCGACGCCGACCTCGATCACCGTGGTCGCCACCAGCAGCCGCGCCTCGCCGCTGATGAAGCGCTCCATCGCGGCGTCCTTGAGCTCGGGCCGCAGCTGGCCGTGGACCAGCACCACGCCGTCCCCGAACCGCGCCCTGAGCCCGGCGAAGCGGGCCTCGGCCGCGGCGAGGTCCTCGCGCTCGTGCTCGTCGCCGCGCACCATCGGGCAGCCCCAGTAGGCCTGCTGGCCGCTCTCCAGGTGCCGCGCCAGGCCGTCGGTCACTTCCGCCAGCCGGTCGATCGAGATCACCCGGGTGTCGATCGCCTGGCGGCCGGGCGGCATCTCGTCGAGCTGGCTGACGTCCATTTCCCCGTACTGCGCGAGTACCAGCGTGCGCGGGATCGGCGTCGCCGTCATCGCCAGGCAGTGCGGCGTGACCCGCCCCTTCTGCGTCAGCATCAGCCGCTGGCCGACTCCGAAGCGGTGCTGCTCGTCGATCACCACCAGCCCGAGGTTGCGGTAGGCGACCGCCTCCTGGAAAATAGCGTGGGTGCCGACGACGATCTGGATCGAGCCGTCGACCAGCCCCATCAGGATCGATTCGCGCGCCTTGCCCTTGTCGCGCCCGGTGAGCAGCGCCACGGTGACGCCGATCGGCGCGGCCATCGCCCGCAGCGTGTCGTAGTGCTGGCGGGCCAGGATCTCGGTCGGGGCGAGCATCGCCGCCTGCGCCCCGCCCTCGACCGCGATAAGCATCGCCTCGAGCGCGACCACCGTCTTGCCCGAGCCGACGTCGCCCTGGAGCAGCCGCAGCATCGGCGAATCCTGTGCGAGATCACCCTCGATCTCACCGATCGCCCGGCGTTGCGCGCCGGTCAGCGGGAACGGCAGCGCGAGCCGCGCGCGCAGGCTGCCGTCGCCCTGCAGGCGCTGCCCGCGACGCTTGCGGTTATCGGCGCGCACCAGCATCAGCGCGAGACTGTTCGCCAGCAGTTCGTCGTAGGCGAGCCGGTCGCGCGCGGCCGGATGCTCGCCCTTGTGCGCCAGCACCAGCGCGTCGCGCCATGACGGCCATTGGTGCCGGTCGAGCACCGCCGGCTCGATCCACTCGGGCAGCTCGGGCGTGCGCTCGAGCGCCTGCTGCACGAGGCCCGCGACGCGCGGCTGGGTCAGGCCCTCGGCGAGGCGATAGACTGGCTCGACCAGGTGTCCCATCAGGCCGGCGCTGCTGTCCGCGACATGGTCGGGGTGCACGATCTGCAGCCGCTGGTCGTACTGCTCGAGCCTGCCCGCGACCCAGCGCTTCTCCCCGACCGGGAACAGCTTCCTTGCGGTGTACGAAGCCTTGCCGAAGTAGACCAGCGCGCAGATGTTGCCCCTCGCGTCCTGCGCCAGCACGCGGTGCGGCGCGCGACTGTTGGGGCTCGCCCGATACTCGACCGTGGTCAACGGCACGACGACCTGCTCGCCGACCTGCGCCTCATCGAGATCGGCCACCGCACGGCGCTGCACGAAGCGATCGGGCAGATGGTAGGCAACGTCGCGCACCCGTGTCAGGCCGAGCTTGTCGAGCGGCTTGCTGAGCTTGGGCCCGACCCCCTCGAGGCCTTCGGTCTCAGCGAACAGCGGGTTGAGCAGCTCCGGGCGCATGGCTCCTGATAGGTCACCCCCGGCGTGCGGCAAAGCGCCTCGCTGCGGGGAACTTACGGCACGCTCGGGACTTGCCATCGCACGGGCCTGTTCGGGCTCCCAGCAGGAGGATTAAGCCATGGCGCAACAGGAATTTACCGACGGCATCATGCTGTTGAAGAACGATCACCGCGAGGTCGAGACGCTGTTCGAGCAGTTCGAGAAGGCCAACGGCAAGGAGCGCAAGCAAAAGCTCGCCGAGCAGATCTGCACCGAGCTCAAGATTCACGCGATGATCGAAGAGGAAATCTTCTACCCGGCGTTCCGCGGCAAGATCGAGGACGACACGCTCGACGAAGCCTACGTCGAGCACGACGGCGCCAAGGTGCTGATCAACGACATCATGGCGGGCGGCGCCGGGGAAGAGTTCTACGACGCCAAGGTCAAGGTGCTTCAGGAGCAGATCGAGCACCACGTGGAGGAGGAAGAACGGCGCAAGGAGGGCATGTTCGCCCAGTGCCGCGACACCGACGTCGATCTCGTCGCGCTGCGCGACCAGATGATGGCGCGCAAGCAGGAGCTGATGCAGCAGGCCGAGACCGCCGGTCTGCCGCCGGCGCAGCCCGCGGTGGTCGATCCGCAGGCGGCCTGAACGCGGTTGAGCGGCGCGCGGCGCTGGTCTAGGCCCGCCGCGTGACCGCGACCGACCGCTCGACCCGCCTCGCTCGCGCGCGCTTTCGCGCCTGGCACCGCGGCACGCGCGAGGCGGACCTGATGATCGGGGGCTTCTTCGACCGGCACGGTCCCTCATGGGGCGAAGCCGAGATCGCATGGTTCGAAGCCCTGCTCGAGGAAGACGACGTCGATATCATGGCGTGGGCGTTGGGCGCGGCGCCGGTCCCCGACCGGTTCCGAGGTGAACTGCTGGCCGCCCTTCAAAGGCTCGATTACGTCACCATATAAGTCTCGGTTCGCAACGGGCTTCCCCCCAGGCCCGCACGACATTGCGCAACCCCCGCCCGCGCATGCCCCTTCCGGAATCGCGCGGGCGGGCTTTCGCCGCCGCGCTCACGGCGCTATCGCCGCGCGATCTCCACCCCCATCGCGATCGCGGTGAGGGCCCGAACGCGTGCCTGGAAGCTCTCGAAATGCCCGACATTGCCCGCATCCTCCAGGCCGACCGGCCGCTGACTCTCGCCTCTGTCGCGCGCGGCGCGCAGCCGCTGGTGATGGCCGACCTCGCCCGCGCCGCGAAGGGCCGCGCGGTGTTCGTCGCCGCCGACGAGCAGGCAATGCGGGCGGTGACCGACGCGGCCCGCTGGTTCGCGCCCGAGCTGGAGGTGATCGAGTTCCCGGCCTGGGACTGCCTGCCCTACGACCGTGCCAGCCCAGCGCTGTCGGTCAGCGCGCGGCGCCTGTCGGCGCTGCACCAGCTCCAAGCCGGCAAGGCCGGCAGCCAGCTGCTGGTGACCACGGTCAACGCCCTGCTCCAGCGGGTGCTGACGCCGTTCCGCATTCGCGAGGCGGTGCGCGCGCTCGAACCCGGCATGCGTATCGGCTACGACAGCCTCACGGGATTGCTGCGGCGCCAGGGCTACTCGCGAACCGACACCGTCGTCGACACCGGCGAGTTCGCCGTCCGCGGATCGATCTTCGACGTGTTCCCGGCCGGGCTCGAGCAGGGGCTCAGGCTCGACTTCTTCGGCGACGAGCTCGAATCGCTGCGCCTGTTCGATCCCTCGACCCAGCGCACCACCGCCACGATCGACGGCCACCTGCTGCTGCCGGCCAGCGAGGCCCTGCTCGACGACGACACGGTCAAGCTATTCCGCGCCCGCTACCGCGAAACGTTCGGCGCCAACGCCACGCAGGATCCGCTATACCAGGCGGTCAGCGACGGCCGCCGGCTGGCGGGGATGGAGCACTGGCTGCCGCTGTTCGAGGAACGGCTGGCGACGTTGTTCGACCATCTGGCCGACGACGACCTGGTGGTAATCGACGCCGCGGCGATCGCCGCGGGGGACGAGCGGCTGGCGGACATCGAGGACTATCATCGCCAGCGGCGCGAGACGGCCGGGCAGGCCGCCGGCAGCTATCGCCCGCTCGAACCCGACGCGCTGTACCTGTCGCGCGACGAGTTCGCCGAGGCGCTCGCGACTCGTCCGGTGCATCGCGCCTCGATCTTCGCCGAACCGGAGAGCGGCAAGGCGATCGACTTCGGTTTCCGCTCGGCGCGCGATTTTGCGCCAGAACGGTCGCGCGGCGACAACGTCTACGAAGCCGCCGCGGCGCATTTCGCAGCCCTCGGCAAGAGCGGCCGGCGGCCGCTGTTCGCCGCCTACAGCGAAGGCTCGCGCAGCCGCATCGCCTCGATCCTGGCCGAGGCCGGCACCACGCTGAAGACTGCCGAAACCTGGCAGGAAGCGCTCGGCCTGTCGGCCCGGGGCGAGCCGGCGGCGATGGTCCTGCCGCTCGACACCGGCTTCGCCAACGACGAGCTCGAGCTGGTCACCGAGCAGGACCTGCTCGGCGACCGTCTCGTGCGCCGGCGCAAGCGACGGAAGGATTCCGACGCTTTTCTCGCCGAACTCTCCGCGCTCAACCGCGGCGACCTGGTGGTCCACCTCGACCACGGCATCGGCCGCTATCTGGGGCTCGAGCCGATCACCGTCGGCAAGAGCCAGCACGATTGCGTGATTCTCGAGTACGCCGGGGGCGACAAGCTCTACATCCCGGTCGAGAACATCGACGTGCTCAGCCGCTACGGCAGCGGCGAGGAGGGCGCGGCACTCGACAAGCTCGGCGGCGAAGGCTGGCAGAGGCGCAAGGCGCGGCTGAAGGAGCGTATCCGCGCGATCGCCAACGAGCTGCTGAAGACCGCCGCCGCGCGGGCGCTGCGCAAGGCGCCGGTGCTCGAACCCGAGGAAGCGAGCTGGCTGCAGTTCGTCGACCGGTTCCCGTGGGACGAGACCGACGACCAGGAACGGGCGATCGAGGACGTCCTGCGCGATCTCGCCGAGGGCAAGCCGATGGACCGCCTGGTGTGCGGCGACGTCGGCTTCGGCAAGACCGAGGTGGCGCTGCGCGCCGCCTTCGTCGCCGCCATGAACGGCCAGCAGGTGGCGATGATCGCGCCGACCACGCTGCTCGCCCGCCAGCATTTCCAGGGCTTCCAGGAGCGCTTCGCCGGTTTCCCGCTCAAGCTCGGCCGCCTGTCGCGTCTGGTCCCGGCCGCCGAGATGAAGGCTACGCGCGAAGCGCTCGCCGACGGAACGATGGACATCGTCGTCGGCACTCACGCGATCCTGTCGAAAACCACCAGGTTCAAGCGCCTCGGCCTGGTCATCGTCGACGAGGAACAGCGCTTTGGCGTGACCCACAAGGAAGCGCTCAAGCAGCTGCGTGCCGACGTGCACGTGCTGACGCTGACCGCGACGCCGATTCCCCGCACGCTGCAGATGGCGATGTCGGGCCTGCGCGAGCTGTCGACCATCCAGACCCCGCCGGTCGACCGCCTGGCGGTACGCACTTACGTGATGGAATGGGACGACATGATCATGCGCGAGGCGCTGCTCCGCGAGCATCACCGCGGCGGGCAGAGCTTCATCGTCGTCCCGCGCATCGCCGACATGCCCGAAGTCGAGGAGTGGCTGCACAAGTACGTCCCCGAGATCCGCTTCGTCTCGGCCCATGGGCAGATGAGCCCGAGCGAGGTCGAGGAACGGATGAGCGCGTTCTACGAGAAGAAGTACGAGGTGCTGCTGTCGACGACGATCGTCGAATCGGGGCTCGACATCCCCAGCGCCAACACCATCGTGATTCACCGCGCCGATCGCTTCGGGCTCGCCCAGCTCTACCAGTTGCGGGGCCGCGTCGGCCGGGCCAAACTGCGCGCATACGCCTACCTGACGACGCCCAGGAACCGGGTGCTCGGCGAAGTGGCCGAAAAGCGGCTCAAGGTGCTCGGCGATCTCGACTCGCTCGGCGCCGGGTTCCAGCTGGCGAGCCACGACCTCGACATCCGCGGCGCCGGCAACCTGCTCGGCGATGAGCAGTCGGGCCACATCCGCGAAGTCGGGTTCGAACTCTATCAGTCGATGCTCGAGGACGCGATTCTCGCCGCCAAGGCGGGCGAATCCGGGCTCGAACGCGAACGCGACGGCCTCAGCCCGCAGATCACGGTCGACGCGCCGATCATGATTCCGGAAGACTACGTCCCGGACCTCGCCGTGCGCATGGCGCTCTATCGCCGGCTCAACGACGCCAAGGACAAGGCCGAGATCGAGGGCCTGGCGGCCGAGATGATCGACCGTTTCGGCCCGCTGCCGGCAGCCACCGCCAACCTCGTCAAGCTGATCGAGATCAAGCACCAGGCCATCGCCGCCTGCATCGCCCGGATCGAGGTCGGGGCACGCGGCACGCTGGTGAGCTTCCACCAGGACCGGTTCCCCGACCCGGCGGGGCTGATCGCCTACGTCGAGCGGCTCAAGGGCACGGCCCGGCTGCGGCCCGACATGAAGCTGGTCATCAACCGCGCCTGGGGTGACCCGCAGGCCCGGCTTAATGGCCTCGTCCAGCTGACCAAGGGACTGAGCGCGATCGTGCGCAAGGCCGAGCAGCGCGAGACCATCGCCGCCTAGGCCCCACGGACCGATCGTTCGGCGCCCGAAAGCAAAAAGGGCCTCGCGTCAGCGAGGCCCTTGCGAATTCGGATCGATTTCCGACGGCTTACGGGCTCGTCGGCTCGTCGTCGTCGGTCAGCTCGATGATGCCCCAGATAACCAGGCCGACGCCGATGGCCGCGAGAACCCAGGCCAGCGTGCCGACGAGTTGCTCGGACTCTTCGGTCGCCGCCGCGGTGCGGGGAGTCGGTTGGGCAGCCGCTTGGGCAGCTATCGGCACGGTTACCAGCGCGAGAGCTGAGATGGCGGAAACTGCACGTCGAAGCATTTGCCCTTCCCCTTATATTGCAGTGCGGAATCAGGGCTCTTTAAGAACAGGGGCGGCGCAGTGTCAACACTAAGCCCTTCAAGTTGTCGTCTATTCTCTTCATTTCGTCTTACGCATACGCGAGAGCCTCGAAATCGTTGGCGGCCATCGGCTGCGCTCCGAGGAAGCCCTGCCACGCAACGCACCCCTCGCGCTCGATCAACGCCCGTTGACTTTCCCGCTCGACCCCTTCGGCCACGACGGCGAGGTCGAGCGCAACTGCCATCGAAAGAATTCCACGCAGCACCGCAAGATCGCGCGGGTTCTCGTCTGCGCCTTCGATCATGCTGCGATCGAGCTTGAGGCAATGCAGCGGCAGGCGCTTGAGATAACCGAAGTTGCAGAACCCGGCCCCGAAGTCGTCGAGCGCGATGCGCACGCCCAGGTCGGCGAGCTGTCGCAGGCGTTGGGCCGACCGGTCGAGGTCGGACACCAGGACCTGCTCGGTGATTTCCAGCGTGAGCCGTTCCGGTGGAAAACTCGTGCCGGCCATGGCCGCGGCGATGGTGTTGGCGAAATCGGCTTCGGCGAGATCGGCGGCGGTAATGTTGAGCGAGAGCTGCAAGTCCCCTCGCCACCCCGCCGCCGCGCCCAGCGCGACGCGCGCGACGTGGCGCGACAGCTGGCCGGCGAGGCCGCCGCGTTCCGCCACGTCGAACAGCGCAGCCCCGCCCAGCACGACGT
>JAEZES010000033.1 GCA_023432995.1 Pseudomonadota bacterium
AGCCTGGAGCGACGCGCCGGCGACGCCCGGCGACTGGACCTACGCGGCCGGCACCGCCGCCTTCGGCGAGCCGGGCGGCACGCCGCGCCTGGTGCTGCGCTGCGACCGGTCGGGTGGAGTGGTCGAGATCATTCGCCCGTCGGCTGCCGGCGTCGCCCAGCAGATGCTGGTCATGACGGAGTTCGGCAACCGCGCCCTCGCGACGACGCCCGCCGCGAGTGATCCGGGAGCAATAGCCGCACGCCTGCCGGCGCAGGACGGGCTGCTCGACGCGATGGCGTTCTCGAAGGGGCGGTTCGCGATCGAGACCGCGGGGCTGCCCACCCTGTACGTTCCCTCGTGGCCGGAGATCACCCGCGTGATCGAAGACTGTCGCTGAGGACGCTCCGCGCGGCGCGAGGCGAAGTCCGGGATTCTGACGGGGAAAAACAGAAATACAAGTCTTGCGTTAACGACTCGCGTGACTCACATTTCAAGGCAGGCCAGCGGTTCACGCGGGCCTGGCTCCGGGTGAAACCGGAGCATGGCTTTCCAAGCGCGAAAGGAGGTGATCCGATGTCTCATGGTTCAGCAGGGAGGTCGGTGACGACCCTCGCGGAGCATTATCGGTAATCCTCATTTTCGCCGATAGAGGCTTCGTGGGCGGCTCTTCCGGCCGCTGACCATGCGGAGGGCGGTTCTCGGGACACCGGGGCCGCCCTTCTCATTTGCCGGGCCCGGCCGGTGAAAGCCGAGGCCGATTTCATCGACGTGTGCGGCAAGCGCATGGACGCCCGGATCATCGGACGAGACCGCGGTGTCGCCGACGAATGCGTCGTCCAGGGTCCTGCCATCGGCAACCTCGAACCGCAGCGACAGCGTGCAGCCGCCCGGCAACCGCTGCAGCCGCCCACCCGCCCAGTCCGAGACGTAGCCGCCGTAATCCCAGGAAAACCCCCAGAACGTGAATGGCCTGCCGTTGAGCGCCTGGACGCGCGCCAGCGAATCCCCGAGGCCGAGGTCGGCCACGCGCCAGCGGGACTTTTCGCCCAGCCGCACGAAGGTCACCGTCTCGGCTCCGTCTTCGGCGAAGAACACCTCGAGCCGGCGCATCGGATCGGCAGGCCACAGGACCACGCCGGCGAACTCGGATCCTTCGGCGCCAGCGAGCGTCGCGAGTTCGGCATCACCGCGTAGCGCATCCGCAGCGACTCCTTCGTGTCGCCCCGGCGGACCGGATCTGAGCAGGTCAGCTTCCTCGCGGGGAACGAAACCCCACCCGCAATCTCGCGCGGCGGAATCGTGGTGCCGCTTTCGAGCGGCTGACAGGCGCCGAGGGCGAGCAGGATCGCGAGGTGCAGCCGCTTCATGGGCCAGCCCGAGGTCATGGCCAATCGTTCCCTTCCGTCCGCCCAGGAGGCGCGCGCGCACGCCGCAACCGCCGGGCCGATGGCTCCCCAACCCTTCCCCTTTTCGATATCCGGGTCTAGGGCTGCGGAATAACGCGGTTTCAGTTCATACCATTTATTTCAAATCTGCTTGCGGAATTGTAACTTTCATTCTCTAAGCTTGGCTCCGCAAGGCAAGGATCAGGATTTCATGGCCACGCTCGCCGACCCCCGCATCGACTTCACCCGCCTCCCCCATCCCGCCACCGTCCCCGCCGCACAGCGCGCGCAGGCCATCGCCGATCCGGGCTTCGGCAAGGTGTTCACGGATCACATGGTGACGATCGAGTGGACCGAAGGACGCGGCTGGCACGATGCCACGCTCGGCCCGCGCGCGCCGCTGACGCTCGATCCGGCGGCGGCCGTGCTGCACTATGCCCAGGAAATCTTCGAGGGCCTCAAGGCCTACCGCCTGGCCGATGGCGCGATGGCGCTGTTCCGTCCTGACGAGAACGCGCGGCGCTTCAACGCCTCCGCGCGGCGGATGGCGATGCCCGAGCTGCCCGAGGCCACGTTCGTCGAGGCGGTGCGGCAACTGGCGCTGGCCGACCGCGAGTGGTTCCCGCCCGTCGACGGCGGTTCGCTCTACATGCGACCGTTCATGTTCGCCTCGGAACCGTTCCTCGGCGTGCGACCGGCGCGCGAGTACAAGTTCCTGGTGATCTGCAGCGCCGCCGGTAATTACTTCAAGTCGGGCGCGCCTGCGGTTTCGATCTGGGTGTCCGAGGATTACACGCGCGCCGCGCCCGGCGGCACCGGCGCGGCCAAGTGCGGCGGCAACTACGCGGCCAGTCTCGTGCCGCAGGCCGAGGCGCTGGCCAAGGGCCACGACCAGGTCGTGTTCCTCGACGCCGTCGAGCACCGCTGGGTCGAGGAACTCGGCGGGATGAACGTGTTCTTCGCCTTTGACGACGGCTCTCTGGTGACGCCGCCGCTATCGGGCACGATCCTGGCCGGCATCACCCGCGAAAGCCTGCTGACCCTGGCGCGCGAGGAAGGGCTGACCGTGCGCGAGGAGCGCTACGCCATCGACCAGTGGCGGGCGGACGCGGAGAGCGGGCGGCTCGTCGAGTGCTTTGCTTGCGGCACGGCCGCAGTAGTGACCCCGATCGGGCGCGTTGCCGGGCGCGATGGCGAGTTCACGATCGGCAGCGGCGGTCCGGGACAACTGACGAGCCGCCTGCGCGCGCGGCTGGTGGCTATCCAGCGCGGCGAGGCCGAGGACAGACACGGTTGGGTGATGCGGGTCAGTTAGCCCGCGGTCCGATCATCCAGTAGTCGGGATGTTCGCCGACCCGGCGGATCGTGCACAGCAGTTCGCCGTCCTTCCACAGCTCGGCGTCGCGGTCGCACGCCTCGCGATGCGCGATCCTCAGCGCGTGGCTCGGATCCTCGCTGTGGAACTCGATCCGCTTGTCGGGGCCGAGTCCGTCGCGACGGTAGATCAGACTGTAGTGGGGCATGAGTGGCTCCTCACCGCAGACTGCGACCAAATGAAGGCCGAGGCGAATCCGTGGAGCGAATGGGGCCGACAGAATCGACGGACCGTTGGCGCCGCGCGGCCAGCCGTGGAACAAGATCGCCCTTCGCCGATCCCGCTCGCCGATCCGCCGATCGAACGGCCGCAATCGTTTGACGCGCGCGGCTATCGTGCGATGACGAGTCGCCAGTCAGACGGGGATTTCGCAGGATGAGACAATTCGCCGCCGCGCTCGCCAGCGCGCTCGCCGCCCTCGCATCGTTGCCGGCCGCCGCGCAGGCGCAGGACTGGGTCGCGCGCAGCAACGAGTACACCCGGCAGGTGATCGAGATGCAGGCCCAGTTCCAGCCCGAAGGGGCCTCGGCGAGCGGTCTCGAGCAATACGACGGGTTGGCGATCGATCTCGGCCCGGGGATCGAAGAACGCTTCATTGCCGCCGAGGAAGCGAAGCTGGCCGAGCTGCGTTCGGCCCTGGCTGGCGAGCGCGACGCCAACGTGCGCCAGGATCTCGAGATCCTGATCGGTTCGCTCGAGCGCGACATCGAGGGGACGCGGCTCGGACAGCGCCTGACCATCGACTGGTACGACGTGCCGCAGCTGGTGTTCGGCAACCTGAACAACCTGCTCGACGACCAGGTCGCCCCGGGCCGCCGGGCCAAGGCGGCCGAACTGCTGCAGCGCTACATGGGCCTCTACCCCGGAACCACGCCGCTGACCCAGCTGGCGCGCGACCAGCACGCGGAAAGTCTCGGGCCGGGCAAGGTCGGCCCCTACCGCGGCGACGTCGAGGACGCGCTGGACAAAGTCGATACTTACGTCGCGGGCATCCGCGAGCTGTTCACCCGCTATCAGATCGAGGGTGCGGGTCCCGCACTCGACGCGATGGAGCGGCAGTTCGCCGACTATGCGGAATGGGAGCGGTCAGCGATCCTGCCGCTGGCGCGCGACGATTTCCGCCAGCCGCCCGAGATCTATGCCTTCGCGCTCAAGCAATACGGCATCGACCTCCCACCCGAAGACCTCATCGCCCGCGCGCGGCGGGCGTTCTACGAGACTCGGGCGCAGGTGCAGGCGCTGGCCCCGCAGGTGGCAGCCAAGTACGGCTTCGCCGCGACCGACTACCCCTCGGTGCTAGCCGAGCTCAAGAAGCGGACGATCCCGAACGAGCGCATGGAAGCGCACTATGCCGAGGTGCTCGGCCAGATCCAGACGATCGCCGCCCGCGAGCGGATCGTCACGCTGCCCGATTACCCGGTGCTGATGCGCCTCGGCACCGACGCGGAGAACGCCGCGAGCCCTGCGCCGCACATGAATCCGCCACGGCTGATCGGAAACACCGGCGAACGCGGCACCTTCGTTCTGACCACCGGAGTCTATCCGGGCGCGACGATCGTCGCCAACGACTTCAACTTCGACGCCGCCGCGTGGACGCTGAGCGTGCACGAAGGCCGGCCCGGGCACGAGCTGCAGTTCGCGCAGATGGTCGAGGACGGTATCAGCCAGGCGCGCGTGCTCTACGCGTTCAACAGCGTCAACGTGGAAGGCTGGGCGCTCTACGCCGAAGCCGAAATGCTGCCGTACGAGCCGGTCGAGGGCCAGCTGATCGCGCTCCAGCACCGGCTCTTGCGGCAGGCCCGCGCCATGCTCGACCCGATGCTCAACCTCGGGCTGACCGACGTTGAGACGGCGCAGCGCATCCTCGCGGAGGAGGCCGGGTTCTCGCCGGCAATGGTGAAGCAGGAAATCGACCGCTACACGTTCCGCGCGCCGGGCCAGGCCGGAAGCTACTTCTACGGCTACAGCCAGCTGGCCGACCTGCGCATCGCCACCGAACTGGCGCTCGGCGACAAGTTCGACCGCATGGCGTTCAACGACTTCATCGTCGGGCAGGGTCTGCTGCCGGTGAACCTGCTGGCCGAGGCGGTGAGGGAAGATTTCGTCCAGGCGATGCTGGCGAAGTGAGGGCAGCGAGGTTGTGCGAAGGGGACTAGGGTTGGCGAAGCAGGCCCTAGTCGGAGCTGGTTGAGGGCTCCTCTTCCTTGAGCCCAGCATACCACCCGGCCAGCACTTCGAACGCGAGCTTGGGCTGGCCGGTTTCGCTGATCAGGCCCTTGCGATTCCACCCGTCCTGCACCTCGGCGAGCTGCCGGCGCGGCGAGCGAAAGTCCTTCAGGATCCACGGCGACATGCCCGCCAGCGAGGGAATTCGCGCGGCCATGGCCAGCGTATGGCGGTAGTAGTCGGCCTGGTACTCCTCGGTGAACTTGTGCAGCTCCGAACCCGTCGCGCGCAGGCCGAGCTTCGCGTCGGCGCCGAATTCGGACAGGATCAGCGGGCGGTCGGCGGGCAGACGCCACTCGAAGCGCGCCAGGTCGGCGGGGCGATCCGGGCCGTACCAGCCGTTATAGGTGTTGACCGCGAGGACATCGACCTCGCCGGCCAGCGGGTCGGCCAGCCGCAGCACCGGATGTCCTTCGCTCTCGTCGCGCTCGGTCAGCAGCGCGGCCGTCACCAGCCGGTGCGGATCGAGCGCGCGGACGTCGGCGGCGAGGCGCGCCATGAATACATTGCGGGCGTCGGTGACGGGGGTCTCGTTGCCGACGCTCCACAGCGCGATCGACGCGCGATTGCGGTCGCGCAGCACGTTCTCGGCCAGCATCCGCCGGGCATCGGCAAGGGTCCCGGGATTGTCCCAGGCAATGCGCCAGTAGACCGGCACTTCGCTCCAGACGAGCAGACC
The DNA here is from genome assembly GCA_023432995.1 of Pseudomonadota bacterium. Lineage (GTDB taxonomy): Bacteria > Pseudomonadota > Alphaproteobacteria > Sphingomonadales > Sphingomonadaceae > Croceibacterium_A. Next base: position 5,648 of record JAEZES010000033.1, read on the forward strand.
GAGTTCGTCGGCTGCGCGCACCATGGTTTCGCCGTGCGGGTAATGCGCGAGGCGGACGAAGTTGCCGTGGAGCCCGTCCTTGACGCGCGCGAGCAGTGCCCGCGCCGCGTCCGACGTGATCCGGCGAGTCGGCTCGGAGCCCATCTCCTCCTCGTGCAGGCTGATCCCGCGCAGGAACACGGGCTCGCCGTTGAGCAGGATCCGCGCACCATCGACCGCGACCGTGCAGAAGCCGACGCGGTCGCGCCAGCGGTCGGCCCCAGCGCTGACGATCACCTCATAGAGCTTCGGCGTCTCGGGCGACCAGCGGCGCAGACCGGCCGGCGCGGGAAGCTCGAAGCGCGCCCGCCCCTCGCCATCGGCAGTCACGCGTCGGGCGACACCGAGCTCCGCGATGGCCAGTTCGACGGTGGCGCCCGCCGCCTGCGGACCGTCGAGCTTCACGTCGACTGCGATCCGCCTGTCGTCGGTCAGCCGCACCCAGGCGTCGTCGACGAACGTGCCCGGCACCGCGATCAGCCGGACCGGCCGGGTGATGCCGCCGTAGGTCTCCCAATCCGTCACCGGCGGCGGCACGGTGAACTCGGTATGGGCCGAATCGACCCCGACCGTCAGCCGGTTGCCGCTTGCACGCAGCAGCCCGGTGACCTCGAAGGCGAACGGCGTGAAGCCGCCTTCGTGGCGGCCGAGCCGCTGGCCGTTGAGCCAGGCCTCGGCGGCGTAGTTCGCGGCGCCGAAGCGGATGAAGTAGCGCATCCCAGCCTGCGGCTCGGCGTCGAAGCGACGCTGGTACCAGACCAGGCCCTGGTAGTGCCGCATCTCGGGGGCGTGGGTCAGCCAGCTGGCCGGAAGGTCGGCGCGCGGCGCGGTGTCCATGTCGTACTCGAACAGCGCAAGCGGGTCGTCAGCCCGCGCCTGGCGCACGTCGAGATCGTCCCAGCGCCGGTGTCCGCGGCCGGCAGGTTCGCCGTGAAATCCCGCTGCGCCGTCACGGTAGGGATCGATCGAATAGGTCCACACCCCGTCGAGCGACTGGCCATCGCGCAAGTCGGCGGCGGCGAGGACCGGGCCCTCGGGAAGCACTTGGGCCGCGGCACTGGACGCGGCGAACAGCAGGAGCACGGCAGCCAGGACGGCATGCGCAAGGCGGGCAGGCAGGGCACGGTCGGCATCCATGGCGTCATCATGGAACGGGAATGGCGGCGGGGGGAAGCGCTTTGTTAGCGGTAACCCCGAAGCGACCGAGCGAGCCCTGCCCTCGGGTGCCCGCGGTCCCGCACCGACCCATTTTCGACCCTTTTCGAACGGTTTACCGCAAGCCCGCTGCACACGGGCAGTGCCGGTGGCTTGCGGGCTTTACCTTTCATCGGATTTGGGCGAGCGCAGGGAAATGCCGAATCAGACGTCCAAGGCCGGGCCCGGTGGGCTCGGACAGTTCCGCTTGCCCGCAGCCACGCTCGGGCACCCCAAAGTCGTGCTGGTAGCGGCTGCGCTCCTCGGGCTTGGGCTGGACCTGTTCGTGCGGCCGCTCTCCTGGGTCGGCTTCGCCCTGATCCTTCTCGCCACGACCCCGTGGCTTCTGCAGGCATGGACGCAACGGTCGGCCACGCTCGCCAGGCCCGCTTCCCCGCCGCGCCCGGCCGGACCCGCCCCCGAGCCGGCAAGCAAGCCTCGACCCGAACAGCGGATCGCCCCCAGCCGGCAGCCTACCGCCGCGGCCCGGCCGGAGCAGCCCCCGCTTCCGATGCGCGACCCGCCGCGGGTGCAACCGCCGGCCGAAACGGCAGTCCGGCAAGCGCCCCGCGCGGCCGACGGC
>JAEZES010000109.1 GCA_023432995.1 Pseudomonadota bacterium
CGCCAGTGGTGGGCCGGGCCGATCGCGCTGATCGCCGCGGCGGCCGAGAACCCCGCCGCCAGCGCTTATCCGCCCGTGCGCATCGAGACGGTCGCCGCCAGCGGGGCGAGCGAGGCGCGCGGGAGGCTGCGCACCGCGCAGGCCGGGCAGATCATCCTGTTCCTGCTGACGATGCTTCTCGCCGGCATGGTGCTGTCGAACCTGGTCGAGGAGAAGGCCAACAAGATCATCGAGATCCTCGCCGCGGCGATCCCGATGGACGCGGTGTTCCTCGGCAAGCTGTTCGCCATGCTGGCGATATCGCTGGTCGGCATCGCCGTGTGGGCGACCGTGATCGGCGGAGTGATGGGCCTGCCCGGGCTCGAGAACCTGTTCGGCGGCGCGATCCGGTTCGACGACCTACCCGAGCCCGGAGTCGGCTGGCCGCTGTTCCTCGCCCTCGGCGTCGCCTACTTCGCGATGGCCTACCTGCTGCTCGGTGCCGTTTTCCTGGCGATCGGATCGCTCGCCAGCACCGTGCGAGAGGTGCAGACGCTGTCGATGCCGGTGACCATGCTGCAGGTCTTCCTGTTCCTGTTCGCCACGCTCGCGGTCAGCGAGCGCGGCGGGTGGATGGAATGGACCGCGATCGCCTTCCCGTTCAGCTCGCCGTTCGCGATGCTGGCGCGCGCGGCGCAGGAGCAGGCGGTCTGGCCGCACGCGGCGGCGCTTGGATGGCAGGCGTTCTGGGTGCTGCTGTCGATCCGCCTCGGCGCGGCGCTGTTCCGCAAGCGAGTGATGAAATCGGGGCCGCAGGCGCGCTCGCGCAGGCGCCGGCGCCGCCAGCAGGCCGTGCCCCCGGTTGCGGGAGCGCGACCGCTTCCCTAGATTGTTCAGCCGAGGTTCGAAGCTCTCGAGATAGGACTATAGCCATGCTCGATCGCCCCCAGACCCATCGCCCGATTGACCGCCGGCGGGCGCTGTCCTGGCTCGCCGCCGGGATCGCCACCCCGGTGCTCGCCGCCTGCGGCAGCCCGGCCGAAGCCAAGACCTTCAAGGTCGCTTACAGCGAAGCCGAGTGGCGCCGCCGGCTGACTCCGGCGCAGTATGCCGTGCTGCGCGAGGAAGACACCGAACGCCCGTACAGCTCGCCGCTCAACGACGAGCATCGCGCCGGCACGTTCGTCTGCGCCGGGTGCGCCAACGAGCTCTATTCGAGCGACACCAAGTTCGAGAGCGGCACTGGCTGGCCGAGCTTCTACCGCCCGCTGCCGGGTGCGGTCGGCACGTCGACCGACTTCAAGCTCGGCTATCCGCGGACCGAAGTGCATTGCGCCGATTGCGGCGGGCACCTCGGCCACGTGTTCCGCGACGGCCCGCGGCCGACCGGCCTGCGCTACTGCATGAACGGGCTGGCTATGCGGTTCCGGCCGGCGTAGCGCGGAGCGCCGCGCTTTCGCGCTGGAGATCGAAGGCCAGCGCGGCCAGCTCGGCGAACTGGAACGTGTCCTCGAAGCTCAGGCCGTAGGCGCCGTCCTGTCGCCAGCACACTTTGGCGGCGATCTGCGGCAGGCCCTCGAGTTCGACTTTGATCCGCTGCACCAGCGACAGGTATTCCTGCATCCGGATCATCGCACCCTGCTGCGACAGGTTGTCGATCATCGCCCCCACACGGCGATCGCCGATGTGGATGTAGCACGGCACCTCGACCCGCACGCGAACCGGCCGCTTGGGAAACCGGCTCGGCCCCTCGATGATGCGGTCGAGCTCGACCGGCTCGCGGAAGCGGAAGCCGGCGCTGTCCTCTTCTTCCCAGACCCGCTGCAGCGGATAGCGATCGCCGTTGGGCATCTCGAGCGTCAGCTCGGCGCCGGGCGGGAGCGGGTGGAACAGGCGCACGCTGACGCCGTCTTCAGATGCGTCGCGGACCACGCACAGGAACTCGCCGTCGCTGCTGGTCAGCTTGGCCGCGCGGATCAGCAGCGCGAAGCGCGGCGCGTGGCGCCGGTCTTCCTCGCCGTTCCAGATCGGGTAGGAGTCCGCCCGGTCGAGGATGTTGCGCACGGCCCCGTCGGCCAGCGGCGGCTGGCGCTTGCGCCGGCCGGTGAACGCCCGCACGCGCAGGGGGTCATGCGTCATGCCGGCGCTCCTGCGCGCTGGCGAAGGCATTGCGCGAAGCCGGCATCTCGGATCTTGGCCATCTGTAATCCCCAGTTCCGGGCCGCTCCGCGTGCGAGGATCGGCACCATCGGGAGCCGGGCCGAGCGGCACCGCATCCCGGCAGCGAATTTACCGGGGTGGGAACCAACGATTTCCTGTGCCGCGCCTAAGCACTACTGCGCAGTCGTGTTTCCGCGTAGCGAGCGGCTGCGGGGCCTGGTGCGGGTGGCCGGACTCGAACCGGCACGGGCAAGGCCCAGGGGATTTTAAGTCCCCGGCGTCTACCATTCCGCCACACCCGCAACGCGGGCGGGTCTAGCGGCCGGAGCGGGTCGTTACCAGTAGCGTGCCGAGGCGATCGCCGCGCCTTCGGCCAGCGCGGCGAGCTTGGCCCAGACCACCTCGGGATCGAGGTTGCCGCTGCCCGCGTGGACCGAGAAGCCGCAGTCGACCCCGGCCATCACCCGCTCCTTGCCGAGCCGGTCGGCGTAGCGGCCGATGCGCTGGGCGATCAGCTCGGGGTGCTCGACGTACGGACTCTGCGGCTCGATCATCCCCGGGCAGAGGATCTTGCCCTCGGGCAGCGGGTGCTGCTCGAAGTAGGCGAACTCGTGCGCGTGGCGCGGATTGGCGCCTTCGAGCAGCACGGTCTGAGGCTTCGCGCTCCACACGATGTCGGCGATATCGCCGAGGTCGACGTCGCAGGTGTGCGGGCCCGGGTAGTTGCCCCAGCACAGGTGCATCCTGAGCTGCTCGGCGGGGATGTTGCGCAGCGCGTGGTTGAGCGCGCCGACGTTCATGCCGATGCGCTTGCGGAACTCCTCGGTGGAGAGGTGGGTGAACTGCACGTGCCGGCCCATTGCCAAGTCGGGACAGTCGACCTGCAGCGTGATTCCGGCCTCGGCGATCGTCTCGTATTCGTGGCGCAGGCCTTCGGCGAGGGCGAAGACGTAGTCCTCGTCGCTCGCGTAGTACTGGTTGGGAAAGAACAGCGCGGTCACACCCGGCGAAGCGGCGCTCATGAACGTCTCATGGTCGCCGGCCAGCCGCTTGAGCCGCTCGGCGTCCGCGCGCGGCGCGTCCATGTCGATCACCTCGATCGGCGCGGTGCAGGCCGGCGCCTTGCGGCGCGACCGCCCGGCGTCGCCGAATACCCGCGCCTTGGCCCCGGGAAACTGCTCGAGGTCTTCGAACTCGTACTGCCCGGCCTCGCCGCCGAAACCGCTGAGCCGATGCTTGATGTACGTCGCGTAGCTCGGCTTCGACATCTCGCCATCGCCGATCGCGCTGATCCCGGCCTGCTTCTGGCGCTCGATCACGTAGGCCGTCGCGCGTTCGATCGCCTGCTCCAGTTCCGCCTCGTCAACCGCCTCGCCGCCCTCGCGGGCGAACATCAGCGCGAGCAGGTCGTCGGGGCGCGGCAGGCTGCCGGTGTGGGTGGTCTTGAAGCTCACGCCAGCTCCTTGCGGACGATCTTCGCCCCCTCGGCCATCGCCTTCATCTTGCCGAAGGCGACCTCGCGTGGGAGGTACTTGAGCCCGCAGTCGGGAGCGACGATGATCTTCTCGGCCGGCACGTGCGGCAGCGCGCGGCGGATGCGCGCGGCGACCGTCTCCGGGCTCTCGACCTCGTGGCTCGACAGGTCGAGCACGCCGAGGATGATCGTCTTGCCGGGCAGCGTCTCGAGCACCGCGGTGTCGAGGTTCGACTGCGCGGTCTCGATCGAGATCTGCTCGACCCCGCTGCCCGACAGTTCGGGCAGGAAGCTGTAGCCCTCGGGCCGCTCGTGGATCAGGTGGGCGTAGCCGAAGCAGATGTGCAGCGCGGTGGTCCCCTCGACGCCCTCGAGCGCGCGGGCGAGCGCCTTTAGCCCGAACGCGCGCGCCTTGTCGGGGCGCGCCTGCATGTACGGCTCGTCGAGCTGGACCACGTCCACCCCGGCGGCGAACAGATCTTTGATCTCTCCGTTCACCGCCCTCCCGTAAGCCACCGCGAGCGCCTCGGGATCGCCGTAATAATCGTCCTGCGCCTGGCAGCTCATGGT
>JAEZES010000187.1 GCA_023432995.1 Pseudomonadota bacterium
CTGGACCTTGCCGAACGCGGGCCCGGCTTTCGCCGGGATGACGGATGATCGAGATGACGAAATAAAGGAGACCCCCATGCGCATTGCCCTCGCCGGCGCCGGCGCCTTCGGCGAAAAGCACCTCGACGGCCTCCGGAACATCGACGGGGTCGAGATCGTATCGGTCATCTCGCGCCGGGCCGAGCAGGCGGCCGAAGTCGCCGCCAAGTACGGCGCGCGGCACTCGGGCACCGAGCTCGGCGAGGCGCTCGCGCGCGACGACGTCGACGCGGTGATCCTGTGCACACCGACGCAGATGCACGCCGAGCAGGCGATCGCCTGCATGGACGCGGGCAAGCACGTGCAGGTCGAAATCCCGCTGTCGGACAGCTGGGGCGATGCCGAGGCGGTGCTCAGGAAGCAGCAGGAGACCGGGCTCACCTGCATGGTCGGGCACACCCGGCGGTTCAATCCGAGCCACCAGTACGTGCACAACAAGATCACGGCCGGCGAGCTGACGATCCAGGCGATGGACGTCGAGACGTTCTTCTTCCGCCGCAAGAACATGAACGCCAAGGGCGAGCCGCGCAGCTGGACCGACCACCTGCTGTGGCACCACGCGGCGCACACGATCGACCTGTTCGCCTACCAGACCGGCAAGATCGTCAAGGCCAATGCGATCCAGGGGCCGAGGCACCCCGAGCTCGGCATCGCGATGGACATGTCGATCCAGCTCAAAAGCGAGACCGGGGCGATCTGCACGCTGGCGCTGAGCTTCAACAACGACGGGCCGCTCGGCACCTTTTTCCGCTACATCGGCGACACCGCGACCTATATCGCGCGCTACGATGACCTCGTGACCGGCAAGGAAGAGCCGGTCGACCTCACCGGCGTGGCGGTGTCGAACAACGGCATCGAGCTGCAGGACCGCGAGTTCGTCAGCGCGATCCGCGAGGGCCGCGAGCCGAACAGCTCGGTGGCGCAAGTGCTCGACTGCTACCGGGTGATCGGCGAACTCGCCGCGAGCCTCGAGGCGCAGGACGGCTGGTCGTAGTACCGCCGAAAGGGTCGCGGGCGTTAACCGTTCTTGACTAGTTCGAGAGCTAAGCTGATTCTGCGAGCATAATAAGAACGCAGGGGTATGCCATGGCAGAACTGGACCGGATCCTGAGCGAGGCCCAGGAGACGCACAAGCAGATGCAGGAGGCGGTGAAGACGTCGGGCGACCGCGCGGTGCGCGACATCGTCCGCCTGCGCACCCGCTTCGCCACGCTCGTCGCCGAGATGATGGGATCGATCAAGGCGGACTCGCGTCTCCAGGCCAAGCCCGACATCGCGCGCGAGTTCGAGAGCAAGTTCTTCGACATGCGCCAGGCGCTGGCGCAGCACCAGGCCAAGTGGCGCAGCAACAACATCGACGAGGACCCGGCCGGCTACCGCCGCTCGACCGACGAGCTCGGGCGCAAGCAGGACGACTTCTACACCTGGGCCAAGAACACGCTCGCGGGCCTCTAAAGGGGTTGCACCACCCTCGCCGCCTCTGCACAGGAGGCGGTCATGAACGCGCACACCCGCACGATCGCCGGATCCGCCCTGCACCCGGTCGGGCTCGGCTGCATGAACCTCTCGTGGGCCTACGGCAGCCCGCCGAGCCGCCAGGACGGGGCTGCCCTGCTCGATCGGGCGCTCGACCTCGGCTACGACCACCTCGACACCGCGCGGATCTACGGCGCGGGCGATAACGAAGCGCTGATCGGCGAGACGCTCAAGGGCCGCCGCAACGCGTTCATGCTGGCGTCGAAGTGCGGCATCACGGTCGACGGGCCGCGGCGCGGGGTCGACTGCTCGGCGGAAGCGATCACCGCGGCGATCGAGGACAGCCTGCGGCTGCTGCAGACCGACCACATCGACCTGTACTACATGCACCGGTTCGACCCGAAGGTGCCGATCGCGGATTCGGTTGGCGCGCTGGCGCGGGCGATCGAGGCCGGCAAGATCGGCGCCTACGGCGTCTCGGAATGGTCGGCGCGGCACGTGCGCGAGGCGCACGCGGTGCACCCCGTGGCAGCGGTGCAGACCGAGTACTCGCTGTGGACGCGCAACGTCGAGCTCGGCGTGCTCGAGACCTGCCGCGAACTGGGGATCGCGCTGGTCGCGTTCTCGCCGGTCGGCCGCGGCGCGCTCGCCGGGCTGCTGCGCGATCCGGCGAGCCTCGAGGAGAGCGACCTCAGGACCAAGATGCCGCGCTTCAACGCCGAGAACTGGCCGCACAACCTGGCGCTGATCGACCAGCTCGGCGCGCTCGCCGCCGAGGCCGGCGTGACCGCCGCGCAGCTCGCGCTCGCCTGGGTGCTGTCGCGCGGCGAGCACGTCCACGTGATCCCGGGCACGACCAACCTGCAGCACCTCGCCGACAACCACGCGGCGGCGACGCTGGCGCTGCCGCGGGACCTGCTCGACCGCGCCGGGGCGCTGATCAACGAGGACACCGTCGCCGGGCACCGCTACCACGACGCGATCCGCCCGACTATCGACACCGAGGAGTTCGAGCCCGCATGAGCCGCAGCGTGACCGCCCCGATCGCCTACGTGCGCGATACCGGTGAGCGGCCGCGCTACTATGCCAACGCGCACGAGAAGGACACGATCGTGGTCGCGCCGGTGGCCATGCCGATCGCCGACATGCGCGGCGAACCGACCTCGCTCGATATCGAAGGCTGCGTGCTGCGGCCGCATCGCAGCGAAGTGGCCGACTTCGCCGATCCCGAGCAGATCGAGCAGATTCACGTCGGCGAGATCGCCGCGCTGATCCGCGAGACGACCGGCTGCGACGAGGTCGCGGTGGTGCCGCGCGGCGTGCTGCGCTTCTCGGAGAAGACGGGCCAGACCGGCTCGAGGGACAACTCGCATCCGGCGCGCTTCGCCCACGTCGACGTCTCGGCCGAGACCGGCGCCGAGTTTCGCGCGCGCACCGCGCCGGAGGGCCGCGCGATCGCGCGCAGTGCGCAGTACAACGTCTGGCGGGCGCTCAGCGGCGCGCCGCAGGACGTGCCGCTGGCGCTGTGCGACGCCCGCACCGTCGCCGGACCCGAGCTGATCAAGGCCGACGCGATCTTCGACCCGCCCGGCGGCGCGCCCGAGTTCAGCTTCGAAGGCTACGTCGTCGCGCACGATCCCGGGCACCGCTGGCTGTGGTTCAGCGACCTGACGCCCGACGAAGTGATCGTGTTCAAGACCAGCGACAGCGATCCGGCGCGTGCACAATGCCTGCCGCACGTCGCGTTCGACAACCCCGCCGCGCCGGCCGACGCGCCGGCGCGGATCAGCATCGAGATGCGCGCGACCGCCTACTGGTTCGCCTGAGCGTTGCCGCCGGCGGGCGGCGCCGATAGGGTGGCCCTGCCATCAGCCCGGGGAGGTGACCATGGCGCCGCGATTCCTGCCCACACTCGTCCTCGCCGCGCTGCTCGCGCTCGGCCTCGTCCGCACCGCCGCCGCGCAGACCGCCGAGGCGGTGGTCGCCGAAGCCGCGCGGACGCTGGGCATCGACGGTCTCGATGCGATTCGCCTCTACGGCTCGGGCGCCAGCTACACCGTCGGCCAGAACAACAACGCCGAGGGGCCGTGGCCGCGGACCAACCTCAACGACTTCAACCGCTGGATCGACTTCACCCAGCCGGCCACGCGCGCGACCGCAGTGACCTGGGCGGTCCCGGTCCAGGGCGGGGCGGCCGCGCAGGGGGCCTACAACCAGTACGCCGGCCCGCAGTCGCCGTGGAGCCAGGCGCTCGAGCTGTGGACCACGCCGTGGGGCTTCCTCAAGGGCGCGCAGGCCAACGGCGCGACGCTGTCGCGCGAAACGGCCGACGGGGTCGCCTACCGCGTGCTGACCTGGAGCCCGGCGCAACGCTCGCCCGGCGGACAGCCGTACAAGGTCGTCGGCTACATCGGAGCGGACGGGCTCGTGCACCGGGTCGACACCTGGATCGAGAATCCCATCTTCGGCGACTTGGCGGTCGAGACCACCTTCGCCGACTGGCGCGAGCTCGACGGTCTCCGGTTCCCAAGCACCATCACGCAGAAGCGCGCGGGCTGGCCGACCTTCGAGGTGCAACTGCTCGGGGTCCAGGCGAACCCGGCCGACATCGCCGAGCGCGCGGTGGCACCGATCCAGACTGCCCCGGTTCCCCCGGCACCGGCTCCGGGCGCTGCCCCGCCGCCCGCTTCCGAACAGCTCGCGCCCGGCGTGTGGCGCATCCGCGGGGCGTACAATGCGCTTGCCGTCGAGTTCGCCGACTACGTCGTGCTGTTCGAGCCGGGGCCGCAGAACGAGGCCCGCGGCAAGGCGGTGATCGCCGAGACCCGGCGGGTGATCCCGGGCAAGCCGATCCGCTACGGGGTGATCTCGCACCACCACTTCGACCACACCGGCGGGCTGTCGGCGGTCGTCGCCGAGGGCATCACGATCGTCACCCCGAAGGTCAACGAACGCTTTCTCGAGACGGCCCTGAGCGCGCCGCGCACGCTCGCGCCCGATGCGATCGCGGCCAGCGGCAGGCAGCCCGTCGTCGAAGGGTTCGACGGCGACCTCAGGGTGTTCGAGGACGCGACGCGCCGGTTCGAGATTCACGTGATCAAGGGCCTGCCGCACGCCGACGGGCTGGTCGTCGGCTACCTGCCGAACGAGCGCATCCTGGTCTACGCCGATATGTTCAACCTACCGCCGGCCGACCGGCCGGTGCCCGACCCGCCGGTGGTCGGAACGCAGGTGTTCCTGGCCAATATCGAGCGGCTCGGGCTCGCGCCCGAGCGGATCATGTCGGTCCACTCGCTCAATCCCGACCGGCTAACTTCGGTCGCCGACATCCGCGCCTCGCTCGGGCGCTAGCCGCCCGCCCCGGCGGCTGCGCAGCGCCGCGGCAGCCCCTCGCGCATCCAGCGCGAGGCCGGGCCCGGCCGGGTGTCGCGGCGCCACAGCGCGTGGAGCGTGTACTGCACCGGCGGCGCTTCGGGCGGGCGCAGCTCGACCAGGCGGCCGGCGGCGAGGTCGCCGGCCACCGCGTGGCGCGGCATGTTGCCCCAGCCGATTCCCTCGAGCAGCAGCGCGTGCTTGGCGCCGAGGTCGGCCAGCCGCCAGGTGCGCGGGCTGAGCACCGAGAAGTCCTGCCCTGCGGTCAGCGGCGAGCGATCGGTCAGCACGAGCTGGAGATGCTGCCGGGTGTCGCCGGGCGCGATCTCGCGCTGCCGGGCGAGCGGATGACCGGGCGCGGCGACCGGGACCAGCTCGACGTGGCCGATCGCGCTGCGCTCGAGCTCGGGGTGATCGATGAAGTCGGGCCCGCCGATGGCGAGGTCGGCACGCCCGTCGAGCACCAGCGCGGCGACCGCGCCGAGCGCCTCGACGTGGAGCCTGAGGTCGACGGTCGGGAACACGGCCTGGAACTCGCGCAGCACGCCGGCGACGGCCGAGCTCGGGAACATGACGTCAATCGCCAGCGACAGCTCGGACTCGAGCCCCTGGCGGATGCCGCGAGCGCGGGCCATCAGGCCGTCGACCTCGCCCGCCACCGCGCGCGCGTCGGCGAGCAGCGCGCGCCCGGGATCGGTCAGCTCGGGCCGGCGCGAGCCGGCCCGCTCGAACAGCCGCACGCCGAGCTGCGCCTCGAGCGTGGCGATGCCATAGCTGATCACCGAGAGCGCGCGGCCGAGCCGTTTCGCAGCGCGGTTGAAGCTGCCCTCCTCGGCCACGGCGAGGAAGATGCGCAACTGGTCGAGCGTCGGCTGGCCGATATCCATTATACGATTCTTTCGAACATTTCGAACTAGTTTATCCGGGTTTTCCTGAAGGACGGCAAGAGCCATCTCTTGTGCCAAGACAGCGATTCCGAAAGGACACGACGATGATCGAACTCAGGCCTTACGCGAGCCTCGGCGGCGCCGACCACGGCTGGCTCGACACCAAGCACCACTTCTCGTTCGCCGACTACCACGACCCGGCGCGGACCAATTGGGGCCAGCTGAGGGTGTGGAACGACGACGAGATCGCGCCGAGGACCGGCTTCCCGCCGCACCCGCACCGCGACATGGAGATCATCACTTACGTCCGGCAGGGCGCAATCTCGCACAAGGACAGCCTCGGCAACGCCGGGCGCACCGAGGCCGGCGACGTCCAGGTGATGTCGGCCGGGACCGGCATTCAGCACGCCGAGTACAACCTCGAGGACGAAACCACGACGCTGTTCCAGATCTGGATCATCCCCGACCGGCGCGGCGGCGAACCGAGCTGGGGCGCGCGGCCGTTCCCGAAGGACGTCCGCGAGGGCCGCTTCGTGCCGCTCGCCTCGGGCTTCGACGGCGATGACGCGCTGCCGATCCGCGCCGAAGCGCGCGTGCTCGGGGCGACGGTCAAGGCCGGCGAGACGGTGACTTACGACGCCGCGGCCGACCGGCACCTCTACCTCGTGCCGGCGACCGGCAAGGTCCGCGTCGGCGAAGTCGAGGTCAACGCCCGCGACGGCGCCGCGATCACCGGGCTCGAGCGGGTCGAGGTGACCGCGCTCGAGGACAGCGAGCTGGTGCTCGTCGACGCCCGCTAACCCCCCGTGCAGGCCGGGCTCCGGCCCGGCC
>JAEZES010000216.1 GCA_023432995.1 Pseudomonadota bacterium
GTGCTGCCGGTCGTCGACAGCCTGGCGTGCGAAGAGGCGGGCTTCATGTCGGACAGCGCCGATCGCGAAGTCATGCGTCGCGTGCAAACGCCGCAGGCGTTCCGGTATGACGCCATTCTGTCGGCACACCGCCGGTGGAGCGGCGCCGCGACGGCGGGTGACGATGCGCAGGTTGCTCGCGCCGCGGGCCTTGCGGTCGCGCTCGTCGAAGGCGACGAACGACTGCGCAAGCTGACTTTCGCCGAGGACTTCGTGGAAACCCTGCCCTTCCCCCGCACCGGTATCGGTTTCGACGTCCATCGCCTCGCCGAGGGCGAAGAGCTGTGGCTGTGCGGAATCCGCCTGGCGCACGATCGCGGTCTCGCCGGGCACAGCGACGCCGACGTGGTGCTGCACGCGGTGGTCGATGCCGTGCTCGGCGCGGCCGGCGCCGGCGACATCGGCCAGCATTTCCCGCCGAGCGATCCCCAGTGGCGGGGTGCCCCGTCGAGCCGCTTCGTCGAGCACGCGGTCGCGCTGGCGCACGAGGGGGGCCTCGGCATCGGTCATGTCGACGTGACGCTGATCTGCGAGGCGCCGAAGATCGGTCCGCATCGCGACGCCATGCGAGCGCGGCTTGCCGAACTCCTGGGGGTGGCGATAGAGGCGGTTAATGTGAAAGCGACTACCACCGAGCGGCTCGGCTTTACCGGCCGTGGCGAAGGGATCGCCGCCCAGGCAGTGGCGACACTGATTCCGCTGGAAAGGACATGAGCCGCATGGCCTGGAAGAGAGGGCTCACCGCCGCCGCAGCCGGAGCCTTGGCGCTGCAACCCATCGCCGCCCCGGCGCAGCAAGCGACCTGCGTGACCGAGATAGAGGTCAGCGCCATCGCGATCTATAGCGTGCCGAGCCTGGTTCAGGCGATGCGCCTGCGCTGTGGCAGCGCGCTTTCGGCCAACGGCTACATCGCCCGGCGCGGTGACTCGCTCAGCGGGCGCTACGCCGCGCTGCAACCGCGCGTGTGGCCGCGCGCCAAGTCGGGCATGCTCAAGCTGCTCGGTGCGCAGTCCGGCGCCGCGCAGGGACGACAGATGCTCGACTCGATCGGCAACCTTCCCGACGAGGCGGTGCGCCCGCTGGTCGACGCGTGGATCGTGCAGGAAACCTCGGCGCGCATTCCGGTGGACAATTGCCAGCGCATCGAATGGGTCGTCGAGGCGCTCGCGCCGGTCGAGCCCGAGATCGCCGGAGGGCTGATCGGCGCTATCGTCGGCCTGGTCGACCCGGACAAGATGCCCGTATGCCCGCGCCGCGCATAAGCCCCTCGCGGCCAAGGGTCGCTGCCCTTCTCGCTGCCGCGGCGGTGACGCTGCAGCCGATCGCCGCATCCGCGCAGAAGCCGTGCATCACCGAACGCGGGATCGGTGCGCTGGCGACGTTCCTCGTGCCGACGCTGATCGCCGAAGTGCGCGCGCGGTGCGAGGGGCAGCTCGCCAGCGACGGTTTCCTCGCGCGCGAAGGTGACGCGTTTCCCGCCCGCTACGCTGCGTTGCGCGAGGCCGTCTGGCCCGAGGCGAAGGCCGCCTTCATCACGTTCGCCGGCGCTGACACCAAGCAGGAGCGGCAGAACGTCCAGGCAATGGCGGATACGCCCGACGAGGTCCTGCAGACGCTGATGGAAGAGGCCATCGCCGAAAAACTTGGGGCGACGATCAGGCCGCGCAGCTGCCGCAGCATCGAGCGGATGGTCGAGGCGCTCGCGCCGATCGAGCCCGAGGTGGCAGCCAACATCATCGGTGTCGTGGCGGGGCTATCGGTCCCGAAGAATCCCGATGTGTGCGAGGCGGAGCAGCCATGACCGGTTCGCTGCTCCCCGAACCCGTGGTCGCGCTCGCCCGCCAGGTGGTTGAGCAGAACGCCGCGCTCGGTCGCAAGGTGGCGCTTGCCGAAAGTTGCACCGGCGGGCTCGTCGCGGCCGCGCTCACCGAGATACCCGGCTCCTCGGCGGTGCTCGATCGGGCGTTCGTGACTTACTCGAACGAGGCCAAGCAGGAGGCGCTCGGCGTTGCCGGCGATATCATCGACGCATTCGGCGCAGTCTCGGTCGCCTGCGTGTTCGCGATGGCGCGCGGCGCGCTCGAGCGCAGCCATGCCGACGTCGCGGTGGCGATCAGCGGCGTGGCCGGGCCGGACGGCGGCAGCGAGACCAAGCCGGTCGGCACCGTGGTGTTCGCCCGAGCGATCCGCGGCAGCGACAAGCCCGATGCCGAGTCGCGACTGTTCGAGGAGAAGGATCGCGCCGGCGTGCGCCTTCAGGCGACGCTTTGCGCGCTCGAATTGCTGGTCCCGTAGAGCGTGTCGGCGCGCGTCTCGAACGCGGCTACCATCTTGCGGAAAGCGCGATCGAAGTACTGCCCGGCAAGCATCTCGAACATCTTGTTCTTGAACGTGAACTCGACACAGAAGTCGATCTCGCAGCCACCGTCCGGCAGCGGTCTGAACTGCCACAGGTTGTCGAGGTCGCGCATCGGCCCGTCGATGTAGATCACTTCGAGCCGATCCGGCCGGTGCTTGATCACGCGCGAGGTGAACTTCTCGCGCAGCGCCTTAAAGCCGACGAGCATGTCGGCGAGCATTTCCGAACCGTCGTCGGAGCGCACGCGGGTGGCCACGACCCAGGGCAGGAATTCGGGATATCGCGCGACGTCGGCCACGAGGTCGAACATCTGCTCGGCGCTGTAGGGCAAGCGCCTGGTCTCGCGGATTCCGGGCATCAGGCCTGCTGCTTCAGCTTCGCCTCGCGCGCGGTGCGCATCTCGGCGAAGTCTTCGCCGGCGTGGTAGCTCGAGCGGGTCAGCGGGCTCGAGGCGACTTGCAGGAAGCCCTTGGCCCGCGCGATCGCGCCGTAGGCAGCGAAGGTCTCAGGGGTGACGAACTCCTCGACCCTGGCGTGCTTCGGAGTCGGCTGCAGATACTGGCCCATGGTCAGGAAATCCACGTCGGCACAGCGCATATCGTCCATCACCTGGTGCACCTCGAGGCGCGCCTCGCCGAGACCGAGCATGATGCCCGACTTGGTGAAGATCCGCGGGTCGTGCCGCTTGACCTCCTCGAGCAGGCGCAGCGAGGCGTAGTACCGCGCGCCCGGCCGGATGGTCGGATACAACCTCGGAACGGTTTCGAGATTGTGATTGTAAACGTCTGGTCTGGCCGCACAAATTGCTTCGACAGCGGCACGCATCTTGCCGCGGAAGTCGGGCGTGAGGATTTCGATCGTGGTCGCCGGCGCGGTCCGGCGCAGCGCCTCGATGACCTTGACGAATTGCCCGGCACCGCCGTCGGGCAGGTCGTCGCGGTCGACCGAGGTCACGACGATGTGCTCGAGCCCGAGCCGGGCGGCGGCTGCGGCGACATGTTCCGCTTCGAGCGGGTCGACGGCGCGCGGCATGCCGGTCTTGACGTTGCAGAAGGCACAGGCGCGCGTGCACACGTCGCCGAGGATCATCACGGTCGCGTGCTTGCGGGTCCAGCACTCGCCGATGTTCGGACAGGCCGCCTCTTCGCACACCGTGTTGAGGTTCAGGGCCCGCATCAGCGCGCGGGTCTCCTGGAATCCCTTGCTGACCGGCGCCCTGACGCGGATCCAGTCGGGTTTGCGCTCGCGTGGGGGGCGCGGAGCTGCGGAGAGGTCGTTCATCACCGGCCCACTTAGGGAACCGTCTTGCCAGTGGCAATGCCGCGCGCCATGGCCGCCCCGATGATCGTGCCTTCGACCGAACTGGCCGAATTGCTCCAGGGCTACCGCCGCTTTCGCGAGCAGGGGTGGAAGCCGGAGCGTGAGCGGTGGGCGACCTTGCGCGAGGGGCAGGAACCGCGCGTGATGGTCATTGCCTGCTCCGACAGCCGGGTCGATCCCGCGCAGATCTTCGACGTTCGGCCCGGAGAGATCTTCGTCGTCCGCAACGTCGCCGCCCTGGTTCCCCCGTACGAGACGACACCCGGCCGCCACGGCGTATCGGCCGCGCTCGAGTTTGCCGTCCAGGTGCTTAAGGTGCGCGAGATCGTCGTGATGGGGCACGGGATGTGCGGCGGCTGCCGCGCGGCCCTGACGCGCGAGCTGCACGGCACCGAGCCAGGAGAAGGCGGGTTCATCGCCGACTGGATCGAGATGCTCGACGACGTGCGCGAGCCGATTGCCCGCGAGCTAGGCACCGTGGGTCGTCCTGCGGAACGGGCGATGGAGCAGGCCGCCGTCAAGGTGAGCCTCGAGAACCTCCGCTCGTTCCCGTGCGTCCGGGACAAGGAACAGCGTCACGAGCTGACCTTGCGCGGCGCGTTTTTCGCCATTTCGGACGGCGTCCTCCACTTGCTCGACGAGAAGAGCGGCCGTTTCACTCCCGCGTGACTTGCCGCGCGCGCCGCGCCGGTTCATCTAGCGCCCCATGGACGAACAGCCGCTCAAGAACATCGCCCTGCTGATCGATGCGGACAATGCCAGCCACGCCGGCATCGACCCCGTGCTCACCGCGCTCGCCGAGCTCGGCCAGGTCAACATCCGCCGGGCCTACGGCAACTGGGCGAAGCCGGCGCTCGCCAAGTGGAACCAGATCACCCACCGCTACGGGCTGCAGCCGATGCAGCAATTCGACCTCACCAAGGGGAAGAACGCGACCGACATGGCGATGACGATCGACGCGATCGACCTGCTCTATCGCGGCAAGGTCGACGGTTTCGGGATAATGAGCTCGGACAGCGATTTCACGCCGCTGGTGACCCGCCTGAGGCAGGACGGCCTGATCGTCTACGGTTTCGGAAGCGGAAAGGCACCGGAGGCGTTCAAGACCGCCTGCACCCGTTTCATCGACGTCGACCAGCTGATCCGCACCGAGGCCGCGGAAGAGCAGGCGCCCGCGGGCAACGCGCCGATCGACGGCGAGCTGATCGACTTGCTGGGCGCGGCCTGGAAGGCGGCCAAACGCGACGAGGACGGCTTCGCCAGCCTGCAGGAGGTTGGCCAAATCGCCGGGAACCGGTCGAGCTTCGACGTTCGCAACCACGGCTTCAAGCGCCTGGCGGACCTGATGAGGGCGGCCGACGCGCACTTCCGGCTCGAGCGGCGCGAGGGCGGCCGCCTTTACGTCAAGCGCGTGCGCTGAATACGGGCACCTAATGCACGCGCAGCCGTTGCTCTCCCGATTAGCGGGGAGCGATATGAAGGACGCATCCGAAAACTTACGCTGGCTCGTGCGGCTCGGTTTCGCCGCGCGTGGCGTAGTCTACCTCTTGATCGGCTACATCGCGTTGACCGCGACGCGTAGCGATCCCGGGCCAGAAGGAGCCTTTGGCTGGTTGCAGGATGTCCCGCTCGGCGAGCCCTTGCTTTACGTCGCCGCGCTCGGGCTTATGGGATACGCGCTGTTTCGCCTAGGCTCGCTGCTGTTCGACGTCGAACACTACGGCAGCGACGCGAGCGGTATCGCTCACCGCATAGGCCACGGAGCGAGTTCCATCGGACATTTCGTGCTGGCTTGGACCGCGGTCCAGTTCGCTCGCGGTCAGGGGTCGTCTTCTGGCGGCGGCGCCGAGTCGGCGGCCGCCAGTATCATCTCCTTTCCCTTCGGCTCGCTGCTGCTCGGTCTGGCTGGTCTCGGCTTCATCGCTGCGGCTGCCGTTCAGGCGAAGTCGGCCATCAAGGGCGATTTCATGCAGCGCGTGGCTGCCAACGCGCCGGCCTTCGTCGCGCCTCTCGGCCGCGCCGGGCATGCCGCACGGGCGGTGGTGTTCCTGGTCATCGGCTGGTCGCTCGTGCAATCGGCGTGGTTGGCCAGCAGCGCGGGAGTGAAGACTCTCGGGGAGGCGGTTTCTTCGCTCGCGGACCAGGGGCCGCTCTACAAGCTGGTCGCAACGGGGCTGGTTCTGTTCGGCGTGTTCAGCCTGTTGCTAGCGCGGTATCGCATTGTACCGGAGCTCGATCCGCGGCGCGCCGTTTACGGGAGTACGTAATTTCAGCGGCGGCATTGTGCGAGGCCGACGCCCTCGTAGACCACCCGGCCGTGCGCGTCACGCAACGTCACCGATCCTTCATAGTTGCCTTCGGTCGGCACCGAGGCCTCGCGCGGTAGGCCTTCTCCTGCCCCCGCGGCTGTCTCGTCCCGCTCGGAAGCCGGATCCCGCAAGCCGAGTACCAACGAGTAGTTCTTGCTGTTGTAGACCGAGCGCGTATGCGACGGCAGCTCGCGAGCGCCGGGATCGGCGGCGAAGCGCTCTATCTCGCCCTCGATCTTCATGAACGCGTCAGCCTCACGGGCAATGACCCGCGCGCCGAGACTCGTGCCCGGAGCATAGCTGCACGCTTCCCCGAGCAGGTCGTACCGCTCGATGTCGGGCAGCAGGATCGGCTCGGGCGTCACCGGACGCAGCGGCGGCATCGCCTTGTTGGCCTCCTCGACCAAGGCAATGTCGCGCTCGTCGGCGGCCGCCTGCTCCTCGGGCGACCGATCGTCGCCGCAGCCCAGCAACAGCATCGCGGCCGCGAGGCCCAGCCATCTCCGCATCAGTGTCTCCCGAACAGCTTCTCGACGTCGCCCATCGACAGCTTGATCCACGTCGGCCGGCCATGGTTGCATTGGCCGGAACGGGGGGTGCGTTCCATTTCGCGAAGCAGCGCGTTCATCTCGGCGACCGACAAGGTCCGCCCGGCCCGCACAGACCCGTGGCAGGCCATCGTCGCCAGCACGTGCTCGATGCGCTCTTCCAGCAGCAGGCTCGCGCCGTGCTGGGCGAGGTCGTCGGCGAGGTCTCGCAGCAGCGCCTCCGGGTCGGCATCCTTGAGCGCACCGGGCAAGGCTCTGACCAGCATCGCTCCGGGTCCGAAGCGCTCGAGCACGAGACCGAGTTCCGAGAACTTGTCGGCGTGCTCGTCGAGCCGGTCGCACGCCGGCTCGTCGAGTTCGACCACGGCCGGCATCAGCAGGGCCTGACTGGCCGCGACCTTGTCGCCCGCGCCCGCCGCCCGCAGCCGCTCGAGCACGAGGCGTTCGTGCGCGGCATGCTGGTCGACGATCACCAGGCCGTCGGACGCTTCGGCGACGATGTAGGTCGCAGCGACTTGACCGCGCGCGACCCCGAGCGGGTAGGCAGCCTCTTCTTCGGCCATCGGCTGCGCCTCGGCGGCACGCCCTTGAGGCAGGTCAAGCACGTCCGCGCCGAGCCAGACGGGGCGCGGTTCGCGCAGGCCGGACGGCGCCCAGTCGTGCCCCTGGAAGACCGAGCCCGGCGCCTCACCACCTCCCTCCCTCAGCGGTTCGACCTGCCACCGGGTCATCGCTCCCGCATCCGGAGTCTGCGCGCTGCGCCGGTCGCCGGTGGCCAGCGCCTCACGCAGGCCGGAGACGATGAACCCGCGCACCGCCGCCGCGTCGCGAAAGCGCACTTCGGTCTTGGCCGGGTGGACATTGACGTCGAGATCTTCTGGCGGCAGCTCGAGGAAGAGCGCCAGCACCGGGTGCCGATCGCGCGCCAGCATTCCGGCGTAGGCTCCGCGCACCGCTCCGGCCAATAGTCGATCCTTCACCGGCCGGCCGTTGACGAACAGGTACTGGTGGTCGGCGGCGCCGCGGTTGAAGGTCGGCAGCCCGGCAATCCCGGCGAGCCGCATCGCCCCGCGCCCGAGTTCGACGGCGACTCCGTTGTCGGCGAGCGACCGATCGACGATCTGGGCCACGCGTGTCGACAGCGCCTCGCCTCCCTGCACCGCGAGAATGCGCCGTCGGTCGTGATCGAGGGTGAAGCCGATCTCGGGCCGGGCCATCGCCAGGCGGCGAACCGCATCGAGACACGCCGCGTATTCGCTGCGCGCCGAGCGCAGAAACTTGCGGCGCGCAGGGATCTTTTCGAAGAGCCTGTCCACCCTGACCCGGGTGCCGGGCGGCAACGCCGCCGGTCCGTCGGCGATCAGCGCGCCGTGGTCGACCACCCGGGTCCACCCCTGGGTCGCGTCGTGCTGTCGGCTTTCAAGCGCGAGCCGGGCCACGCTGGCGATCGACGGAAGGGCCTCGCCCCGAAACCCCAAGGTCGCGACCTGCTCGATGGCATCGTCGGGCAGCTTCGAGGTGGCATGACGCTCGAGAGCGAGCGCCATCTCGTCCCGCCTCATCCCGCACCCGTCGTCGGTAACCTCGATCCGGCCAAGCCCGCCATCGGCGAGGCTGATCGCAATCCGCGTCGCCCCGGCGTCGATCGCGTTCTCGACCAATTCCTTGAGAGCCGACGCGGGTCGTTCGACCACTTCCCCCGCGGCGATGCGGTTGACGAGGGTCTCCGGCAATCGGCGAATTGTCGGCATGGCATGGACGCTAACGGGCAAAGCACGGGAATTCGAGCCGGACCGTGTAAAACCCCACCGCTATCGACACAAATTTTTAGCCTTTACCCTTACTTCACGTTAAGGCACCGCCACCGTCCTGCAAGCGACCGCCGCCCGCTTGCCGGTCACTTTCTCCCGCCGCGGTAAGGTACGGAATAGTCGATGAGTTCCTTCTCCAAGTTCTTCAAGTTCGGGTCGCAGAACATGGCGATCGACCTCGGCACGGCCAACACCCTGGTCTACGTGCAGGATCGCGGAATCGTCCTCAACGAGCCCTCCGTGGTGGCGATCGAGACGATCAACGGCATCAAGCGGGTCAAGGCCGTCGGCGACGACGCCAAGCTGATGATGGGCAAGACCCCGGACAACATCGAGGCGATCCGCCCGCTGCGCGACGGTGTCATCGCCGACATCGAGATCGCCGAGGCGATGATCAAGCACTTCATTCAGAAGGTGCACGGCAAGAAGAGCCTGTTCCGCTACCCCGAGATCGTCATCTGCGTGCCGTCGGGTTCGACCTCGGTCGAGCGCCGCGCGATCCGCGACGCGGCGAGCAACGCCGGGGCCTCCGAGGTCTCGCTGATCCTCGAACCGATGGCCGCCGCGATCGGAGCGGACATGCCGGTCACGGAGCCGGTCGGCTCGATGGTCGTCGATATCGGCGGCGGCACCACCGAAGTCGCCGTGCTCTCTCTGCGCGGCCTCGCCTACACCACGTCGGTGCGCACCGGCGGAGACAAGATGGACGAGGCAATCGTCTCCTACGTCCGCCGACACCATAACCTGCTGATCGGTGATGCGACCGCGGAGCGGATCAAGAAGGACTACGGCATCGCCACCGTGCCGGAGGACGGCGTCGGCGAGCAGATCACCATCAAGGGGCGCGACCTCGTCAACGGCGTGCCCAAGGAAATCACCATCAACCAGGCGAACATCGCCGAGGCGCTCAGCGAGCCGATCGGGGCAATCGTCGAAGGCGTGCGCATCGCGCTCGAAAACACCGCGCCAGAGCTCGCCGCGGACATCGTCGACCAGGGCATCGTGCTGACCGGCGGCGGGGCGCTGATCCGTGGCCTCGACGATCATCTCAAGGAGGAGACCGGGCTTCCGGTCAGCATCGCCGAGGATCCGTTGTCGTGCGTCGCGCTCGGCACCGGCCGGGCGATGGAGGACCCGATCTATCGCGGCGTGCTGATGACCGCCTGACGTAGCAACCGAAAGAGGGAAAGGCGGTTATGGCGCCGCCGGCACACCGCCGATCCGGAGTCAACAAGAAGGCCCAGCTCGGCGTCTTCACCGGCTACGTCGTGGCCGGGTTCGGCGCGCTGTTCGGCGCGGCCCTGCTCACCATCTCGCTGTTGCGCCCCGAGGCCTTCAGCGGACTGCGCACGATGGCCGCCGACGCCGCCGCGCCGCTCGGCTCAGCCGGGGCCGCCGGGCGCACCGGCGGTCAGGACTTCTTCGACGCGATCGCCGGCTATTATCGCGCCGGCAGCCGCAACGCGGAGCTCGAAGAGGAAGTCAGGATCGCGCGCGTCCGCCTCGCCGAGGCCGCGGCGATGAAGCAGGAGAACGCCCGCCTCAAGGCGGTTCTCGGGCTCACCCGCGACGACCCCAAACCGGTGGCGACCGCGCGCCTGATCGGCTCCACGGCATCGAGCGCCCGCCGGCTGGGTTACATCTCGGCCGGGCGCAACGACGGCGTCAGACCGGGCATGCCCGTGACCTCGCCGATGGGGCTTGTCGGCCGCGTACTCGAAGCCGGGGCCGAAAGCTCGCGCGTGCTGCTGCTGACCGACAGCGAGAGCATGGTCCCCGTGCGCCGCGCGACGGACAACGTTGTCGCCTTCGCCGAGGGCCGCGCTGACGGCTCGCTGCGGCTGCGGCTGATCAATCTCGGAATTAACCCGATCAGGAGGGGCGACGTCTTCGTCACCTCGGGCGCGGGCGGCTTGTTCCGGCCCGGGATCGCCGTGGCGATCGCCAGCGAGATCACCCGCGACGGCGCAATCGCGCAACTGCTGAGCAATCCGGCGGCGACCGATGTCGTGGTAGTGGAGCCGGTCTGGCAACCCGAGGCGGTCGAAGCGCTCCGTTCGCCCTCCGCCGCGTCGACGGCGACGCCCGACGGCTGATGGAACGGCTCAATCCGCAGTCGCGCCGCGACCCCTACGGCAGCCGGATCAACCGCCGCGAGTCGACGCTGCTCGTCTACGGGATACCGTGGGCGACGATCATGCTCGGCTCGCTTACGCCGTGGCTGCCGGTAATCGCCCCGGCACCGGTGCTGCCCCCGTTCGGATTCCTGCTGATGCTCGCCTGGCGGCTGCTGCGTCCCGGCTTGCTGCCGCCGTGGGCCGGCCTGCCCCTCGGGCTGTTCGACGACCTCTATTCGGGTCAACCGCTGGGCAGCGGGGTGCTTTTGTTTTCGCTCGCGCTGATCGTCGTCGAACTGATCGAAATCCGCTTTCCGTGGCGCACCTTCTGGCTAGACTGGCTGACCGCGTCGTGCCTCACGATCGCCTACCTTGCGCTCGCCGCGCTGGTCTCGGGCGCGGCGCTCACGCTCGTACAGCTGGGCGTCATCGCGCCGCAGATATTGCTCTCGCTCGTGCTGTTCCCCATCATCGCCCGGATCGTCGCCATGCTGGACCGGATCCGGTTGATGCGCGTGCTTCGCATAGACTGACGCCGTGACGCAGAAGTTCACCTCCAGCTCGCTCGCGCAAAGCTTCGACCGGCGCAGCTTCGTCGTCGGCGCGATCCAGGGCGGCATCGGCCTGCTGCTGGCGGCGCGGATGGGCTACATCGCCGTCGCCGAGAACGAAAAGTACGAGATGGAGGCGGAGAGCAACCGCGTGAACCTCTCGCTGATCCCGCCGCGCCGCGGCTGGATCCTCGACCGCAACGGCTCGCCGCTGGCGTCGAACCGCGCCGATTTCCGGGTCGACATCATCCCCGAACGGCTGGTCGATCCCGACGCGACGGTCACCACACTGAGCGAATTGCTCAAGTTTACGCCCGCCGAAACCCAAGACCTGAGCGACAAGCTCGAAAAAGCTGCGGGTTTTCAACCGGTCCAGGTTGCCGACGGCCTCGACTACGATTCGTTCGCCGCGGTCAGCGTCCGCCTGCCGGAGCTTCAGGGCGTCGTCCCGACCCGGGGGTTTTCGCGATACTATCCGACCGGTCCCTCCGTCGGACATCTGATCGGTTACGTCGGCGCGGCGTCCCGCGAGGAGTACGAGCAGGAACCTGTGCCGCTGCTGGTGACCCCCGGCTTCAAGATGGGCAAGGATGGCCTCGAGAAGCAGTTCGAGCAGGTCCTGCGCGGCGAGCCGGGCGCGCGCCGGGTGGAAGTGACCGCATCGGGCCGGATCGTCCGCGATCTCGACATGCGCGAGGACGTGCAGGGCAAGCCGATCCAGCTGACCATCGACGGCCCGCTGCAGGACTACGCGGCGCGCCGGATCGGGCTCGAAAGCGGCTCGGTGGTAGTGCTCGACTGCCTGACCGGCGACTTGCTGTGCATGGCCTCGATGCCGAGCTTCGATCCGAACAGTTTCTCCGACGGGATCGGCCGGATCGAATACCAGATGCTCAGCGAGAACGAGCGCGTGCCGCTGCGCAACAAGGTGCTCAAGGGCCTCTACCCGCCCGGCTCGACGGTCAAGCCGATGGTGGCGATGGCCTTCCTCGAAGCCGGGCTCGATCCAAAGGAAACAGCGAGCTGCAGCGGCGGCTTGCGGGTGGGCAACCGGGTATTCCACTGCTGGCAGCGCGGCGGCCACGGCACGGTCGACATGGGCAAGGGCATCTACCAGTCGTGCGACGTGTACTTCTATCACTTCGCCCAGCGGCTCGGGATGGACGTGATCGCGCCGATGGCCAAGCGTTGCGGCATGGGCCAGGAATTCCCGCTGCCGGTCGCCAGCCAGTTCTTCGGCACGGTGCCCGACCCGGCATGGAAGCTGCGCAAATACGGACAGGCCTGGCAGCCGTTCGACACCGTCAACGCCACGATCGGCCAAGGCTACATGCTCGCCAACCCGCTGCAGCTGGCGGTGATGGCCGCTCGCCTGGCGACCGGCGACAAGGTCATGCCTCGGCTGCTGCTCGACGGAAGGAAGCCGCGCTTCGACAGCATGAACTTTCACGGCGACCACGTGCAGATCATCCAGCAGGCCATGAGCGACGTGGTCAACGGACCGGGGACAGCCGGTCGCGCGCGGCTGCCAGTCGACAACGTGCTGATGGCCGGGAAGACCGGCACGGCCCAGGTCGTCTCGCTGAATGTCGGCGGCGGCAAAGGCGGCCAGTGGAAGTACCGCGACCACGGCCTGTTCATCTTTTTCGCGCCGTTCGACCGTCCGCGTTACGCGGGCGCGGTAGTGATCGAGCACGGGGGAGGTTCGGGTGCCGCCTATCCGATTGCGCGCGACGTGATGACGTTCCTGTTCGATCCGGCCAAGGGTCTCGAAGCCCTCCACGCGCTTGAGAAGCAGTGGGGCGGCACCGCGCAAGAGCGTCTGACCGCCGAGTATGTCCGCTTCGCGACCGCTGCGGGCCTCGACGTGCCCCCCGCCCCCGCTGATTCGGAGGAAATCGCCCGCCTGGTGGACGCCGAAGCTCGTGCAGCGGCGGAGCCGAGCGCCCTTGCCTCGCAGGCGGTCACGCCGCGGCCCGAAGCCGAGCCATCGGCCGCACCGACGCCCACCCCGCCCCGGGCCGGGGCAGTCGCCGGATGAGTGCCGGCATTCTCCCCGCGCCGCTTCAGGGGATCCCGTGGCGAGTCCTGCTGCCGCTGACGCTTCTCGTCTGCTTCGGCGCTGCGGTGCTCTATTCTGCAGCCGGTGGTTCGATGCAGCCCTACGCGCTGTCGCACCTCGTCCGCTTCGGCGTGTTCCTCGTCGTCGCCCTGGCGATTTCCCGGCTGCCCCGCGACCTCGTGCAGTTCGCAGCCTACCCCGCCTATGGCGGAATCCTGCTGCTGCTGATGGCCGTCGAGGCGATCGGCGCGGTCGGTGGAGGCAGTCAACGATGGCTCGACCTCGGTTTCATCAACTTGCAGCCGTCAGAGCTGATGAAGCCAGGCATCGTGCTTGTGCTGTCGCTGTTCTACCACTCGGTGCCGCCCGGGCTGATGGGCAGCTGGCGCGCGCTGGTGCCGGCGGGCGCGCTGATCGGCTTCCCGATGGGGCTGGTACTGCTGCAGCCCGACCTCGGCACGGCTTTGGCGATCGGCTTCGGCGGGGTCGTGGTGATGTATCTTGCCGGGCTGCCGACCAAGTGGTTCATCGGCGGCGGGCTGGCGGCCGTCGTCATCGCCCCCTTGGCCTACTTCTTCGCGCTGCACGATTACCAGCGGGCCCGCGTGACGACGTTCCTCGACCCCGAAAGCGACCCGCTCGGCACCGGCTATCACATCACCCAGTCGAAGATCGCGATCGGTTCCGGCGGCCTCACCGGAAAGGGTTTCGGCCAGGGCTCGCAAAGTCACCTTAACTACCTGCCGGAGCCCCACACCGATTTCGTGTTCGCCACGATGGCGGAGGAATGGGGCCTGCTCGGCGGCCTGCTCGTGCTGCTCGTGTTCGGAATCATCCTGCGCTGGGGCTGGACCGTCGCCCGCCGCGCGCCCGATCGCTTTTCCAGCCTGCTGGCCGGCGGAATGACCGCGACCATCTTCTTCTACGTGGCGATAAACCTGCTGATGGTGATGGGCCTTGCGCCCGTCGTCGGCATCCCGCTGCCGTTCATGAGCCACGGCGGCTCGTCGATGATGACCAACATGCTGTGCATCGGAACGCTGATGATGATCGACCGTTGGAGCCGAAAGCCGGGCAGCACGGGCCGCTTTGCCTGAAGCGCCGAAACGCCCCTTTTCAGCAGGCGAACAATCGCTATATGGGCCGCTCCCCGCGATTCGCGGGTACCGCGGAAATCTCCCGGAACGGACGCATAGCTCAGTTGGTAGAGCAGCTGACTCTTAATCAGCGGGTCCTAGGTTCGAGCCCTAGTGCGTCCACCACCTTTCCCTCGGTAATTCAGTTGCTTAGCCGGACATTTCCTCCGTCAGTGGTATTGGTGGAACCTCGAAGAGAGCTATAGGTTCCGTATAGGTTCCACCCTGCCCGATGGGCAACCGATCCAGCGAGTTTGGGATGGCTGCTGGCGGAATTTCGCCAGCTTCCTGCATTCCACGATCGAGCAAAGCATGGCCAAGTTCGAGGGGCTGCTCGCGGACTATGCGGCCAAAGAGCGGTCGACCGAAATCCCTGCTGTGTCTCGAAGCCAGGCCGCGCCGGCGGCTTGTTTGGAGATTGCCGCACAGCTTGGATCGAGGATTGATTGGTCGGGCTTGCTGACGGGTCGCCGATAAGGAGGCGAATGATGGCTTCCAAGGATCGCGGAACTCGAAACGCCGATTGTGCGTCGATGATCGGCGCGCAGCGCATCGACAGACCTTTTCGGTTGCCCGTCACGCACCCCAGGGCGTCCGCAGGTGAGGGATTTCGAGACGGCCGAGGCCGCCTTCTACTTCGCTCAAAGGGAACCGGACTTCAGTGTTGCCGAACTCTCCAGGGAAGGACGAAGGATCAGCGAGCTGCGCAGAAGCGATCTTGGATCCGCATGCCTGTGGCAGGTCATTGCGATCGACAATCGCGCAGTCGACGAGGTGAGGCCTGCGCCTTCTGACCGACTTGGCGATAGCGTTCCGGCGGGGAGCGAGCAGGAGGCCATTCTCCAACTCCGCATGACCGGCGCAGGACGTCCGGAAACGTCCGTATCATTCCGGAGAGATGGGGCTGTCATCCATCGGCACTCTTCCGTGCGCAATGAGGAGTACGGCATGACGAGTCCCCAAGTCATTCCCTTCGACCGGCTCTCGGGCAAAGATGTTTCCTTGGTCGGTGGGAAGAACGCGTCCCTCGGCGAATTGATCGCAACGCTCGGGCCCATGGGCGTCAGGGTTCCGCCGGGATTCGCCACTAGTGCCGAGGCTTACCGCTCGTTCCTGGCGCAGAACGGGCTGGACCCGGTTATTGCCTCGCACCTTGCCAACTATCATTCGGGCAAGGTCGCATTGAGCGACGCCGGCTCGACGATAAGAAAGGCAATCATCGCGGGCGACTGGCCATCCGAAGTCCGCGAGGCGATCGTGCAGGCTTACCGGGACCTGTGCCAGACAAGCGGCGCGGGCGAGCTCGATGTCGCCGTCCGATCGAGCGCGACCGCCGAGGACTTGCCGGGCGCCAGCTTTGCGGGCCAGCAGGAGACGTTCCTCAATGTCCGTGGGGAACAGGATCTGCTCGACGCCTGCAGGCGATGCTACGCCTCGCTCTACACCGACCGCGCAATCAGCTACCGCGAGGCCAAGGGTTTCGCGCACGAGGCGGTGGCGCTGTCGGTCGGCGTGCAGCGCATGGTGCGCTCGGACCGGGCCGGCTCGGGCGTCATGTTCTCGATCGACACGGAGAGCGGGTTCGACAAGGCCGTGCTGATCAACGCCGCCTGGGGGCTTGGCGAGACCGTGGTCCAGGGCGCCGTCGATCCGGACGAGTACCAGGTCTTCAAGCCGCTGCTCGAGGACTCCTCGTTCCGCCCGATCGTCGCCAAGCGGCGCGGCGGCAAGGAGCGCAAGATGGTCTACCTTGCAGACGGCAAGGGAACCCGGGCCGTGCCGACCTCGCGCGCCGAGCGCCGGGCTTTCGTCCTGGGAGAAGACGAAATCCTCCAGCTGGCCCGATGGGCGGTGACCATCGAACGGCACTACGGCTGTCCGATGGACATGGAGTGGGCCAAGGACGGCGCCGACGGCGAGCTGTTCATCGTGCAGGCGCGGCCCGAGACCGTGCAGGCCGAGGCCGCCGCGGGCAAGCTGCGCGCCTATTCGCTCGAGCGGAAGGGCCGCCGGCTGGCCGAGGGCTCGGCCATCGGTGAAGCGATCGCCTCGGGAGCAGTCTGCCTGATCGAGAGCGCGGCGCAGATCGACCAGTTCGTCGACGGCTCGATCCTCGTCACCGGCACAACCGACCCGGACTGGGTGCCGATCATGAAGCGCGCGGCGGCCATAGTCACCGACCGTGGCGGGCGGACCTCGCATGCCGCAATCGTCAGCCGCGAGCTCGGCCTGCCGGCGATCGTCGGCGCCGGGAACGCGACCGACGTGCTCCACGACGGGCTGGATGTGACGGTCAGCTGCGCCGAGGGCGATCGTGGGTTCGTGTACGAAGGCAAGGCGGACTTCGCGGTCGAGGAAATCGATCTCGGCGCCCTGCCCGAGACCCGGACCAAGGTGATGGTCAACCTCGCCAATCCCGCGGCCGCCTATCGCTGGTGGCGCCTGCCGGCCGACGGCGTCGGCCTGACGCGGATGGAGTTCGTCATCGGCAACGAGATTCGCATTCATCCGATGGCGCTGGTGCGGTTCGACCAGGTGAGCGATCCGGCCGATCGCGCGGAGATCGAGCGGCTGACCGAGGGCTACGCGACCCGGGAGGAGTACTTCGTCGATCGCCTCGCGCGCGGGCTGGCGCGCATCGCCGCGGTGGGCCATCCCCACCCCGTCATCATCCGGATGAGCGACTTCAAGACCAACGAGTACGCCCAGCTCCTTGGCGGCCGCGGCTTCGAGCCGGAAGAAGAGAACCCGATGATCGGCTTCCGCGGCGCGTCGCGCTACTATTCGCCGCGCTACCGCGACGGCTTCGCGCTCGAGTGCCGGGCGATCCGGCGACTGCGCGATGAGATGGGCTTCGGCAACGTCGTCGTGATGATCCCGTTCTGCCGCTCCGTGACGGAAGCCGACCGCGTTCTCGAGGTCATGGCCGAGAACGGCCTCCGGCGCGGCGAGAACGGCCTCGCGGTCTACGTGATGTGCGAGATTCCCTCGAACGTCGTCCTGGCGGAAGCGTTCGCCGAGCGCTTCGATGGCTTCTCGATCGGCAGCAACGACCTGACGCAATTGACACTCGGGATCGACCGGGATTCCGAACTCCTCGCCGAGCAATTCGACGAGCAGGACGAGGCGGTCAAATGGATGATCCGCCACGTAATCGAGGCCGCCCACAAGCACGGCGCCAAGGTCGGGCTCTGCGGCCAGGCGCCGAGCGATCATCCCGAGTTCGCCCGCTTCCTCGTCGAGTGCGGGATCGATTCGATGTCGGTGACGCCCGACAGCTTCATGGCGGTTAAGCGGCACGTTGCCGCGGCCGAGGACGAGGGGGTATCACCGCCCTCCCGCCGATAATGCGCAAGGCCGGACCATGATGAATATAGCGACCCTGACGCTCAATCCGACCCTCGACGTATCGTTCTCGGTCGATGAGGTGTTCCATACCCGCAAGATGCGCGGCCGCGACGAACGCCACGCCCCCGGTGGGGGCGGGATCAACGTGGCGCGCGTGTTCGTGCGGCTCGGCGGCAATGCGCGCTGCCATTACCTGTCGGGGGGATCAACGGGGGTCGCGCTCGACGGGCTGCTGGACCTGCACCAGCTCGTCCGCCGCAAGGTCCCGATCAGGGGAGAGACCCGCGTCAGCACGACCGTGTTCGAGGCCGCGAGCCGGTGCGAGTACCGCTTCGTTACCGATGGGCCCGAAGTATCAGCCGATGAGTGGCAGCAGTGCCTCACCGAGCTGGCCGAGGCGGACTGCGACTACATCGTCGCCAGCGGCTCGCTGCCGCGCGGCGTGCCGGATGACTTCTATGCGCGCGTGGCTCGGCAAGCCAGGGCGCGCGGGGTTCGCGTCGTGCTCGACAGCTCGGGCGCCGGGCTCGCCGGAGGTCTGGCGGGTGGCAACGTGTTTCTGGTCAAGCCGAGTATCGGCGAGCTGCGCGGGCTGACCGGCCGGGAACTCGCGTCGGACGAAGAAATCGCCGAGAGCGCGCAGGCGATCGTGAGCCGCGGCGAGGCCGAGCACGTCGCCGTCACGATGGGCCGGGACGGCGCGCTGCTGGCGAACGCGGCGGGCACGCTGCGGTTGCCGGCGATCGAGGCGGACGTGGCGAGCGCGGTCGGCGCAGGCGACAGCTTCGTCGCCGCGATGGTCCACGCGCTGGCGAGCGGGCGCGACCCGGAGGACGCGTTCCGCTACGGCATTGCCGGCGGCACCGCCGCGATCCTCACGCCGGGCACCGACCTCGCGCGGCCGGCGGACATCGCGCGGCTCTACGAGCAGGCTCAGGCGCTCGCGCGGTAGATCTCGTCGATCGCCGCGCCGAGCGCGGCATCGAACTCGTCGTCGCTCATCGTTACGCGCAGGTCCGACAGCAGCACACGGCTGAAGCTGAGGCTGGACAGGCCCTTCAGTAGCTCGGCGAGCAGAATCGGCTCGCCCTCGGCGCG
>JAEZES010000034.1 GCA_023432995.1 Pseudomonadota bacterium
GTCGGCTGCCGCCGTGACAGATCCGGTTCCCGGCCAGGCCGCCATTTACGAGGAATGCGGCACGGGTGGTCGCACGTTCAGCGGTTCGTAATTTAGTTTTAACCATGATTCCGCTATTTGCAGCTCATGACGGGAGCCCTCCTTGCGTCGATCGCGTTTCGACCGGCTTTGCGCGCGCGTGCGCAGCGCAGCGTCGCGCCCCGTCAGGCCCGCCCGACCGATCCCGTCTTGGCGACCGCGCCGATGACCACGCGCTGTCGCGCAGGCATCATTTCAGGTAAGCACCACCCATTCTGGAGGGTCGGATGATTCTGCGTGTCGCCAACGCCGTCGCCGTCCTGGCGCTGGCCGCTGTCCCGGGGGCACCGGCCAACGCCGACGTGCTCGAGGTCGGCGCGGACGGCGAGGCCCGGTGGATCTCCGGGCCTAACACGCTCCGCGTCGAGCCCGTCGATCCGGCATCGCAGGTTGCCGTGCCCCTCGCCGAGATCCCGGCCGAAGCGGCGGTCTTCCCCGATCATGCGGTGGCCGATACCGCGCGTCAGGCGCTCGGCGTGCCCGATGCCTACGCGGCCAAGGTCGCCGAACTCGCCGCCCGCTTCGACCTCAGCCCGGCGCTGATCGAAGCGGTCGTGTGGCAGGAGAGCCGCTGGCAGGCGAACGCCCGCTCGCCGGTCGGCGCGCGCGGCCTCGCGCAACTGATGCCCGGCACTGCGCGCGATCTGGGAGTGAACCCCGACGATCCCTACGCCAACCTTGAGGGCGGCGCGCGCTACTTGCGCGAGCAGCTCGACCGTTTCGACGGCGACCTCGAGAAGGCGCTGGCCGCGTACAACGCGGGCCCCGGCCGCGTCGAAAGCGCCGGCGGCGTGCCCCGCATTCGCGAAACCCAAAGCTACGTCGCCTCGATCATGGGGCGGCTCTCGAACCATTCCCGGAGTCCCGAGTAGATGCGCTTGCTTTCCCGTATCGCCGCCGTCGCGGCGCTGTTCCTTCCCGTCGCGGCGCAGGCGCAGGGCGCCGACCCCGCAGGGTCCGGCCCGATCGTCGCCGCGCTCGCGTGGATGCAGGGGACCCTGCTCGGCACCGTCGCCACCGCCGTCGCCGTGATGGCGGTCGCCGCGGTCGGCTTCATGATGCTGACCGGGCGCATGAACTGGCGCTTCGGCGCCACCGTGATCATCGGCTGCTTCATCCTGTTCGGAGCGGCCTCGATCGTCGGCGGGATTCAGTCCGCCGCGGCGGTCGGCTGAGCGGGAGCGGTTCCGTGGAACTCATCCGCCATCCGGTCCATCGGGCGCTGACCAGGCCGCAGATGTTCGCAGGGGTGACCTACAACTTCTTCATCATCAACGCCGCGGTGACCACCGAGCTGTTCCTGATCACGGGCAGCTTCCTGGCCCTGCCGGCGGCGATTGTGATCCATGGCGTGGGCTACTTCGCGTGCCTGCGCGAGCCGCGCATCTTCGACCTGTGGCTGACGAAAGTCTCGAAGTGCCCGCGAGTCAGAAACTGGAAGCGTTGGGGCTGCAACAGCTACGCCGCCTGAATTACGCCGTCCGACCCGGGCGGAAGGGAGCATGTGAATGACGACCAAGTGGCTCGGAGCCGCCGCGTGGAGCGCCAAGGAGGCGCACGCGGGCGAGCGCCTGCCGTACGCGCGGCTGGTCGACGAGCACACGCTGCTGCTGCGTGACGGCTCGCTGATGGGGGCCCTGCAGGTCCCGGGCCTGCTGTTCGAGACCGAGGACACCGACGCGCTCAACGCCCACGCGATCACGCGCGAGGTCATGCTGCGCTCAAACCTCGACGCGCGCTTCGTGCTCTATCATCACGTGATCCGGCGCCGGGTGGCGGTCGAGCTCCCCGCGAGCTTCGACGACCCGCTCGCCGCGCACATCGACCGCCGCTGGCGCGAGAAGATCACCAGCGGCTCGCTCTTCATCAACGACCAGTTCGTCACCCTCGTCCGCCGGCCGGCGCGCGGCAAGGCCGGTCTCGCCGAGCGCGTCGGCAAGCTGTGGCGCACGCGCGGCCGCGAGCCGCTCGAGGCCGATCCGAAGGAATTGCGCGCCCTGCGCGCGGCGCTGCAGTCGCTGGCCGCCTCGCTCGGCGAATACGGCGCCCAGCCGCTGGGCGACTATGTCGGCCCGAGCGGCAACACCAACAACGAGCTGCTCGAGCTTCTCTCCGCGCTGTACAACGGCGAGATGCGGCCCGTGCGCCGGCCCTCGGACGACACCGATATCGGGCGCATGCTGCCCTACCGGCGCGCGAGCTTCGGGCTCGATGCGATGGAGCTGCGCGGCTCGGCGGGCACCGACTTCGGGGCCATCGTCAGCCTCAAGGACTATCCCGATGCGACCTCGCCCGGCCTGCTCGACGCGGTCTTGCGGCTGCCCTACGAGATGGTCGTCAGCGAGAGCTTCGCCCCTCAGGAGCGGACCACCGCTCGCGAGCGGATGGATCTTGCGCTGCGCCGCCTGCGGTCGGCCGACGAGGACGCGATGGCCGAGCGCGGCGAGATGCTCGCCGCGCGCGACGCCCTCGGCACCGGGTCGACGGGCTTCGGCGATCACCACCTGACGGTGCTGGTGCGCGAACGCGATCTTGCCCGGCTCGACGAAGCGAGCGCGGCGCTGTCGGCGGCGCTTGCCGACACCGGCGCGATCGCCGTGCGCGAAGACACCAACCTCGAGCCCGCCTTCTGGGGCCAGTTCCCCGGCAACGAGGCGTACCTCGTCCGCCGGGCGATGATCTCGACCGCCAACATGGCGAGCTTCGGCTCGCTGCACGGCTTTGCGCTCGGCCAGGCCGAGGGCAACCACTGGGGCGACGCGGTGACGCTGCTCGAGACGACCAGCGCCACGCCGTTCTTCTTCAACTTCCACCACGGCGATCTTGGCAATTTCTCGGTCATCGGGCCCTCGGGTTCGGGCAAGACGGTGGTGATGAACTTCCTCGCCGCGCAGGCGCAGAAGTTCAGCCCGCGCACGATCCTGTTCGACAAGGATCGCAGCGGCGAGCTGTTCATCCGCGGCATCGGCGGACGCTACGACCGCTTCCGCGCGGGTGAGCCCACCGGATGCAATCCGCTGGCGCTGCCGGACACGCCGGTCAACCGCGCGTTCCTGCGCGACTGGCTCGGCGTTCTGCTCAAGGCCGAAGGGCCGGAGGAGCTGGCGACGATCGCCGGGGCGGTCGACGCGGCTTACGCGAATGACGCCTCGCTCAGGCGCCTGCGGTTCTTCCGCGAGCTGCTGTCGGGCTCGCGGCGGCCCCAGCCGGGCGACCTGGCCGACCGTCTCGCGCCGTGGATCGAGGACGGCGAGTTCGGCTGGCTGTTCGACAACGTCGAGGACCGGCTCGACGTGACCGCCCGTGTGATGGGCTTCGACATGACCGCGCTGCTCGAGAATCCGCGGCTGCGCACGCCCACCATGATGTACCTGTTCCACCGGATCGACGAGCGGCTCGACGGCCAGCCGACGATGATCCTGATCGACGAAGGCTGGAAGGCACTCGACGACGAGGTCTTCGCCGCGCGCATCCGCGACTGGCTCAAGACGCTGCGCAAGCGCAACGCGCTGGTCGGCTTCGCCACCCAGTCGGCCCGCGACGCGCTCGACAGCCGCATCTCGACCGCGCTGGTCGAACAGACCGCGACGATGATCTTCATGCCCAACGCGCGCGCGCGGCCTGAGGACTATTGCGACGGCTTCGGCCTGACCGAACACGAGCTGTCGCTGATCCGCACCCTGCCGGCGCACAGTCGTTGCTTCCTCGTGCGGCAGCCCGATGCGAGCGTGGTGGTGCGGCTCGATCTCTCCGGCGCTCCCGAAGTGCTGACGATCCTGTCGGGCCGCGAAAGCGCGGTCCGCCGGCTCGACCTGCTGCGCGAGGCGGTCGGCGACGACCCGGCCGAGTGGTACCCGGCACTGACCGGCCGCGCGTGGCCGGGCACCAAGGCCGGCGGCGAACCTGACGGCATGCCGTTCCCGGCGTGGGAGGCGGCCGAGTGACCTTCGCCGCTTGCCAGCAGGCGCTCGACGCCGTCGGCAGCGGCGTGTCCGCGTCGCTGCGGGCGGTCGACTGCGCCGCCAACGCGAGCGCGCAGTCCGCCTTCGGCCGCCTGTTCGGCAGCGACGGCGCCCTGCTGCCGGCGCTGACCATCCTGCTGACGCTCTATGTCGCGTTCTTCGCGCTGTCGCTGATCGTCGGACGCAACCGGCTGGGCGTCTCGGCGCTGACGCCGCGGATGATCACGCTCGGGCTGGTGCTCACTTTCGCCACCAGCTGGGCCGCGTACCAGGGCGTGGTGTGGAACCTCGCGGTCGGCGCGCCCGACGAGATCGCCGGGCTGCTGATGGGCACGACCGGCTCGGCCACCGACGGCTTCGCCACCAAGATCGATATCGTGTTCGCGCGGCTGATCGAGGTCGGCGGCAACGGCGACACCCCGACGTCGACCTACTCGCCGCTGGGCCTGATGTGGCTCGGAGGGACGCTGCTGCTGCTCGGCACGGTCGGCGTGCTGGTGACGAGCAAGATCGCGCTGGCGATCCTGCTCGCTCTCGGCCCGGTGTTCGTGGTGCTGGCGCTGTTCGGCGGCACGCGCGGGCTGTTCGTCGGCTGGCTCAAGGGCGTCGTCCTGCTTGCGCTGGCGCCGCTGCTGGCGGTGCTCGGCGGATCGATGATGCTCGAACTCGCCGTGCCGGTGATTTCCGCGCTGGCCCCCGTCGTGCCTGGCCAGATCAACCCGCAGGCGGCGATGGCGTTCTTCGTTCTCGGCGCGGTCCACGTGGCGCTGATGGTGATCGTGCTCAGGGTCGCCGGGACGATGGTCGGCGGATGGACGGTGTTCGGCCTGGCCGGAAGCGGAACGGGGGAGCCTGACGGTCGCGCCCCCAACGCCGCAGCGGCAGTGCCCGCACCCGCAACAGCCTCTGCAGCCGCGCAGCCGCGTCCGGCAGCGGCCGCCACGGCGCGCGAGATCAGGCTCGCGCCGTCGC
>JAEZES010000246.1 GCA_023432995.1 Pseudomonadota bacterium
GTCCGGCGCGCCGCCGCGCGGCGGGTAGCGCTCCTCGACCCGCCGGACCAGCGCGGGCAGCCGCAGCAGCGTGGCGACATCCTCGCGGATCCGGTCGGCCAGCGCCGCCTCGGGACCGAGCTCGTCGCGGATCCAGCTCTTCACGTAGGGCGCCGAGACGTCCCACATGTT
Source organism: Pseudomonadota bacterium (assembly GCA_023432995.1). Taxonomy (GTDB): domain Bacteria; phylum Pseudomonadota; class Alphaproteobacteria; order Sphingomonadales; family Sphingomonadaceae; genus Croceibacterium_A. The sequence goes on from JAEZES010000246.1 coordinate 172, forward strand.
GATCTCGGGGTGGAGCATCGTGGCGATGCCTTCGACCATGACCATCGTCTTCTGCAGCAGCAGCAGGTGCGGCTGGGTCTGCATGTCGAAATCGCGGGTGATGGCGAACAGCCCGTCGAGCATCATGCCGACCGACAGCTCGCTGACCGGCTTGCCGCGCATCGGCTCGCCGACCGCGCGCAGGGCGGTCGCGAACTCCTCGACCGAATGGTAGCTCGGCACGTATTGCGCCTCGAAGTGGATCTCGGCGACGCGGCGGTAGTTGCCGGTGGTCAGGCCGTAGAGGATCTCGGCCAGCCACTGCCGCGCGCGGCGGTCGATCCGGCCCATGATGCCGAAGTCGATCGCCACGATCGTGCCGTCGGGCCGCACGAACAGGTTCCCCTGGTGCATGTCGGCGTGGAAGAAGCCGGCGCTGATCGCCTGGGTGAGGAACGCCAGCACGAGGCGCCTGGCGAGCTCGGGCAGGTCGTGGCCGGCGGCCCGGAGCGCCTCGACGTCGCTGATCTTGATGCCTTCGATCCACTCGATCGTGAGGACCCGGCCGTTGGTCCGGTCCCAGTCGATCGACGGCACGCAGTAGCCCTCGAAGCCGCGCATGGCCTCGGCCAGTTCGGAGGCCGAGGCCGCCTCGCGGCGCAAGTCGAGCTCGCGGTTGGTCCAGCGCTTGAAATTGGCGATCGTCAGCCGCGGGCGCAGCCGGCGTGCCTCGCCGCCGAGCGCCTCGAGGTGGGCGGCGGCCCATTCGTAAGTCTCGATGTCGCGCCCGAAGCGCTCACGGATCCCCGGCCGCAGGACCTTGATGGCGACGGTCTTGCCCTCGCTCGTGACGCCCTTGTGGACCTGGGCGATCGAAGCCGAACCGACCGGGACCGGATCGATCTCGGCGAAGATTTCGCCGATCGGCCGCTCGAAGCTGCGCTCCAGCTCGACGCGGATCTGTTCGAACGGCACCGGCGGCAGGCTGTCCTGCAGCGTCAGCAGGTTGCGCGCGGCTTCCTCGCCGACGAGATCCGGCCGTGTGGCCAAAGTCTGGCCGAGCTTGATCGCCGCCGGGCCGATCGCCTGGAACGCCGCGGCATAGTCGGGCAGGCGCGGCTGCCGGGTGGCGAAGCGGGCGATGCGCACCAGCCGGCGAACCTGCGGCGGAGTGTTGCGGTCGGCTTCGATGCCGCGCAGCGCGCCGTGCCGCGCCAGCGTGCGGCCCCACCGGAGCAGGCGCCAGATATGGGTGGCCGGACGGGTCAGATCTTCCACCCCGAGTGGATCGCGACCAGTCCCCCGAGGATCGGTTCGACCCGGGTCCGCTCGAAACCGGCCTCGCGGATCATCCGTTCGAACTCCGGCATCGGCGGGAAGCGGCGGATCGATTCGATCAGGTAGCGGTAGCTCGCCTCGTCGTGCGCGATGGCCTTGCCGATCCGCGGCACCAGCTTGTGCGAGTAGGCGTCGTAGATTTCCTTGAAGCCCGGCCATTCGGTGGTCGAGAACTCGAGGCAGAAGAAGCGCCCGCCGAACTTGAGCACGCGGAACGCCTCGGCCAGAGCCTTGTCGATGTGCGTGACGTTGCGGATGCCGAAGGCGATCGTGTAGGCGTCGAACATCCGGTCGGGATAGGCCAGCTGCTCGGCGTTCTGCCGCGACCACACGAGCCCGTCGATGCCGCGCTCCATCGCCCGCTCGATGCCGACGTCGAGCATCTCCTGGTTGATGTCGGCCACGGTCACTTCGGCGCCGCGCGCGGCGAGGCGGAAGGCGATGTCGCCGGTGCCGCCGGCCATGTCGAGGATCGCCTCGCCCGGCTGCGGCTTGACCCGCTGGACGAACCGGTCCTTCCACAGGCGGTGCAGGCCGGCCGACATGGCGTCGTTCATGATGTCGTACTTCGACGCGACGCTCGAGAACACCGCACCGACGCGGCGGGTCTTCTCCTCAGGGTCGACGGTCTCGTAGCCGAAGGAAACAGCCTCGCTCATGCGGGGTCCTCTAGCCTCGCCCCTGCCGCTGCGCCAGCAGGCTGTTGCCGCGGCGTGGCGACGACGGACAGGGCTATGCCGAGCAGGATCAGCGCCATGCCGGCAAAGTGGTACGTGTGCAGCCGCTCGCCGAGCAGCGCGGCCGAGAGGAATGCGCCGAACAGCGGCATCAGCGTTATCGCTTGACCGGCCTTCGCCGGCCCGACCGTGCGGGTGGCCGAGTTGAAGATGAAGTACGACACGATCGACGGCAACACGCAGACATAGGCGAACGCGCCCCATACCCGCGGGCCCCAGCGGACCTGCTCGCCCGAAAGCCATTCGCCGAGCGCCAGCGGGGCCATGGCGAGGGCGCCGATCAGGAACGTCGCGGCGACGAAGCTGACCGGGGCGATGCCCGGGCGCAGGCGCAGGAACACGGTGTACAGCGCCCACACGAGCACGCTCGCCAGCACCAGCAGGTCGCCGAGACCGAAGCGCAGCGCCGCCGCCTTGGCCAGGCTGCCCTCGAACACGATCGCCAGCACCCCGAGTGTCGAGGCGATGACGCCGACGATCAGCAGCCGCGGGCTGCGCACCGCGAAGAACAGCCGGTCGAACAGCACGACCAGCGCCGGGATCGCCGCCTGCAGCAGCAGCGCGTTGGTCGCGGTGGTGTAGCGCAGCCCCGAATAGAGCAGCGCGTTGAACGCGGCGACGCCGAGCAGACCGAGCCCGAGCACCGGCTTCCACGCCGCGCGGATCGCCGGCCAGTCGCGCCGCAGCGGGGCCAGTGCGAAGGGCAGCAAGATCAGCGACGCGCCGGTCCAGCGGACGAAGGCCAGCGTCAGCGGCGGCACGTCGAAGCGCACCGCCCGCCCGACGATCGAGTTGCCGGCCCACAGCACCATGACCAGCCCGAGCAGGGCGAAGGCGGTCAGCTGGCGGCGGTCGGCGGGCATCGCGCGGCCCTAGAGCGCGAGAGCGCGCTTGGCGATGGCCGAGTGCGCCGCTAACCGGCTGCGATGCCGGAACTGCCCGAAGTCGAGACCACCGTGCGCGGACTTGCGCGCCATCTCGACGGTGCGCGGATCGAGCGGGTCGCGCTCAACCGGCCCGACATGCGTTTCCCGTTCCCCGAGGGGCTGGTCCAGGCGCTGACCGGGGCGCGCGTGACCGGCCTCGGCCGGCGCGCGAAGTACGGCCTCGTGCACACCGACCGGGCGAGCACCCTGGTGTTCCACCTCGGCATGAGCGGGCGCTGGCGGATCGATCCGAGCGCGGCCGACAAGCACGACCACCTCGTGCTCGAGACCGACCAGCACCGCTTCGCCCTGTGCGACCCGCGCCGTTTCGGCTTCGTCGACCTGGTCGACACCGATGCGCTCGAGGCCTGGCCGCCGTTCGCGGCGATGGGCCCCGAGCCGCTCGGCCCCGGGCTCACGCCCGAGCACCTGCAGCGCGCGTTCGCCGGCCGCAAGCAGGCGGTGAAGCTGCTGCTGCTCGACCAGCGGATCGTCGCCGGGCTCGGCAACATCTACGTCTGCGAGGCGCTGTTCCGCGCCAGACTCGAGCCATCGCGCCACGCCGGCTGCCTCGCCACGCCGACCGGCAAGCCGAACGCGCGCACCAACGCGCTCATCCCGCACATCCAAGCGGTTCTCGCCGAGGCGATCGAGGCCGGTGGCTCGACCCTGCGGGACTACCAACAGGCCGACGGC
>JAEZES010000302.1 GCA_023432995.1 Pseudomonadota bacterium
GCTCGGCCGTGCGCCGCGCACGCCGCTCGCCGGCGGCGAGCCGGCCGCCGAGACCCGCAGCTTCGTCGACGGCTACCTGCGCCACGGGCGCGAGACCGAGGTCAAGGCGATCCAGGGCACGGTGCCGGCCGACGGCGGCTACGCGGTGCCGCGCGAGATCGACGCCGAGATTGGCCGCCAGCTCATCGACGTCAGCCCGATCCGGCGGATCGCGCTGGTCGTGCAGACCGGCACCGCCGGCTACCGCAAGCTGTTCGCCACCGGCAACACCGGCAGCGGCTGGGTCAGCGAGACCGCCGCGCGGCCGGAGACCGCCACGCCCAAGTTCGAGGAAATCGCCCCGCCGGGCGGCGACCTCTACGCCAACCCGGCGGCGAGCCAGGCGATGCTCGACGACGCGGCGTTCGACCTCGAGGCGTGGCTGGCGCGGGAGATCGCGAGCGAGTTCGCGCGCGCCGAGGGGGCGGCCTTCGTCAACGGCAGCGGGGTCAACCGGCCTGCCGGGTTCCTCGCGGCACCGACCTCGGCCGCCGGCGACGCGACGCGGCCGTTCGGGACGCTGCAGTACCTCGGCTCGGGCGATGCCAACGGGTTCGGCGGCGACATCGAGGACCGGCTGATCGACCTGGCCCACGCGCTCAAGGCCGGGCACCGGCAGGGCGCGAGCTGGGTGATGAACTCGGCGACGCTGGCGGCGGTGCGCAAGCTCAAGGCGACCGACGGCACGTTCCTGTGGCAGCCGGGAATGATCGAGGGCGCGCCCGACCGGCTGCTCGGCTATCCGGTGGTCGAGGCCGAGGACATGCCCGACGTCGGCGCCGGCGCGTGCCCGATCGCGTTCGGCAACTTCAAGGCCGGCTACCTGATCGCCGAGCGCAGCGCGACGACGATCCTGCGCGACCCGTTCACCAACAAACCGTTCGTGCATTTCTACGCGACGCGGCGGGTCGGCGGGCAGGTGCTCGATTCGGCGGCGATCAAGCTGCTGAAGATCGAAGCGTAATTTGTTGCGCCCTCAGGCGCCGGGCGCGGGCCATCCGGCCCGCTTGGCTTTCCTCGCATAAGCTCGGGCGCGCGTTCGCGCTTGCGGACGGCTGGTCGCCGACCGGATCATCCCGAGCCACATGGGAAGGCTCCCGGCGCCTGAGGGATCGAACGGGGGGCATAGATGAAACGCGCGATCATTACGCCCGCGGTGCTCGCGGGTGCGGCGCTAGCCGAGCTCAAGGACTGGCTGGCGATCACCACGCCCGGCGACGACGCGGCGCTCGGCGCGCTGCTGCGCACCGCGCTCGAGGCCTGCGAGGGGTTCACCGGGCAGATGCCGCTGGCGCAGCTGTGCGAGGAGATCCTGCCGGCGAGTTCCTGCTGGCAGGCGCTCGCAACGCGGCCGGTGCTGGCGGTGACCTGGGTCGAGGGGATTCCCGCGGCGGGGGCGCGGTTCGCGATCCCGGTCGAGGACTACGCGATCGACCTCGAGGCTGACGGCGGCGGGCTGTTCCGTCTGCTGCAGGCGGGCGAGGCCGACCGCGTGGCGGTGCGCTTCACCGCCGGCCTTGCCGCCGAGTGGGACGGCCTGCCCGAGAGCCTGCGCCACGGCGCGCTGCGGCTAGCGGCGCACCACTATCGCCAACGCGAGAGCGACGCGGCGCGGACGATGCCGCCGGCGGCGATCGCCGCGCTGTGGCGGCCGTGGCGACGGATGCGGGTCGCATGATTGAAGCGCGCGGCGGCGATCCCGCGGGGTTCGCCGCGAGACTGGCGGCCAAGGCCGGGCGGCTGGCGGCCGCGCAGGCCGAGGCACGGCAACGCGGGGAACGCCGCTGGCGCCTGGCGCGGCTGGTCTGGCCGCTGTTCGCGAAGGAACCCTGACAATGGAAAGCGAACTGCGCGCGACGCTGATCGACTGGCTGCGGGCCGACGCCGTGCTGACCGGCTTGCTCAACGCGGTGACCGAGGAAGCGCCGGCGCGCGCGGCACCGCCGTGGCTGGCGATCGCGGCCAGCGCGAGCGCCGACTGGAGCACCAAGGACCGCGCCGGACGCGAAGTGCGGGTGGCGCTCGAGCTGCACGCCCGCGGCAACGACCCGGGCTCCGCGGCGGCGGTGGCGCGGGCGGTCGAAGCGCGGATCGAGGCGCTGCCCCGGGCACAGGCCGGGTTCGCGATCGCGACGATCGTGTTCCTGCGTGCCCGAGCCGAGCAGCGTCCCGGCAACCGGCGCGCGGTGCTGCTCGAGTACCGGTTCCGGATGCTGGCTAACTAGACGATTTTCGGTTCACGCGGAGACGCGGAGACGCGGAGCGGCTTTGCCGCGAGCGGGTGCGCAGCCTGCCTGTGTTCCAGCGACGGTTGAAAGCGGCTTCGCCGCAGGGCCCTCCGCGCCTCCGCGTCTCCGCGTGAATCCTTCAAACAAGGAGAGAATCGACATGACTGCCCAGAAAGGTTCCGCCTTCCTGCTGAAGATCGGCGACGGGGCGCAGCCGCCGGCGTACCAGACGGTCGCCGGGCTGCGCACCACGCAGATGTCGATCAACGGCGACGCGGTGGTCGTCACGCACAAGGATTCGGGCGGGTGGCGCGAGCTGCTGTCCGGCGCGGGGACCCGCTCGGTCTCGGTCAGCGCAGCCGGGATCTTCCTCGGCAGCGCGGCCGAGGCGGCGATCCGCGCGCACGCGCTGGCCGGGACGCTCGACCAGTACGAGCTGTCGTTCGAGGACGACGAGAAGCTGCGCGGCCAGTTCCTCGTGCAGCGGCTCGACTACGCCGGGGATTTCAACGGCGAGCGCAATTACACGATCCAGCTCGAGAGCTCGGGCGCGGTGGTGCCGGCGTGAACCGGCCGGCGAACCCGGCGCGGGGCGAGGCACGGCTGCCGGTGGCCGGGGCCGAGCGCGTTGTGCGGCCGAGCTTTGCCGCGCTAGTCGCCGCCGAGGACGAGCTCGGCCCGCTGTTCGCCCTGGTCGAGCGCGCGGGCGCAGGACAGTTGCGGCTAGACGAACTGGCGACGCTGTTCTGGCATTGCCTGAGCGAGCGCGAAGGCCTGTCGCGCGAGGACGTCGGCGAGGCGGTCGTGGCCAACGGGCTCGCCGGGTGTGCGCCGGCGCTGCGCTGCCTGCTCGGGCAGATCCTGCAGGGCCGGGCGTGAGCGAGAGCTTCGCCGGGCTGTCGCGACGGCTGGCGGGGCTGGCCGGGTGCCTGCTCGGCTGGCGGCCGGCCGAGTTCTGGCAAGCGACCCCGGCCGAGCTGGCGGGGATTCTCGAGATCCTGCGACAGGCCCGAGACGAACGGGGGTGGGCCGACCCGCTGAGCCGGGCCGAGCTTACCGCCTTGATGGAGCGCGACGGCGATGGATGACGAGATCGACACGCTGCTGGTCGACGTGCGCGCGAGCACCGCCGGCTTCGAGGCCGACATCACGGCCATGCGGCGCCACTTCGACGCCACCCTGGTCGACGGCTTCGCCCGCGCCGGGAACGTGCTCGAGCGCGGGCTGCTGGCGGCAATCCGCCGCGGCAGCCTCGGGTTCGACGACCTGCGGCGGGTGGCGCTCGACGCGATCGGGCAGATCGCCGCGCAGGCGGTGCAGGGCGGGATCGGCGGGTTGCTCGGCCAGGCACCGGGCGGCGGGACGGGCGGGCTGCTGGCGAGCGCCGTGACCGCACTGCTCGGCCTGCCGGGCCG
>JAEZES010000014.1 GCA_023432995.1 Pseudomonadota bacterium
GTGCAGTGCCTCGGCCCGCGCGCGGTAGACCTGACCGGCCTCGGCCGCCGCCCGCTCAAGTTCGCCGATATGGGCATCGCCGGCCTCGATCGCCTCGAGCCTGGCGCGCAGCGTCCGCATCGTTCCCGGCAGCGCGTCGGGCTGGCAGCCGTGCTTGCGCGCCAGCGCCCGCAGGTCGAACAACCGGGTTTCGATCCGGTCGAGCTCGGCGGGGTCGAAAGTCAGCGCCTCGGCCGCCTTTGACAACGCCTCCTCGGCTTCGCCGGCCTCGATCACCGCCCGGTCGAGCGCCGCCAGCGCCTCGGCCAGAAGGTCATGCTCGCCGGCGATCCGGTCGAGCCGACGCGCGGCCCCGCGTAGTTGCGCCAAGGCCGAGTCCGACCCGTCCCACACCTGCCGCAGCGCCTCGAGATCGCCGGCCAGCTTCTCACCCTTCTGCATGTCGGCGCGCGCGAGCGCGAGCCGTGCCTCCTCGCCATCCTCGGGCGCGATCTCGGTGAGCTCGGCGAGGTGCGCGAGCAGCAGGTCCTGGTCGGCCTTGGCCTGCGCGATGTCGGCGCGCGCCGCGTCGAGCGCGGCCTCGGCCGCCCGCCACTTGGCCCAGGCGTCCTCGACCCCCGCCACGTCGGCCGCCGCGTAGCGGTCGAGCAGCGCGCGGTGGCCGCGCGGATTGACCAGCCCGCGGTCGTCCTGCTGGCCGTGCAGCTCGACCAGCGCCGGGGCGAGCTCGCGCAGCAGCGCGGCGCCGACCGGCTGGTCGTTGATCCAGGCCTTCGAGCCGCCGTCGGCCCGCACCCTGCGCCGCACGATCAAGGGCTCGCCCGGTTCGATCTCGACTTCGGCCTCGGCCAGCGCAGCCTGGACCGTATCCGGCAGTTCGGCGAAATCGAAAGTGGCGGTGACGCTCGCCTGCTCCTCACCGGCCCGCACGAGGCTGGTATCGGCGCGTATGCCCAGAACCAGGCCGAGCGCATCGAGCAGGATCGACTTGCCCGCCCCGGTCTCGCCGGTGAGCACGCCGAGCCCCGGCCCGAAGGCCAGGTCGAGCGCCTCGATCAGGACGACGTTGCGGATCGTGAGCGAGGTCAGCATGGGCCCGGGCAGCCTACGGAAGCCCCCGGTCCGGCGCAACGGCGCTCGCGCGACGCCCCCCATCGTAGTTTTTCGCGAAAAATCGCCCTGTGGACGGGTCTGTGGAAGAATTTGTTAACGGACATATGGCCTTATGATGAAACCGGAAAAAGGGAGAAGGTCGGGGGTCCATGGCCGTTCTTACGATCCGCGCGCACAGGCGCTACGCAGTCCGCCAGCCGGTCAGGCTGGGCAGGTCCGATGGCGATCTCGCCCGGGGCCTGCTGATCGAGCTGTCGAGCGAGGGGTGCCGCATCAGCAATCTCGATCGCCGCGACTACACGATCGGCGAGGAAGTCACTGTCGAACTGGGCGATCTGAGCCTCGGCGGGCGGATCCGCTGGGCGCATGACGGGATCGCCGGCGTCCGGCTTGACCAGGCGCTGTTCCCGAACCAGCTCGGCGAGCTGATCGCCCGCGATCGCGGCTTCGCCGAAGCGCGCGTCGCCTAAGACGTCCCCGTTCCGTCCGAATTGATCGACGCTCGCGCGATCGCACGCCCTCGCGACGCGTACCCTCCACCTAGCGCAATGGTCGTCTACGACGCTCTGGCGTCGGGCGCGTGCCGCTGCATCAGTGCGAAGGCCCGCTGGTACCACTCGCTGCCCGGATAATTGGCCCCCAGCACCGCCGCGTACTTCTGCGCTTCGGTCGGCAGCCCGAGGGCCAGGCTGGTCTCGGTCAGCCGGAACAGCGCCTCGGGGATGTGGCTGGTGGTGTCGTACTTCTCGACCACGTTCTGGAACCGGATCTGCGCCGCGAGCCAGCTGCCGCTGCGCTCGTAGAACCGGCCAATCTCCATCTCCTTGCCGGCGAGGTGATCGTTCACAAGGTCGGTCTTGATCCGCGCGTCGGCCGCGTACTCGGTGTTGGGATAGCGCCGCTGCACGTCCTGCAGCGCGGTCAGCGCCTGCAAGGTGATCTGCTGATCGCGGTCCACGTCGTTGATCTGTTCGTAATAGCTGAGCGCGACCAGATAGTAAGCGTAAGGCGCGTCCTTGTTGCCGGGGTGGATCTGCAGGAACCGCTGGGCCGATTCGATCGACTTCGTATAGTTCTTGGCCACGTAATAGCTGAACGCACTCATCAGCTGCGCCCGCCGCGCCCATGGCGAGTACGGGTGCTGCCGCTCGACCTCGTCGAACAGCGCCGCCGCGATGGCTACGTCGCCGCGGTCGAGCCGCTGCTTCGCCGCGCTGTAGAGCGATTCCGCGTCGCGCGCGACGTAGCCGGTCTCCGCCCGCTGACCGCCGATCCCGAAAGAGGAGCAGCCTGCGAGAAGCGGAAGGGCGGCCGCCGCGGCGGCCAGCAGGACGATCCTGGAGGAAGAGGGTGCGGTCATGCGCCGCCTATAGCCAGCGACACCGTGAACGCCAAGTGAAGTGAGCCGGCCGCCCACGGGCTTGGCCAAGGTTGAGATTCTTCGCCACTGCTTACGGTATGTTCACCTAGTTTTGGCACCATCCTCCGTCATTGGCGCAATGGCACTCCGTTACGATCGGGCGTGGGAGGGAGCGGCGTGCCTCGGAGCACGGAAAAACTGGCTGACCTCAAGCGGCAGAACCAAGCCCTGCAAGCCCGTCTCGCGCTCGTCGAGAGCGCTCTCGAGCACATGCACCAGGGGCTGTGCGTGTTCGACCCCGACGGCCGCATCGCGCTGTGCAACCGCCGCTTCGCCGAGGCGCTCCAGCTGCCGGCCGACGAGATCCGCCCGGGCCTGACCCTGCGCCAGCTGGTGTCGCTGGCACAGGCCGCCGGCCACTACCCGCCCGACGCTCCGCCTGAACTACTCGAGGAGCAGCTGTGGCAAGACCTCGCGGCGACCGCCGAGACGCGCCGCAAGCTCGAGCGCGGCGGACGCACGTTCGCCGTGCTGCCCTCGCGCACGCCCGACGGACACTGGGTCGCGACATTCGAGGACGTGTCGGCACAGGTCGCCGCCGAGACGGCGCTGCGCGAGAGCGAGGCGCGCCTGCGCGCGATTCTCGACGGCATGCCCGACTGCGTGATGGTGTTCGACGAAGCCGGCCGGATGCTCCACATCAACCCTTCCGGCCTCGCCCTGCTCCAGGCACCCGATCTCGAAAGCCTCAACGCGCCCGGCTACATGGCGGTCCCTGAGGAATACCGGGCCGCCTGCCTCGACGTGCATCGCCGCGTGCTGGGTGGCGAAACCGTCGTGTGGACTTACGAGATCGTCGGACTCGAGGGGCGCCGCCGGCACGTCGAATCGCATGCCGTGCCGTTCCGCATGCCCGACGGCAGCAAGGCGCACCTCAGCATCTCGCGCGACGTCGACGACCGGATCGAGGCCGAGACCGCGCTCCGTCGCAGCGAGGAGCGCCTGCGCCTCGTGCACGAGGCGACCGGGCTGGCCGATTTCGAATGCGACGAGAACGGCGTCACAACCTGCTCCGACCGGTTCTTCGAGCAGCTCGGCCTCTCGCCCGGCGACGGCACGCTCAAGGTCGAGCAATGGGCCCACCTGATCCATCCCGACGACCGCGAGCGCGTTGGTAACGAGATCGCGGCGTCGATGGCCGCCGGCGACGAGTGGTTCCGCACCGAGTTCCGCATCGTTCGCGCCGACGACGGCGACGTGCGCTGGATCGCCTGCAGCACCAAGATGATCCGTGACACAAACGGCACCCTGCTGCGCACGATCGGCGCCCACCTCGACATCACCGAGCGCAAGCGCGGCGAGGAGGCGCTGCGTGACAGCGAGAAGCGCCTGCGACTGGTGCAGGAAGCCACCGGCCTGGCCGACTTCGAAGCGACCGCCGACGGCATCGCCGCGATCTCGCCGGCGTTCCTCGAGCAGACCGGTCTCCCGCCGGGGACCAAGCACCTGCCGTTCGCCGACTGGCTCCGCATCGTCCATCCGGAGGACCGCGACCAGCTCAGGCACGACATCGAGCGGCACCTCGAGGAGGACGACTGCTTTCAGGCCGAGTTTCGCATCGTCCGCCCCGACAACGGTCAGGTGCGGTGGATCTCGAGCCGAACCAAGGTCGAGCGCAACGAGGCCGGCGAGGCGGTCCGCAGCATCGGCGCTCACCTCGATATCACCCAGCGCAAGCAGAACGAGGAAGCGCTTCGCGAAAGCGAGGAACGCTTCCGCCTCGCCGCCGGCGCTGCCGGGCTCGGCGTGTGGGACTACGACGCGGTGCTCAACCAGCGCGAATGGTCCGACCGGCTGCGCGAGATCCTCGGCGTACCGCCGGGTGCCGAGGCCACGCTCGAGCTCGCCGAATCGTGCATCCATCCAGCCGACCGCCCGCGTTTCATGCGCCAGCTCAACAGCATCCGGGCGGGCAAGAGCGAGCGCTTCGAGGACACCTTCCGCATCCGCCGCGCGAGCGACCAGGCCGAGCGCTGGGTGACGATGAACGGCTGGCGCACGCACAAGGCGGACAGCCAGCTGCGCCGCATCATCCTGACGGCGCGCGACGCGACCGAGGAGAAGACCGCCGAGGAACGCGTCCGCTGGTCGGCGAGCCACGACGGGCTCACCGGTCTCGCCAATCGCAGCCTGTTCCAGGACCGGCTCGACACCGCGATCCAGGCGGCCACCGTCGACGGCGGGGCCGTCGGCCTGCTGCTGCTCGACCTCGACCATTTCAAGCAGATCAACGACACGCTCGGCCACGACGCCGGCGACACGCTGCTCAGCCAGTTCGCCGAGCGGCTGCGCTCGGTCGTACGGGCGGGCGATACCGTGGCGCGCCTCGGCGGCGACGAGTTCGCCATCGTGCTGCCCGACGTCGAAGGCGAGTTGAGCCTGATCCAGCTGTCGCGCTCGGTCCACGAATGCCTGCGCGAGCCGTTCGTCCATGCCGGGCGCATGCTCGACTGCCGCGCGAGCATGGGCGCGAGCATCTTCCCGCTGCACGGGCGCACCAGCGAAGCGCTGATGAAGAACGCCGATATCGCGCTTTACGCGGCCAAGGCGGCCGGGCGCGGCACGGTCACGCTGTACGAGCCGCACATGCGCGACGACGTGCGCCGGCGGACGTCGATGGTCCAGCTGGCCCGCGACGCGCTGCGTGAAGAGCGCATCGTTCCCTACTACCAGCCCAAGCTCGACCTCGCCCGCCGCTCGGTGGTCGGCTTCGAGGCGCTGCTGCGCTGGCGCAACGAGAACGGGCGGATCGGCGAGCCGGCGGCGATCGAGGCGGCGTTCGAGGACATCGAGGTCGCCGCCGCGATCAGCGACCGGATGCTCGAGCGCGTGATCGCCGATGTCCGCGTGTGGCTCGACAAGGGCATCGAGTTCCAGCACGTCGCGATCAATTCGTCGGCCGCCGAGTTCCGGCGCGACAACTTCGCCGAGCGGCTGCTCGAGCAGCTGCGGCTGGCGCGCGTGCCGACGCAGTACCTGCAGCTCGAGGTGACCGAGACGGTGTTCCTCGGCCGCGGCGCCGAATACGTGCACCGCGCACTGGCGCTGCTCAGCGCCCGCGGGGTCAAGATTGCGCTCGACGACTTCGGCACCGGCTACGCCTCGCTGCGCCACCTCAAGCAGTTCCCGGTCGACCTGATCAAGATCGACCAGAGCTTCGTGCGCGACATGGACGTCGATCCGGGCGACGAAGCGATCATCCGCGCGGTGCTCAACCTCGGCCGCAGCCTCGGCATCAAGGTCGTCGCCGAGGGGATCGAGACCGAGCAGCAGGCAGCGCGGCTGATGGCGCTCGATTGCGAGTTCGGCCAGGGCTTCCTGTTCTCGAAGGCGGTGGCGGCGAGCCGCGTGCCCGGGCTGGTGGCGCATTTCAGCCCGGCGGCGACGCCTCGCGTCCAGCCTGCGCGCCGCCCGTTGCGCCTGGTCGCCGGCAAGCGCTGATCGGCCTGGGCAGCGGACCCGCGCTCTGCCTACTCCGCTTCGGCCAGTGCGGCTTCGACCATCGCCTTCCAGGTGCCGACGTCGCCCGCTCCGGCCATCGCCGCATCCGGCTCGCGCAGCGTGTGCAGCACCGCGCGCGCGTCGTCGAGGTGCGAGCGCCATTCGTCGTCGACCACGTCGCCGGCCGAGGCGAGATAGCCGTCGGCGTTGGCGCTGAGCCGCTGGCCGGCGAGGATCCGGGCGATGCGCTCGACGGCACTGGTTTCGGAGACGGGCATGGCAGGGCCTTTCCAGATTCGCGGAAGCGAATCGGGAAATCGCCGGTGCGCCGCGCGGTTCCGCCTAAGGCAGGACCTCGCGCACCGCTTCGGGCGGGCGGCCGAGCCGCACGCCCTTGTCGCTGACCACGATCGGCCGCTCGATCAGGATCGGGTGCACCGCCATCGCGTCGAGCAGGGCCTCGTCGCCGACCGCCGGATCGCGCAGCCCGAGCTCCGCCGCGAGCGGTTCCTTGGCGCGCAGCACCGCACGCGCCGGCACGCCCATCCGCGCCACCAGCTCGGCCAGCTCGGCGCGGCTCGGCGGGGTCTGCAGGTACTCGACCACGGTCGGTTCGATCCCGGCGTCGCGGATCAGCGCGAGCGTGTTGCGCGAGGTGCTGCAGCGCGGGTTGTGGTAGATCGTCACGCCCACGGCGCTACTCCCAGAAGGCCACCGAGCGGACCTCGATGCTTTCGCGCACCCGGGCGTCGGCGAAGCTCGGGTCGTGGAACGCGGTGTGCGGGCAGCGCCAGGTGCGCGAGTGGTCGCTGTCGTGGAACTTGAACAGCAGCGCGTCGTCGCGGGTCATGTTGGCGAAGTACCACCAGCGCATGCTCGGGTGGTAGCACGGGATCGTCGCCGCCATCATCGTCTCTTCGCCCTCGACCGGCGCGACCAGGGCGTCGCCTTCGGGGAACTCATCGACCACGAACAGCGTGTTCGACTTCTCCTCGCCGGCGAAGCTCGTGCGCCCGTCGCACAGCGCCAGCGGCACGTCCTGCGGCGGCGGGCTGAAAGTGCGCCAGTAGCTGGTGATCAGGAAGCGCTTGAACCCCGGACCCTCGGGGAAGTGCTTCCTGTAGGTGAACTCGGCCATGCGCTGCGCGGTCGGCGTGTTGAGGTCGATGTGCGCCTCGCCGGCCGGCGGCTGGATGCCGCCGGTGTGCTGGTAGTTCTCGGCCTTGGCCCTGGCCCGCTCGGTCAGGTCGGCCGAGGTGCGGATCATCCATCCGCGCGCGACGACCTTGTCGGCGCCGGTCAACTGGCGGACGTGCTCCTCGACCTCGCGTTCGTAGACCGCGTCGACTTCGGCCTTGTCGTGGAAGTCCTTCACCGCCGTCGGCTGGCGGGCGATGCGGAAGCCGTGCACGTCGAGCTCGAAGTGATCGCGGATCGGCATCGCGTCGCGCACGATCACACGGTGATCCGAATAGGTCCCGGTGTTGATTTCGGCCCCCGCGCGCACGTAGCGCCGGGTGACGAAATCGCCGGGGTCGACGAACCGGATCATCGTCTCGACCTGGCGCGCATTGTCTTCGATGTCCGCGATCTGCGGTGCGGCGGCGGTGGCCATCGCTGTGCTCCCAAAGGTGATTCTATCGTTCGTTACTATTGTGCCATGGCAAGCGGGGCTGGCCAAGCCTGCCCGCGCCGCTATGCATGAGGCAAAACCGTTCAGGGAGGGAAGAACACCGATGAGCCACTTGCCGCCGACCACCGACGATCGCGCCATCTGGGACATGTGGGAATCGCAGTTCCGCCTGCCGGCGTGCACGGTGGCCGACGAGCTCGGGCTGTTCCGCGCGCTGTCGGACGCCGCGCTGACGACCGAGGAGCTGGCCACGGGGCTCGGCATCGACAGCCACGCGCTGTCGATCCTGCTCGCGGCGCTGGCCTCGTCGGAGCTGCTCGAGAAGCGCGAGGGCAAGTGGCGCGCGCTGCCGCCGGCGCGCACCTGGCTGCACCCCGACGGCGAGGGCTACTGGGGCGGGTTTCTGCTCGGCTACCGCGAGCGCAACCCGCTGCACGCGCAGCTGCTCCAGGCGATTCGCACCGGCAAGCGCCCCGAGAGCTTCAACTCGGGGGCGCCCGAGTGGGAGCGCGGCGAGATGAGCGCCGAGGCGGCGCAGCGCATCGCCTGGTTCATGCACGCCCACTCGATGGCCCCGGCGCGCGGCGCCGCCGCGCAGGCGGTGTTCGGCGAGGTCGAGCACCTGATGGACGTCGGCTGCGGCTCGGGCGTCTACGGCACCGAGATCGCCCGCGCCCACCCGGGCCTCAAGGTCACGCTGATGGACCTTGCGGCCATGGCGGAGGAAGCCGGCCGCTACGTCGAGCGCGCCGGGATGAGCGGCCGCGTCGCCACCCACGGCTGCAACATGTTCACCGAGCAATGGCCGACCGGACCCGACGCGCACTTCTTCGCCAACGTGTTCCACGACTGGTCGGTCGAGACCAACCGTCTGCTCGCCCGCAAGAGCTTCGAAGCGCTGCCCAGCGGCGGCCGCATCTTCCTGTCCGAGGTGCTGATGGACGACGACGGCACCGGCCCGTGGCACGCCGCCGCGTTCAGCCTGCTGATGCTGATCGGCACGCTCGGCAAGCAGTACTCGCTGCCCGAGTTCCGCGACATCCTCGAGAGCGCCGGGTTCACCCGGGTCGAGGCGGTGCGCACCGGCGGCGGCTACTACTCGCTGGTCTCTGCGGTGAAGCCCTAGCCGCTCACCCGCGGGCCGGCGCGCAGCCCTCGATCACGATCGTGCATTCGACGCCGGCCGGGCGGTAGTGCACCTCGACGTGATCGAGCCCCCGCTGGCGCTGCAGCAGCTGCGTGCCCATTCCCGCGCGCGACGGCCCGGTTACCGGCGGCCCGCCCTCCTCGCGCCAGGTCAGCGTCAGCAGTCCATCGGCCTCGACCGCCCAGCCGAGCCGCACGCGCCCGTCGGGCACCGACAGCGCTCCGTACTTGACGGCGTTGGTGCACAGCTCGTGCAGCGCGAGGCTGAGCGGCACGCAAGCTTCGCGCGGCAGCGTGCACGCCGGACCGTCGAGTACGAAAGTGTCGCCGGCGCGGAACGGCGCCAGCGCCGCCTCGACCAGCCGCCGGGCCTCGCACGGCGCGTCCTCGGCGGTCCCGAGCAGCTCGGTCGCCCGCTCGAGCGCGAGCATGCGCCCGGTCAGCGCTGGCACGAACGCCTCGGGCTCGGCGTGGCGCGCGGTCAGCACCGCCATCGCGTTGACCGTCGCCAGCAGGTTCTTGACCCGGTGCAGCAGCTCCTGGTTGAGCAGGATCTCGCGCGCCTTGGCCGCCTCGAGCGCGCGCACGGTGCGCCGCGCGACCTCGCCGATCGCTATCAGCGCCAGGCAGCTGAGCACGAACAGACCGGCGAGCAGCGCCTCGCTGCCGCTCTCCCAGAAGCGCAGCGGCGAATCGCGGAACAGGTTGTTGGCCACCGCGGCCGAGGCCACCGCGACCAGCGTCGCCCAGCGCCAGCCGAGGAACAGCGCCGCCAGGGTCAGCGCCGGGAAATAGGTCAGGAACGGCACGCCCTCCGAGCCGCGGTCGATCGCCCAGCGCAAAGCGGTCGGCACCGCCACCGCCACCGTGCACCAGCCGAGTGCGTGCAGCGGCGGGAGATCCGCGAGCATCGCCCGCCGGACGGCCGGAATGCGGTCCACCGTGAATCCCCGTTTGCCCTAACTCCCTCATCATGGACGCAAAACCGCCCAAAGCCTATCGCCAAAGCGCGTCCCGGGCGTCAGGGATGACGGTCTGCTCACCCGGCTGCGCCTTGCCGCGAAGCGAAGTTTCCGGCTGGGCCGAAATAGGACGCTGCGCGGCAAGTCCATCGACTTCCGCTTCGCTGTGAGGCACTTACGCCGGGCGTCCGCGCCACCCTGTGCGCCGGATGCGGGTTTGCTGGGAAGGGCTTGGCGCAGCAATGACGGCAGAAGCGAACCGGACGCGCGTCGCGCTGGCGGTATGCACCTACCGCCGCAACGAGGCCCTCGCCGGGCTGCTCGAGGCGATCGAGCGCATGGCCGCGCGCGACGCCGGCCTCTACGCGCTCGGGGTGGTCGTCGTCGACGACAGCGCCGAACGGCTGGCCGAGGACCTGGTCGCCTCGTTCGACGCCCGCTTCGAGCTCGGCGCGACCTATCGTCACTCGGGCGCGCGCAACATCTCGAAGGCGCGCAACATGGCGCTCGAGGCCGCCGCCGCGGTCGGCGACTGGGTGGCGATGACCGACGACGATTGCGAGCCGAGCGAGCGCTGGCTGGCCGAGCTGCTGCGCATCCAGGCCGAGACCGGCGCGCCGGTGGTGACCGGCGGGCTGCTGCGCCGCGCGCCGCCCGGCGCGCCGAAGTGGCTGGTCGAGCAGCCGTTCCTCAACATGAGCCGCTACGAGGCCGACGACGGCCAGCCGATGGCGACCGCCTTCACCAACAACTGCCTGATGTCCGCGGCGATGCTGCGCGACAATCCGCAGCTGCGCTTCCGCACCGAGTTCGGCCGCATCGGCGGCGAGGACACGGTGTTCTTCCACGAGATCGCCGCCGCCGGTTTCGCCATCCGCTTCGCCCGCCACGCGCTGATGTACGAGAACGAAGAGGAGTCGCGCCTGACGCTGCGTTACCAGCTGCGCCGCGCGTTCTGGTACGGCAACACCTCGATCCAGACCTCGCGCCAGAAGGGCGTCGGCCGCGGCAAGCTGGCGCTGCACAGCGTCGCCAGCATCGCCCGCGCGTTCGCCGCGCCGGTCCGCCGCCTCGCCGGCGGCCAGCCGCCGCACTGGCTCTACGCGATCGCCCAGGTGATCGAGGGCGCCGGCAAGGTCGCCGGGGTCGCCGGCGTGCGGGTCAAGCACAAGTAGCGGCATGGAATACCGCGTCGTCTCGACGGACCAGATTCCCGACCTCGCCGCGCGCCATCCCGAGCTGGCCGCCGCGCGGCCCGACCTGGCCGCGTTCCCGTTCCCCGAGAACCCGGTCCCGCCGCCGGGCGACTTCCCCTACATGTTCTACGTGCTCGACGACACGCGCATCGCCGGCCACCGCCGGGCGATCCCCGACGTGGCCTACCTCGACGGCCGGGCCGTGCCGTGGTCGTGGTCCTACGATTCGCTGATCGAGCCCGACTACCGCGGGCGCGGCGTCGGCCGCGGGCTGGTCGAGCTGCAGGTGGCCGAGATGGACCGCCGCGGGATCGCCAGCGCGGCGGCGTTCTCGGCCCCGGCGATGCTGCGCATCTACCACCGGCTCGGCTTCACCGTCGGCCACGCGCCGCGGATGTGCCTGGTGCGCAACGCCGCGCCGTTCGTCGCGCGCCACCTGCCCGGCGGCGCGCTGCAGGGC